>CAITYL010000212.1 GCA_903896595.1 uncultured Lentisphaerota bacterium
CCCAAGCGTGAATGATTGCACTGGAGCGGCCTGCGAAATCCGCAAAATGATTCAAAAGTTTTAGGAAGGGGCTTGGGGAGCACCCTTTTCCAAAAGGGTGGCCCCAATATTGCCCGACAAAACGGTCATGCACCCGTCACGGCTTGGCGGGGAATGTCCAGACCACCGGGACGGCCAGGCGGGCCTCGGGATTTTTCTCCGTCCAGCCGGTGGGGTTCCGCATGACGAACTCGGCGAACACCCGGCCGTCCGGCGGCGGGGCGGCGGGCGGCACCTGCACGGTCCGTTCCGCAACGCCTTCTCCACCCGGCGGAATTTGGCCAAAATAGAAGGCCCGTCCATCCAACCAGGCCTGACGGCTGAACAGGCGCCCCATGACATGGGCGGCGGGAACCGATCCCAGATTGGTGACCCGCACCCGGACGATTAGACTGGCCCCCAGCCGCGGCGGCGCCGGAAGGGTTTCCACCCGGAGGCGGAGTCCGCGCGGCGAATGATCCTTCGGCAAGCGCCAATCAACCCCCATGGCTTTCAACAACTCACACCGGGGCACGCTCAGGCGTTGTTCGCCGCGTCCTGCCACCTGGCAAACCAAGATTGTAGTCAGATGTTTCCCCGGTTCCAAGGCATCAAACTGGCGCAACAGCAACTCGCGGCTGGCCGGCCAAGCCCCGTCCTTACCCAGCGTGGCGACCTCACGGTTGATCGTCGCCCGGGCGTCGGCCAGGGGGCCGGTCCGGCGCCGGTCCACATGTTCCGGCTCCCAGCGTTCGAGGGTTTCGCCGGACACATACTGCTTGCGGATTTTGCTGGGATCCGCCTCGCCCTCGATTTCCCAATAAATCCACTTTTCATATTGCCGCACCTCGCGGCTGCGCACCGTTTCCGTGCCATAAAAACGGATGACCGGGCCGCCGGGCGCGGTCTCCATCGCCACCTCAAAGCCGGTCTGGCGCCCGAGAACTTCGTGCCGGGCCAGGTGAGGCAGTTCCTTGCCAGGACGCTCCACCGGCTTCCCGGTGGTGACACAACCGGCCACCGCCAGCAACACCGGCAACATCCCAACAACGAGAACTTTTATTCCCCTTTTTTGCCAGGTCATAACGGTGACCTCCCCAAAGCCGTAAGCGGGCCGGTGGGCTTCAAAACTTCGCGCAGCCGGCGCAGGCGCTCGGCGGCCACCGTCTCGGCCGGCACCGCCACCCAAAACCCGACCTTGGCCCCCCAGGCGGAAGCCAGCTCGCCACAGGTGGCGCCGGCACCATAAACACCGTCAGGATCACAAAGGGTGAGCATTTTCACACCCAGTTCGTCGCGCCACCGGCGCGCCGCCGCCTCGTCACCGCCCCAGGGGCTGCGAGTCCACCACGCCAGTCTTTTGGGCGCGGAGGGAACCGCGGCAACCGCCAACGGCATGGAACCTATGTCTGGAAGCATGCCCTTGCCGTTGAGCCGTCCCCCCAGCCAGGCGGCACACCGTCCGGCCAGGATCGCATCCACATTATTGGCGGGTTGCTCCGGCTGGCGCGGCAACCAGCGCAGAGTCTTGGGGTCCAAGTCGGCCTTGCCAGCCAGCAGACACCCGGCCGCCGCCGCCCCGGGCGTTTCGGACAGAAAGTCCGTAAACAAGCGCCAAGTCGCCGGGCCGCGGGTGACATACCATTCGTCCATCGGCGGCGGCAACCGGACCAGTTCCATGCCACTCACCGCCTCAAACAGGGATGGCAACGGCACCGCCGCGATATCTTTGCGAATCGCGGTCAGGGCCACACTGAGGCGCGGATCCTCCTGACCGGCCCCTCCTACCTCGCTCAACATCGCCTCCGCCTGAACCATGGACGCCAGCCCCCCCACCGGATCCTGGCGCGCCTTGTGCCACAGACGCAGACCGTCCAACACCCGTTGACGCCAGACCAGGCGTGCCGCCAGTGTTCCTTCCACCCGCCGCCACCGGGCCTGCTCCTCCAGCATTTGGAACGCCGGCAACGCCAGTTGTTGAAAATTGCGGATCGTCGCCCTGATGTCCTGTTCCAAGGCCATCGCCGGGGCCGTCGCCCGCCCGCCCGACAGGGTATGCGCTTCCATGGCGGCTTCCGCCAAAACGCGATCCCGCATCTTGGGATCCTGCGCCTCAATAACGCCGCGCACGCGCCCGGCAATCCCCGCCAAGGTTTCCAAGGTCTGACACTCGCCGGCCCACGACGTCACATCCACCGCCGGGGCCGCGGCAACCGGCGCGAAGACCGGCGCTGGCGTGGTTTTGGCCGCGGCGCCGTCATTGCTGACGGCCCACACGCCGCACGCGCCGAACCACGGCAAGGCCATCACCAACGCCCGCCTGACCCCAGACATGACCACACACCCGGCTTCCATAACCATTTGCTCTTCCGAAATTAATTCCACCCAAAGAACAACATACCATAAGACGGCACCATAACCCCGCAACCCTCCCGGCGCCATTGACGGCACCCCCGTGGTATGATACGGTGTTGCATGACCACTCCATCACCCGCGCCCTCGTCCGGTTGGCTCGCCTTGATTGCCACCCCCATCGGCAATCTGGAAGATATCACATTGCGCGCCCTGCGCACCCTCCGTGAGGCCGACCTGATCGCCGCCGAAGACACCCGCCACGCCCGCATCCTGTTGGACGCCCATGAGATCCGCACCTCGCTGACGCCATATCACGCCTACAACGAACATCGGCGCACCGACGCGCTATTGGACCAGATCGTCGCCGGCAAAAAAGTGGCACTGCTCTCCGATGCCGGCACGCCCGCCGTCTCCGACCCGGGATTTTTTATGGTCCGCGCCGCCGTGGCCCGCGGCATCGAGCCGGTGGTTCTCCCCGGCCCGTCCGCCCTCACCTTTGCCGTGGTGGCCGCCGGCCTGCCGGTGGACCGCTTCCGCTTTTTGGGATTCCTGCCGGTCAAGTCCGGCCGGCGCCGGAGCACCCTGGCCACCGTCGCCACCACCGGGGAAACCACCTTTTTCTTCGAGTCGCCCCACCGCATCTGCCGGCTGCTGGAAGAGATCCAGGACGTTCTGGGCCCCGACACGCGGGTGGCGGTCATCCGCGAGGCCACCAAATTGCATGAGGAATGCCTGCGCGGCACCATCGCCGAACTGCTCCGGCAAACCGCCGGGCGCGCCTGGCGCGGCGAACTGGTGGTCGCCGTGGCCCCGGCGGACACCCGCCATCCGTCCGACGTGTCCGACGTGTCCGACGTGTCCGACGCGTCTGACCCGTCCGAACTGTCTGACGCCTAACCTGATGTATTCACCATTTTTACAAGACATGAATGTCCAATAATCAACAAGGAATATCCAATGTCCAAGTCAATATGGGGGGCGCTTTTCACAGAGCTGAATGGCTTTTTCCTTGGACATTCCTTGTTGGATATTGGATATTCAATCCCGGAAATTGGGTCTCCCGCATGATTATCGCACCCCCATCCGCAGGCGGCGCCACCTGGCGGCGGCCGCTTTGTTGGCTCACCGCCCTGCTGATCGTCGGCGTGTTTGTGGCCTTGCGGGCCCGCTGGATCGGGCATCTCCTGTTTTGGGATGAGGCGATGCACCTGCTGACCACCCGGGCGTTGTACGGCGGCGGCACCGACGGCTACTCCCCGTGGTTTTGGCGGCACCCGCCGCTGCTGGGCATCCTGAGCCTGCTTCTGGAGCCATTGCGCGCCGGTTACGCGGAACGTACCGAGTGGCTGACCCTGGCGCTGGGAACCGCCGGCCTGATCCCGCTGTTCCTGCTCAACCGGCGCGCCTTTGGTCCGGGCGTGGCCCTGGCATCCCTGGGGTTTTTGGCCGTCATGCCCGGGGCCGTGTTCTACGGCACCTGGATCAAGGAAGAACCGGTCGTGATCTTGGGCGGCCTGACCGCCCTCCTCTGTTTCGACCGCCGCCGCTACTGGTTGGCCGGCCTGGCGCTGGGCGTGGCGTTCCTTGGCAAGGAACTGGCCATTTTCTACGCCCTGGCCGTGGCCGCGCTGTGGTGGCTGCGGAGTCCGCAGGAGCGGCATTGGCGTGACCTGGCGGCGACCGCCGCGGCCACGGTCCTCACCGCCGGCTGGTGGTTTGTGTGCTTCAGCGTCACCCTCCGCCATTTCTGGCGCCTGACCACCGGCAGTGTCCAGGGCGAGAGCTCCGACTGGGCCCGGCCATGGTCTTTTTATTTTACCAAATTGCCGGGCGACCTGGGCTGGGCCGGCCTCGTGGTGCTGGTGGCGGGCGCCGTGCTCGCCGGCGTTCTGCTGTGGCAGGGCCGGCGGCGGGCGGGCGCGGCCGCCGACGACGCCACCGCCACCCCGTCGCCCTTGTCCATTTGGCCGCTGGCACTGCTGCTGCCCGGCCTCGCGGTGATTACCGTCGCCCGCTTGAAAGGGTCATGGTTCACCGTCACCTTCTATCCGGCCATGGCCACCCTGCAGGGGCTGGCGCTGGTAAGCCTGTTGCGCGCCCTCCCCCGCTGGCTGCCGGAACGGCCGCGCCTGGCCTGGCTGCTGGGCGCCGCCGTGACGGCCGCCACCGTCATCGTGTTCCTGTCCCCGCGCCTGGCCGACAGCTATGAAGCACTGGCCGCGCGACAGGAACGCAACCTGCTCACCGGTTCGCAAACCTCGGCCCTGGCCGCACGGGTGATGAACACGCTGGTGCAGGACGACGACCGGGTGCTGCTCACCCCCATGCATTACTGGCATCTGAAAGAGGTGGTGCCCTGCCCCATTTTTGCCTACTATTTCCGCCCCGTCCAGGTGGTGGTGCGGCCATTCGACCTCACCTATGCGGAGTTTGCGGACACGGTGCGGAAGTACCGAATCCACTGGGCTATGTTGTCGCCGCCGCCCGACCCCGGGGTGCGCGAGCTTCTGAATCCGATTGTCCAGCGGCTGGGGCTGCGCCCCGTCTTCAATGCCGGTGTCTGCGTCTTCCACACCACCCCGCTCTGGCAGCCGCAAGAGGCCAAAAAAGGCGAACCGGAAGCGGCAGGCATCCGAGCCCGGAACGTCCGTGACGGGTCACCTATTGCGGTCCCCCAGGGGAAGTTGAATCCTGATTGACCGGTCACTCCCGCTCCCTGCGGTCGCTTCGTTCGCGGCTCGGATGAGCCTGATATTGAGTAAACGTATCGGCGAGATAAAGGCACCTTGGCATGCCCTCACAAAAGCGCCCCACCACCGCCCCCACGGCGGCGGCGATAGACGAAGAGCTGCCGGTGGTGCGGCGGGATCCGCTGCTGCAGCCCTGGGCCGGCGAGATGCGCCGGCGCCGGGAGCAGGCGCTGGCGTTGCAGGAAACCTTGCGGGGGCCGCACACCACCTTGGCGGAGATCGCCTCCGGCCATGAATATTTCGGCCTGCACCGGCAACCGGACGGCGGCTGGGTGTTCCGCGAATGGGCGCCCCATGCGACCGCCATGGCCCTGGTCGGCGAGTTCAGCGACTGGCGGGAACAGGCGGAGTTCGCCCTGACGCGGATCTCGCCCGGCGGCGTCTGGGAACTGCGGCTGCCGGTGGCGGCCCTGCAGCACAATCAGCTCTACCGCCTGGAAATGCACTGGCCGGGCGGCCAGGGCCCGCGGCTGCCGGCGTGGTGCCGGCGGGCGGTGCAGGACGACCACACCAAAATTTTCAACGCCCAGGTCTGGGCACCGGCGCAGCCGTACGTTTGGAAGCACCCGGCGTTCCAGGTGCCGGCGGGACGGGCGCCGCTGATTTACGAGGCGCATGTCGGCATGGGCCAGGAGGCCGAACGGGTCGGCACCTACGTCGAGTTCCGGGAAAACGTGCTGCCGCGGGTCGCGCGCGGCGGCTATAACGTCCTCCAAATCATGGCGGTGCAGGAGCATCCCTATTACGGCTCGTTCGGCTACCAGGTGGCAAACTTCTTCGCCGCTTCCTCGCGCTGCGGCACGCCGGAGGAACTGAAGGAACTGGTCGACGCCGCGCACGGCCTGGGCATCGCGGTGATCATGGACCTGGTGCATTCGCACGCGGCCAGGAACGAGGCGGAAGGCCTGGGCCGCTTCGACGGCACGCCCTGGCAGTATTTCCATGAGGGACCGCGCGGCGAGCATCCGGCCTGGGATTCCCGCTGCTTCAACTACGCCAAACATGAGGTGCTACATTTCCTGCTCTCCAACTGCCGCTTCTGGCTGGATGAGTACCACTTCGACGGCTTCCGCTTCGACGGCGTGACCAGCATGCTCTACCGGGACCACGGCCTGAACCGGGCCTTTCTTCGTTATGACGACTATTTCGGCGCCATGGTCGATGATGACGCGCTGATCTATCTCGCCCTGGCCAACACGGTCATTCACGAGGTCCGGCCCGACGCCATCACCATTGCCGAGGACGTCAGCGGCATGCCGGGCCTGGCGGCGACCGTGGCGGACGGCGGGCAGGGCTTCGACTTCCGCCTGGCCATGGGCGTGCCGGACTACTGGATCAAGCTGCTGAAAACGCTGCCCGACGAGGCGTGGCCCCTCGGCCAGCTCTGGTACGAGCTGAACAACCACCGCGCGGACGAACGCTCCGTGGCCTATGTGGAATCCCATGACCAGGCCATTGTCGGCGACCAGACGCTCATGTTCCGGCTGATGGGCACCAAGATGTACACCGACATGTCGGTGTTCTGCCAAAGCCTGGAGGCGGACCGCGCCGTGGCGCTGCACAAGCTGTTGCGGCTGATCACCCTGGCCACCGGCGGCGGCGCGTACCTGACCTTTATGGGCAACGAGTTCGGGCATCCGGAATGGATCGACTTCCCGCGCGAAGGCAACGGCTGGTCGTACCACTACGCCCGCCGGCAATGGCGCCTGGCCACGGACTCCCTGCTGCGCTATCGTTTTCTCGACGCCTTTGACCGCGCCATGACCGCGCTGGCGGCAGCGGCCGGCCTGCTGAACGCGCCCCCGGCCAACCTGCTGCTCCACCATGAGGCCGACCGCCTCCTGGCCTTTGAACGCGCCGGGCTGGTCTTCGTCTTCAATTTCGACGCCACCCGGTCCTATGAAAACTATCCCATCCCCGCCGCCCCCGGCAGCTATGGGGTGATCTTGGATTCCGACGCCGAAACGTTCGGCGGTTTCGCCCGCGTGAAACCGGACGTCGTCCACTTCACCCACCCCGCCAACGGCGGCCACGCGGTGCAGCTTTATCTCCCCAACCGCACGGTACTGGTGTTGCGCAAACGGGATTGACCCCCCCATGGAATGGAGCCGAAACGACCTTGGCCGGCTGCCGGTGCTGAGCTGGTGCGCCACCCCGGAAGCGACCGCGCTGCAACAGGCGGCGAACCTGGCGGATCATCCGGTGCTGTTCCGGCACGTGGCGCTGATGCCGGACTGCCATGTCGGCTACGGCATGCCGATCGGCGGCGTGATCGCCTGCGACAACGCCGTCATCCCCAACGCCGTCGGCGTCGACATCGGCTGCGGCATGGGCGCGGTGCAAACCAATTTCCCGGCCGCGGAAATGACCCCGGAACGGGTGAAGAAGATCCTGCACGGCGTAAAACGCGGCGTGCCCCTCGGCGAAGGCCACGCCCACCGAACCCGGCAGGCGTGGAACGGCCTGGAGGCGCGCGACGGCGACCGCCCCGGCGGCGTCGATGCCGGCGGCTGGGAACTCGCCGCCTGCAACCTCGGCACCCTGGGCGGCGGCAACCATTTCATTGAACTGCAGGCGGGCGATGACGGCCTGCTCTGGCTGATGATCCACAGCGGCTCGCGCAATCTCGGTTACCGCATCGCGGAGTATTACCACCAGCTCGCCCTGCGCCTGAACGAGCAGGAACGGGCGGTGATCCCCGACCGCCAGCTCGCCTTCCTGCCCGCGAACTCCGCCGCCGGCCAGGCCTACATCCGCGACATGACCTTCGCCCTGGAATACGCCCGCGAGAACCGGCGCCGCATCTTGGCGGTGTTCAAGGACGAGGTTGCGCAGGTGCTCAAAAACGTGGTATTCACCCGCGAGGTGAACATCCACCACAACTATGCCGCGGCGGAAACCCACTTTGGCCGCACCGTGTGGATCCACCGCAAGGGGGCGACCTCCGCCCAGGCCGGCGAGACGGGGATCATTCCCGGCAGCATGGGTACCGCCTCCTACATCGTCACCGGCCGCGGCAACCCTGACGCGTTCATGTCCTGCTCCCACGGCGCCGGCCGCGTCATGGGCCGGATGGACGCCTGCCGGCGGCTGAGCAAGGACGCCTGCGACGACGCGATGCGCGGCATCGTCTTCGACGGCTGGAAGCCCGCCCGCGGCAAGTTCGGCCGCGGCCCCGCCAAGGGGGGCGCCCTGTACGACCTGGAGGAAGCGCCCCAAGCCTATAAGAACATTGAGGATGTGATCGCCGCCGAGCAGGACCTTGTCCACCCCGAAGTCCGCCTCCGCCCTCTCGGCGTGATCAAGGGCTGATTCGGATCGAACACCGCGGGGGTGCAGATCACCGGCAGCCGGATGTGCCAGGCGGCTTTTTTCCAGCAGTGGACAAGCTCGGTGTTCCATGATAGCTTTCCCTCCAACGAGGAAACACTATGCGCTATGCCATGATCATGGCCGGCGGCCGCGGCACGCGCCTGTGGCCGATGAGCCGGGACGCCGCCCCCAAACAGATCCTGCCTTTCATCAACGGCAAAAACCTGTTGCAGATTGCCGCCCAGCGGCTGGAAGGACTGGTTCCCCCGGCGCAGCGCTATGTCTGCGCCGCCACGCAACACGAGGCCATGATCCGCCAGGGCCTGCCCGAACTCGGCCCCGACCAGTTCCTCGGCGAACCGTGCGGCCGCGACACGCTCAATGCTGTGGGGCTTAGCGCCGCCGTGATCGCCCGGCGCGACCCGGCGGCTGTCATCGCCGTCTTCACCGCCGATCACATCATTGAGCCGGAAGAACAGTTCAGGGCCATCGTGGCCAGCGGCTTCGAGCTGGCGGAACGGCTCCCTGACAGCCTGATCACCTTCGGCATCACCCCCACCCACGCCGCCACCGGCTACGGGTACCTGGAACTGGGCGAGGAGCTCGGCCAGGGCGCCCGCCGGGTCGCCCAATTCAAGGAGAAACCCGCCGCGGCAACCGCCGCCGCCTATGTTGCCGCCGGCCCCGGCCGTTACCTGTGGAACAGCGGCATGTTCGTCTGGCGCGCCGCCACCCTGCTGGACTGCCTCCGGCGCTATGCCCCCCAAAACTACGAGGGGCTGCAAACCATCGCGGCCGCCTGGGACACCCCGCAACGCCAGGCGGTCTTGAACGCCGTGTACCCGACCCTGCCGAAAATCAGCGTCGATTTCGCCATCATGGAACCGGCGTCGCGCGACCCGGCCGTCCGGGTCGCGGCCATTCCCATGCCCCTGCGCTGGCTGGATGTCGGTTCCTGGCCGGCCTTCGCGCAGACCTGCCCCCAGGACGCCGCCGGCAACGCCTTGGCCGCCGCCAAGCACCTCCTGCTCAACAGCACCGGCACCCTGGTGGCCTCCAGCGATCCCAACCACCTGGTGGTGACGGTCGGCTGCCATAACCTGCTGATCATCCACACCCCCGACGCCACCCTGGTCTGCGCCGCCGACCAGGCCGAAGCCATCAAGGAGGTCCAGAAGCAGGTGGCGGAGCAGTTCGGCGCCCAATACGTCTGAGTCCGTCCAACGCAACGTTGTGGAATGGGAGGCACTTACAATGAGCGGCCCCCTCAACAAGGTGGGGCAGACATTCCTGTCTGCCGTTTCCACCTCCCAATCTTTCCCATCTCTTAATCCCGTCCATAGAACCCGCCGCAACCTGCCTCACTGGACTTGCGAAGGCGTAATCTACTGGGTCACCTTCCGGCTTGCTGATTCCCTGCCACAGGACAAACTGAAACAATGGCGCGAGGAACGGGACTGCTGGCTAAAACACACCCCACCGCCTTGGAACGATCCACAATGGGACGAATACAATGCCCACTTTGGAGAACGGCTGGATCAGTGGCTGGATGCCGGGTACGGTTCACGGACACTGGCCCAGCCCAATGTCCGTGCTGTTGTGCGTGATTGCCTCATGCGTTTTGATGGCGACCGACTGCAACTTCATGCCGCCGTCATCATGCCCAATCATGTTCATCTACTGATCGAACCGCTTGACAAAAATACCTTGCCGATATTATTGAAGGGCATCAAAGGCGCCAGCGCCCGCAAGGCCAACCAAATCATCGACGGTAATGGACAATTCTGGCTCGACGAATCCTACGACCATATCGTTCGTAGCGAGGCACAATATCATCGATTTATTCGTTATATCGCCGCCAACCCCGTCAAAGCGGGACTC
Source organism: uncultured Lentisphaerota bacterium (assembly GCA_903896595.1). Classification (GTDB taxonomy): domain Bacteria; phylum Verrucomicrobiota; class Lentisphaeria; order Oligosphaerales; family CAITYL01; genus CAITYL01. Next base: position 10,317 of record CAITYL010000212.1, read on the forward strand.
AAGGAACACGAATACTGGCTCCATCAACTACAAGGTGAGGCAGACATTCCTGTCTGCCGTCAGATCACGCTTTAAAGTTAAGGCAGACAGAAATGTCTGCCCCACCTTGGTAACATCACCGCCACTCGTGGCGGGGATAGCGGCGGGAGAGTGCTTTTTTGACGGCGGGATAATGGTCTCGCCAGAAGCCGGCCAGGTCCTCGGTGATCTGCACCGGGGCGCGGGATCGGGGCCTGGATTTCCAGCAGCACGCGCTCGCGGTTGCCAGCCACCCGCGGCGCACCAGCCCCGACAAGGCTACAGACTCCTGGATTACGACACCCCCATCAGTGCAACAGGCCGTACTGGAGGATATAGACCGCCGCGCCGGCCAGATAGCCGAGGGCGGCGAGCAGGGAAATTGTGCGAACATACCAAAAAAACCGAATATTTTCGATGCCCATGGCCGCCACCCCGGCGGCGGAGCCAATGATCAGCATGGAGCCGCCGGTGCCGGCACAATAGGCCAAAAATTCCCAAATAAAGCTGTCGGCGGGGTATTGGGAAAGCGGGTACATGCCCATGGTGGCGGCCACCAGGGGAATGTTGTCCACCACCGCACTCACCGTGCCGATGATCATGACAATCACCCCCTGACTTTGAATATGTTGCCCCAGCCACACCGCCAGAGCCGGCAACTGGCCGTTGGCGCTCATGGTGGCCACGGCGAGCAGGATGCCGATAAAGAAAATCACCGACGCCATGTCAATGCGCCGAAGAGCCTTGGTCAGCGTCAGTTGCTCCCGTTCCTCTTCCGTCTTGCCACGATGCAGAATTTCGCTGGCGATCCACAGCATGCCCAGCGCGAAAAGAATGCCCAAATAGGGCGGCAGATGCGTGACGGCCTTGAAGACCGGGACAAACACCAGCGCCCCCATGCCAAGGACGAACATTAGCGTTTTTTCAAACGAGGTGGTGGGAACCGTCCTGGCCGCATCGAGAGTGGCCGGAGGAATGACCGGTCCTTTGAGAAACAGGCTGGCGGCCGCCAGGGGAACAACCAACGCCGTGACCGATGGCAGGAACAGCCCCTTCATGATGGCCAGACTGGTGATTTGGCCACCGATCCACAGCATGGTCGTGGTGACGTCGCCAATCGGGGTCCAAGCACCGCCGGCATTGGCGGCGATCACGATGATGCCCGCGAAGAACAGCCGCTTGTCATGGTCCCGCAATAGCCGCTTCATCAGCGTGACCATCACAATCGTCGTGGTCATGTTGTCAAGAAGGGAGGACAGAAAAAAAGCAATAAAACCGATGATCCACAACAAGGCGGTAAGGGACTTGGCCCGGATCCGGCTGGTGATGACTTCAAACCCGCCGTGGCCGTCAATCATCTCGACAATGGTCATGGCGCCCATCAGAAAGAACACAATCGCGGCGGTTTCGGCCAGTTTCTCGGTGAGCTGAGCACTGACATGCCCAACGCCGGCCGGACAGATGAAGCCATAGACGGTCCACATCAAGCCGGCGGTGACTAGGGCGATGGCCGCCTTGTTGATTTTGAGGGGATGTTCGAAGGCGATCAGCGCGTAGGCCAGCACGAACACCATAGCAATCATCAGCATGGGAGGGAAACCTCTTCCGTTGCCGCCGGACCTGTTCGGTCCCTGAAAAAGCGAGGGGAATGCGCTGGCGGTTTAAGAATAATTTACCGCCGCGCCGCGCCGCCGCCACCGTTGATGTTATTTCAGATCCGCGGCTCACAGTTCCTGCTTACCCCCAATCGGTGCCCTCTTACAAAAACGAATGACAAAAGGGCAGAAGTCTCGTTTCGGCCTTATATTGAGGCTGGTATTTTCCACTCCACGATGAACAGGGCATCATGCTGACTGCTTACCTGACCTCCTTCGCCTTCGTCGTGCTGGCTGAAACCGGCGACAAGACCCAACTCTTGGCCATGGCCTTCGCCACGCGCTACCGCTGGAGCACGGTGCTGTGGGCGGTGTTTGCCGCCACTCTGGTCAATCATTTGCTGGCGGTGGTGGTCGGCGCCTCCCTGACCCGGGTGATCCCGATGGACTGGGTGCGGCTGGCCGCCGCGTTTTCCTTTGTCGCCTTTGGCATTTGGGAAATGCATCACGACCGTCTGAACGGCGAGGACCGCCGTTCCGGCCGCAGCCCGTTTTGGACGGTGGCCATCGCCTTTTTTATTGCGGAAATGGGCGACAAAACGCAGTTGGCCACGGTGGCCTTGGCGGCCCAATACGGACAGATTTTACCGGTGTGGGCGGGCTCCACCTGCGGCATGGTGGTGGCCGACGGCATCGGCATCGTGGTCGGGGTCGTCCTGCACAAGCATATCCCGGACCGCGCCATTCAGTGGTGCGCCGCCCTGCTCTTCGCCGGCTTCGGCCTGTGGGGCATCCACCAAGTGTTTCCGGCCATCCCCTGGGTGAGCTGGACGCTACTGGCGGCCATCCCTGTCCTGGTGCTGATCTTCTACGCCGTTTCCCGCCGCGACAGGCCAACGCCCAAAAAATAGGCAGTGAGGCGGCTGTCCAAAATGACGCCGGCCTGCTGGCGGGCCCGGAGGAAAGCCGCGACCTCGCCCGCGGGCACCCGTAACACCTCAAGCTGTTCGGACTCATCCCAGTGGGTTTGGGGACAGCGATTTTCCGGGGCGGCCTCGTCGATCTCGGCCAGCATCAGGTGCAGCCGGTCGGCGCTCATGCCGGGGGAACTGAGGCCGTCCCCGCCGACCCAGGTCAGGCGCCCGGTATAGCCGGTCTCCTCGCGGAGTTCGCGCAGGGCGGTGGTGGCCGGCACCTCTCCCGCATCGATCAGGCCGGCGGGAAATTCCAGGATGAACGCATCGGCCGGCGGGCGATACTGCTGAACGAACAGGTAATCGCCGCTGGGCACAAACCGCGGAATGACCACCACCGCGCCGCGCTGGTGCAGCCGGCTGGCGGCTTCCCAGGTGCGCACCCGGCCGTCGTGCCCGGCGTACTCGATCTCCACCAGCCGCAACCAGGACCCGGCGGCGAGCTCGTGTTCATTCAGCCGGCGTGGCCGTGTGGTGGTCATGCGATCCCCCTGGGTCGGACATGTCCGACCGGTCTGACCTATCGGATAGGGTTGATAGCTTTTCCGCCCGTGCGAACGTACCGCGTCATGCCACGGCTCACGCCGCCGGCACGGGGGCCGCCACCGCCACCGACGGGCGGGCGACGCCACGCTTGGCGGTGCGCACAAAGGCGACAAACTGGGCGACTTCGGGAACGCCGGGAAACTCGGCCTCGATCTTGGCCAGCGCGTCCGCGACCGGCAAGCCGGAACGGAAGAAGATCTTAAAGGTCTTGTGAATGGCCTGAATGGCGGCGGCGGACAAGCCGGCGCGCTCCATGCCGATCTTGTTGATGATCCGCGGCTCGGCGGGCGCGCCCTCCACCAGGGTGAAGGGGGTGATGTCCTGCACCGCCTTGGCCATGGCGCCAACCATGGCGAGACGGCCGATGCGGGCGAACTGAACCACACCGGCCAGGCCGCCGAACACAACATGGTCCTCGACCGTCACGTGTCCGGCGATCTGGCAGCCATTGCTCATCACCACATGGTCGCCGATCAGGCAGTCGTGGGCGATGTGACTGTAGGCCAAAATACTGCAATCGGCGCCGACCACCGTCTTGCCGCCGTCAAACGAGGAGGCGTGAACAGTGACGTACTCGCGCAGGGTGGTGCGGGAACCGATCTCGACATAAGCCGTGCCACCCTGCCATTTCAGGTCCTGGGTCTGCTTACCGATGCAGGCAAAGGAAAAAAACTGACACGCCGCGCCAACCGTGGTGTGCCCGTCCACCACCACATGCTCATGCAGATGACACCCGGGGCCCAGGCGGACATCGGGACCGATACAGCAAAACGGCCCGATCGTGCAGCCGTCGCCAATGACCGCGCCGGGCGCGATTACGGCCAGTGGATGAATGGTCGCGCTCATGCCGCCTCCCGGGGAGCGACGGCGAATTTCATGGTGGTCTCGGTGACCAACCGGTCGCCCACATACAGCTTGGCCTCGGCCTTGCCAAAGCGTGACCGCAACGAAGCCACCCCGTCCATGTACAGGCAGTCACCGGGTACCACGGGGGCATGGAACTTGGCGTCGTCAATCGACATGAACAGCCCGAGCTGGCCCTTGTTTTCCGGCACGGACAGCGCCAGGGCGCAACAGAGCTGGGCGGCCATTTCCACTTGCAGGGTGATCGGCAGCGCCGCCACCGGCAGCGCGGCAAAGCACGGTTCGTTACCGGTGACGTTTTTCAGCCCCAGGACGCGGGTCTGGGGAATATCCAGGGCCAGAATGCGATCAACCAGCAAAAACGGGAAGCGATGCGGAATGGTGCGCATGATCGCGGCGATGTCCAACACCTCGCCGGTGGCGGTGGCAACGGCGGCCGGCAGGGCGGGCTGCAACGTGGCCGGCCGGGGCCGGAACGCCTCGGGCGGCAGCAGCCGCAGGGACAGATCGCCCTGGCACGCCGTCTCGCCATTGATCAACGTTTTGGCCGACACTGTCAGAGTGCCATCCGGCGCCGCGGCCGTGATTTTGACCTCAACCCACAACAAGTCGCCCGGCACCACCGGCTTGCGGAACTTGACCCGTTGCATGGCCGTCACCCACGGAATCCACCCCACCTTGTCCGCCGGCCGGGGCAGCAGCAACTGGCCCACCTGCGCCATGGCCATCACCTGCAAGACGCCTGGCATAATCGGCGTGGCCGGAAAATGGCCCAGAAAATAATCTTCATCCATGGAAACGCATTTGATGGCCGTCGCGGACTGTCCATCCTCGGCGATTTCGGCGCGATCCAGCATCAGCAACGGCCGCTTTTCAAAAATGCGTTCCGTCAGGTCATGATAGTCGAGAATGGCCATGATATGTTTTCCTAATGAGTTTCCGATGCCAAATTGCGGTTTTTTGTCGCGGGCGGCGTGACGTCACGTGCGTCAGCCAGGAGATTCCACCAGCTTGCGGACCAGCTCGATATTGGCCGGATGCCCGGGCTTGATGGCGATGAGATGGCCGCGCAGCCGGCGGCCGAGCAGAAAGAAATCACCGACCATATCCAGCATTTTATGCCGGACAAACTCGTCGGGGTAGCGCAAGCCGTCCTTGCTGAAAATGGCATCCTGCCGGATGACCACGGCATTATCCAGACTGCCGCCGCGAATCAGGTTATTTTTCATCAGGTATTCGATTTCCTGGTAGAGACAAAACGTGCGGGCATCGGCCAATTCCCGGCAAAAGCTGTCCTCGCCAATGTCCAGCGAGAGATACTGGCAGTCCAGCGGTGTGACATTGTACTTGACCGTGCAGGAAATGCGGAAGACCGGCGCGGGCAGAGCGATCACATGAGTCTCGCCGGCCTCGTACCACATCGGCTCGCGCACCACATAAAAACGCCGCGGCGCCTCCTGTTCCACGGCGCCGGCACCGCGCAGGAGATCGAGAAAGGGCCGGGCGCTGCCGTCGCCGATGGGCGGCTCGGGACCGGTCATTTCCACCATCACATTGTCCAGCCCGAGCGCATTGATGGACGCCAGCAGATGCTCAACGGTATGGGCCTGGGCCGCGCCCCGGCCTAACGTCGTGCCACGCCGGGTGTCCACCACCTCACTGATCAGGGCGGGAATTTCGGGTTGCCCGGGCAAATCCGTGCGACGAAAACGCACGCCGGAATCCGCCGGCGCCGGCAAGACGGTGAGCTTGACCCGGTTGCCGGTATGCAGGGCAATGCCGGAAAAAGACGCCGCGCCACGCACCGTCCGCTGCCGGGGAGCATCAGACGGAGATAAGAGAGAATCAGGATTGAGATCGGACATGGTCTTCAATTTTCACGGACACACGTTCCGTCTCAATCTTGGCCGCCAGGATTGCCAATCACGCAGAAGGAATAGGCGCGGGAGTCACGACCCGCGGGAGCATTGCTCACCTTGACGGCGTCTCCCTCCTTCACTCCGGTCAGGAGCGACACCTCCACCACATCGCCCGTCCCCTTGTTATCATAGGGAATCCCGGCCGAGGACGAACAATAGAGGCCCACCAAATCTCCGGATTCAGCCCGCAACGGTTCGGTAAAGGGACACGACTGAAGGCCCGCCCCATCCGTGACACATTCGTTGCTAATCGCCGTTACCTTATACGTTCCCGGTTTGACCGGATCAAGCCGCAAAATACAGAACGCCGCCTTGGTCGGCCCTTTGGCGTAGTAGCGCCCGCCGACAATTTGCGTGGTAACGGTAAACTTGTTCCGCCGGTCCACCAGCAAGACTCCCGACATCGCCTCGTTGGAATCACGGTCACACACCTCACCGCCAACGTAGATCATGGCGTCCGGAATGGAGGTTTCAAGGCTCTTGCGCATCGCATCCGTGAACTGGCGCACCCCTTTGCTCAGCACATCGGAGTCCCGCTGGCGCTCTGCCTTCTCCCGGTCTAACACCGTCGCTTTTTGGGTAAAAAAGCCCACCTCACCCTTGAGGAAGGTCACGTCCTGATTGAGCTTGTCGATTTCCTGGTCGCGCTGGACCACCTGCCCCTTCAAACCTTCCGCTTCCTGCTTGAGTTGCATATTTTGAGTCCGCAACTTGGCGTCCGTCACACAACCGGACAACGCCCCCACGACGGCCACCACCGCCATCAGCATCATACTGTTACGCATACCGTTTCTCCTAAAATATTATCCCCGGCATTTTCGCCCCGCGATTAAAAACGACGAACGGTAAAATATGAATCCATAAGGGATGAAGACAAGTCTGCCCAAAAAACCACCCGTACGATCACCGATTACCAAACGCCATCACCGCTGGCCAAGGGCGTTCAGGCAAAACCAGCCCCGGTCAGATCGTCCCACCGCAGACCACCCCCGACCGCCGCCAACTCGCGTTGGCGCAACACAAACTTACCCATCAGATCCCCTTCCAAATTAACCCGGTCGCCAACGCGCCGCGCCTTAAGGGCGGTCACAGACCAGGAATGGGGAATCAGACACACTTCAAAAAAGCCGGCTTCGAGTTTGGCAATGGTTAGCGACACCCCGTCCACCGCCACGCTTCCCTTGGGCACCACCAGCGGCGCCAAGGCCGCCGGCAACTCAATCCGCAACACTCGATCCGCCCCCGCACGGGTCACCGCCAGAAGGGCGGCGGTCAGATCCACATGCCCGCTCACTAAATGCCCGCCCAACCGGTCCCCTAGCCGCAACGCCCGTTCCAAATTCACCGCGGCACCCGGCGGCAATTCCCCCAAATTGGTCCGGGTCAGCGTTTCCTCCAGGACATGAAACCACAGCCGCCCCGACTCCGGTATCACCTGTTCCACGGTCAGGCAGACACCATTGACCGCCACACTGTCCCCCACCCGCACCTCGGCAAGCGGCAAGGCGGTCGCCACTTCCAACGCCGCATCACCCGTCCCCCGCCGGCAAGCCACGAATCGGCCAATATCTTCGATCAATCCGGTAAACATGCTGGCAATCTACAATCCCAAAGGCGGAATCCCAACGCCTCATTCATCTGCTTCCAGGGTGGGTCAGTAGTTGGCACGGTGATTGCTTTATTTTTCTGTCCACGCCAAGCAGAGCGCCCGGCAGAGATCAGAAAAGGGACGTTGGCGGAGAGACGGTCAGGCAAAAAATTCATCCCCCCCAACGGCCGCGGCTTTTTTCCTCCTTAAAAGTCGCGGCCGTTTCTTTTACCTGAGACAACTATTTCTCGTTATTAATAATCGCGCCGGTAATCAAGAGGTCGGCTCCAACCTGTCGGCATGTGCAGTGCGCCAGATCAATCGCCGCCGCCAGAGCCGCCGGCGCCGGACCGCCCACGGCGGACCGGCTGTCTCGGCCGCCTAAAATTTTAGGCGCCACGAACACCACGACTTGGTTCACAATGCCGGCCCGCAGGCAGGCCGCCGCCAATTCGCCGCCGCCTTCGACCGCCAGCGCGGTGATGCCGTCACGTCCCAGTTCACCCAGCCACTGGCGCCAGTCATCCGGCGTTTGCGCCGCGACAAAACCGGGGGGCTGGGCCGGGTCGTCCCAAATGCGGAGTTCGCGCGGGAACGCCGCCGCGCCGCGCCGGGTCCACACGAAGCGGCGCGGCTGCCGCGGCCAGGCCGCCGGGACACGCACGGTCAGGGCGGGATCGTCCTGGCGCACCGTTTCCCCGCCGACCAAAATGGCGTCCGCCCACTGGCGCAGACGCTGAACCCGGGCCCGGGCAATCGGACCGGTAATCCAGCGTGACTCGCCGCCAGCGGTGGCGATCTTCCCGTCCAAGGTCATGGCCAACTTGAGCACAACCCATGGCCAGCCGGTGGTCACCCACTTAAAGAAGGCCACATTCACCTGGCGGCACCGGGCTTCTTCAACGCCCTCCACGACCTCAAGGCCGGCTTCCCGCAAGCGGGCAAAACCACGGCCGGCGTGCCGTGGATTGGGATCCGTGCACCCAGCCACCACCCGGACAATCCCGGCCCGTAAAATGGCGTCCGTGCAGGGCGGCGTGCGGCCCTGCGTGCAGCACGGCTCCAGTGTGACATACAGAGTGGCGCCACGCGCCAGATCACCGGCCGCGTTCAAGGCATGGACTTCGGCGTGCGGCGCGCCAGCCCGCTGATGCCAGCCCCGGCCCACCTCGCGCCCGGCCCGCACCACCACCGCCCCCACCATCGGGTTGGGCGCGGTCCGTCCCCAGCCGCGCCGCGCCAAGCCAAGCGCCCGCCGCATCCACGCCCCATCACTGCGTTCCTGACTGTTCATGCCAGGAGCATAACCCGCCCCCGCCCCTCCCGCAACCCCACCCCCGCTCGCCACCCGGCACAATCAAGTTTGGAGCCTGTCCCCAAACTGGTTCCCTGTTATGAGCCACGTTTTGGCTATAATTCCGCCGGACTAAGGCTCATTTCACACAGAAAACACAAAAGCCTGACACCAATAGTTATCCTGGCATGGTTTTCCCCTTCGCCGCCGCCAGTTTATTCAGGCGGGCCGGCAAATGCCATGCTCGCGTTGCACGGCGTCCCATTCCTCCATCACCGCAATGACGGTGGGACCATGAGCGCCGGGCGAAATCTCGAACTGGACAAACACGCCGCCGGCCGGATCATAGAGATGTTTGGCCACCTCGCGCACCGCCCAACGCCCCAGGGCCGAATCTTTGGCGGGCAACACATGCTGCCGGTCAATCTCGCCCCAAAAGGCGATCTTGCCCTTACCGCGCCGCGCCAGATCAGCCATATCCATGCAGAACAACTGCGAATTCAACGCATTGACCCCCACCTCAATCAGGTCGTCAAAAATCTCGGACAAGTGGCCGTCCGAATGCATGAAGACAAATTTCCCGTGGCGCCGGGCCAGGTCGCAGTAGTCCTGATACAACGGTTTGAACCATTCCCGCCACACCCGCGGCGGCAACAGCAACTGTCGCTGTGACCCCCAGTCGTCCATAAAGGAGATGGCATCCACGTCGGTGCTCGCCCAGAATTCCAGTTCCTTGAGATGAAACTCATGAATGCGCCGCAGCACCCCTTGCACCCGCGCGTCGGGGTCCATAAAGTCCATCATGGCGTTTTCCGTGCCGCGGAGGAACTGGTACCGTTCCCAAGGACGCGGGCAGCAGCCGGACATTATGAATCTGTCCGAAACGGCGCAGGCGCGATTGACGCTGTCGCGGGCGGCGGCCAGGGTTTCGGGCAGGGTCTCGTAGGGCGGTTGCACCAAACGTTCCCAGTCGTCCAAATCCGCCACCAAAGGCGCCTTGACCTCACCAATGACGCCCGCCTGAAGATTGAGAAACGTGCACCCCCATTCATCCACATACTCGCCCTCTGCGTATGGAGTCCCATGCACCCGGGGCGAGGGACGGTATGGGGACGGCGGGCCATCGAGATCGCCCGGCCAGCGCCGGTCAACCTCGGCCACCACGTCGGGAATGTGCTGGTCCGCCCAGGGCAGACGCCAGATCTGCACCGGCATCCGCTCCGGGTGCTGAAAGGTGAGGCAACGCCGGACGATTTCACGCGGGGTTTGGGCCATGGCCATGCTCCTGTTGGCAAAGGTGGTCGGACATATCGGACCTGTCAGACGCGTCGGACCTGTTCGATGCGCCGCCAAGACTCTCCATCAGCATACACCCATATTTTTGTCTTGCGTTCACTCCTAGACGCAGTACAATATCGAACATGCGCCCCCTGCCACAACATGACCGCCGGGAGGGCCGGGCCATTGAGATGCGCGACCTGGCCGCGGTGGGGTTCCCCGAAATGCCGCTGTTCGGGATCTACCACAACCTGCGAGCGTTGCGCGGGCTCGACCCGCACCGCCACGACGCCATCGAAATCTGCTTCCTGGACACCGGCCAGCAAACCTACCGCGTCGGCGGCCGCGCCTATGTGCTTCACCCCGGCGACCTCTACGTCACCCTGCCGGACGAGGAACACGACAGCGGCGGCCAGCCCCAAGAACGCGGCCTCCTGCGCTGGCTGCATGTGCGCCCACCGCCGCCTGGCCGCGGCTTTTTGGGGCTGACGCCGGCACAGAGCCGGCCGCTGGCCGACGGCCTGCTGCGCCTGGGGGCGCGCCGCTGTTTTCCGGGCACGCCACGGGTGCGCCAGGCGTTCCTCACCGCGGAACAGCGCCTGGCCGCCGCCGCCGCCCCGCTGGGCCGCCAAGCCCTCGGCAACGCCTTGATCGAAGTGATGCTGGCCGTCCTGGAAGCCGCCGCTCTGCCACCACCAACGGGCCGGCCGGCCAGCCTGAACCCGGCGTTGCATCTGATTGAGGACAATCTGAACCGCCAACTGCGCGTGCCCGAACTGGCGCGGGCGGCCGGCCTGTCCACCTCCGCCTTCAAGGCGCGTTTCCGGCGCGAGATCGGCCTGCCGCCCGCCGATTACGTCAACCGCCGCCGGATCGCCCTGGCCCAGCATCAGTTGCGCGACTCGCGCCGGTCGGTGACCGCCATCGCCCTGGCCCTCGGCTTCACCTCGTCCCAATATTTCGCCACCCAGTTCCGCCGCTACACCGGCCAGTCCCCCGCCCGTTTCCGCGCTGGCGCGCGGGCCGGTTCGTGATAAATTCCCCTGCTTTTGCAACGCCCCCTTGGAGATTCGATCACCACCATGCATCCCACTCCGCCACTCATCCGCCTAACCGCCGCCCTTGGCCTGCTGGCCGGCTTCGCCTTTGCCCAAGCCCCCGCCCCGGCCGCCAAGGTGGTGTTCAAGATTGCCTCGGTCTCCCCCGAAAACCACGTCAGCGGCCAAGCCTTCAAGGCCATTGCGGCAGAGGTCGCCAAAGCCACCAACGGCGAGGTGATCTTCAAGTTTTACCTGGGTGGCGTCCAAGGCGACGAATCCGCCATCCTGCGCAAAATGCGCATCGGCCAGCTCGACGGCGCGGCGTTCACCACCCGCGGCATGAGCGGCCTGTGCCCCAATGCCCTGGTCATGCAGTTGCCGCTCCTTTTCCGGACCGATGCCGAGGCCGATACGGTATTCGCCAAATTGGAACCGGAGTTGGAAGCGGAATGCCGGCGGAATGGCTATGAAGTTCTGGGCTGGCCCCGGATCGGCTTCAATTACCTGTTCAGCCGCGACCCCGTTCACAACCTGGCTGAATTGCGCGCCGCCAAGGCGTGGCTGGTGGCGGACGACCAGTTCAGCCAGACCCTGTTTGAAACCGCCAACATCCCTGGCGTCACCCTGGGGCTGGGGGACGTGTTGCCCGGTTTGCGTTCCGGCCTGGTGCGCACGGTGTTCTGTCCGCCGGTGGTCGCCGTCGCCATGCAATGGCACGGCCTGCTGCGTTACCGGCTGGACATGCGCCTGGGCTATTCCTTCGGCGCCCTGTTCGTGCCCAAGAAAAAATGGGATCGGGTGTCGCCCGAAAACCAGGCCAAGGTGCTGGCCATCTGCCACCGCCAGCTTGACGACCTCACGGTTAAGCTGGCCGCCCAAAACCGGGAAGCCCTAGCGGTGATGCAGGACAACGGCCAGCAAACCATCACCCCCACGCCGGAAGCCATCACGGAGTTGTCGTCCCTGACCGAACAGGTCTCCAAGCGGCTCGTCGGCCAAGCCTTCGAGGCGAAGGCGTGGACCCGCACCGAAACCCTGCTGCGCGAGCTCCGCAAGCCGTAGACTGAACATGGTATATTGTCTCTTGTCCTGAAACCTGAACACCGACACCTGCACATTCCGTCTCTCAAACGGCGGGTTGCAGAGATCGACGCTACCCGGCATGCCCCCCCCACCCGTCTCAATTTCGCCGCCATCCCACTCGACCCGCATCCGTCGGCGATTGCGCCTGGCGCGGCGGAGCGAAGACGGCCTGTTTCTGCTGTTACTGGGCGGTCTGACCGTCTTGGGGTTGTGGCCGATCCTGGCCCGCAACACCGGCCTGCCGTCGTTCAACGGGTTGGAAATCATCAATCGTCATTTGCTGCTGTGGCTGACCTTGGCCGGCGCGCTGGCCGCCGTGCGTGGGCATGCCCACATCACCGTGGATGTGGCCGGCCCCTACCTGCCCCGGCGCGGCCGGCTCTGGCTGTATGTCGTCACCGGCATCATCACGGGACTGGCCTGCCTGCTCTTCGCCTGGCAGGCCGGACGCTTTTCCCTGGGTGAATGGGGCTCAGCCCATACAACGGTTGAAAAAGCGACCCTGATCCTGCTTCCCGCCGCTTTTCTGGCACTGGCGCCGCGTTTCTGTTTTCAGGCCTGGCGTGACCTGCGCCATGCCTGGCGGCGGCCTCCGCCGCCGGCCGCCGACCCGCCACCGGCCCCCGCCGCAGGTGTGACGCCATGATGAGCATGGTCATCCTGGTCACCACCGCGCTACTCGCGCTGCTTGGCGTGCCGCTGTTTGCCGTCATGGGGTTGTCGGCCAGCGCGAACCACTACTTTGCGGACATTGATCCGCAGGCGGTGTTCATCATGTTCTACCAGCTCGCCGACCAGCCCCTGCTGGCCGCCCTGCCGTTGTTCGCCTTCACCGGGTACCTGCTGGCCGGCAGCAGCGCCCCGGCGCGCCTGGTGCGCCTGGCCAATGCCTGTCTCGGCTGGCTGCCCGGCGGATTGGCCGTGGTGGCCATTGTCGCCCTCTCCCTGCTCACCGCCTTCACCGGCGCCTCCGGAGTGGCTATTCTCGCCCTGGGCGGCATTCTTTATCCGGCCATGCGGGCCGCCGGTTATCCCGAGCGCTTCGCCCTGGGCATCATCACCGCGGGCGGCGCCCTCGGCGTCCTGTTTATTCCCAGCCTGCCGATCATCCTCTACGGCGTCGTTTCAGAAACCTCCATTGACGCGCTGTTCCGCGCCGGCATCGTGCCCGGCCTGCTGGTCATCGGTTTGTTGGCGGCCATAGTCATTGCCCGCGGCATCTATCAGCGCCTGCCGCGCCAGGCCTTCACGTGGCGGGAACTCGCCGGCGCCACTTGGGGCGCCAAGTGGGAATTGCCGCTGCCCATCCTGGTCATCGGCGGCATTTATGGCGGCTGGCTGGCCATCAGTGAAGCGGCCGTGGTCAGTGCCGCCTACGCCATGCTGGTCGAGGCGTTCATCCACCGCGACATCCCCTGGCGCCGCCTCGGCCCCATCGCCCGCCGTAGCGCCATCCTCACCGCCAGCATTCTGATGATCCTCGGCATGGCCATGGCCGTCACCAGCTTCATGATTGACACCGAGGTGCCAACCCGTTTCTTCGAGTTCGCCCGCCAATACATGACCAGCCGCATCGCTTTCCTGATCGCCCTCAACCTCTTCCTGCTGTTCGTCGGCTGCATGATGGACATCTTCGCCGCCACCGTCCTGATCGTACCCCTGATCCTGCCCATCGCCCGCCAGTACGGCATCGATCCGGTGCATCTGGGCATCCTGTTCCTGGCCAATCTGGGCATCGGCTACGTCACGCCGCCGGTGGGCATGAACCTGTTCATCGCCAGCCTGCGCTTCCGCCGGCCCATCCTGACCATTGCCTGGGCGACCTTGCCATTCCTGCTGGTGCTGCTGATCGCCTTGGCCATGATCACCTGGTGGCCCGGTTTGTCCCTGGCCATCCACCCCCGGTAACCCACGCTTTATGTCCACCCCCCAACCCATTGACGCCGATGTTTTGGAGGTGTCCGCGGTTGCCCCCTTTCGTTACCGGGTACACTTCGGACGCCGCCTGCTGGATCCAGGGTCACCGCTCTTGGCGGCCACCTTGGCCGCCTCGCCCGAGGCGCCGCCGCACGGTTGCCTGGCCTTTCTTGATGCCGGCCTGGTGGCGGCGCGGCCAGAGTTGCCGGGCCGCGTGGCGGCATATTTCGCCGCCCATGCCGACGCCCTGCGCCTGCTGCAGCCGCCCCTGGTGTTAACCGGCGGCGAACCAGCCAAAAACAGTTTTGAGATCCCGCACCAGGTGATCCGACTGGCCCGATGCGAACGGTTGTCGCGGCAGGGGCATATTCTGGCCATTGGCGGCGGCGCCTTTCTCGACGCCGTCGGTTTTGCCGCCGCCCTGATCCACCGCGGAGTGCGCCTGGTCCGCATGCCCTCCACCGTACTGGCGCAAAACGATGCCGGCGTCGGCGTCAAGAACGGCCTGAATTTGGACGGGCTGAAAAACTTTATCGGCACCTTCGCGCCGCCGGCCGCCGTGCTCAATGACTTCGACCTGCTGTCCACGCTGACGGATCGCGACTGGCGGGCCGGCATTGCCGAGGCCTTCAAGGTTGCCGCCATCCGGGACGCCGCCTTCCTTGACTGGCTGATCACCGCCGCTCCCGCCCTACGCGCCCGCGACGAAGCGGCGATGGAAAAACTGGTCCGCCGCTGCGCCGCGTTGCATCTTGACCAGATCATCGGCGCCGGCGACCCCTTTGAGAGCGGTTCCGCCCGCCCGCTCGATTTCGGCCACTGGGCCGCACATAAGCTGGAAAGTCTGTCCAGCCATGAGTTGAATCATGGCGAGGCGGTGGCGATCGGCATGGCGCTGGACTTGCTCTACGCCGCCGCCACCGGTTATCTTGAGGCGGTAGCGGCCGACCGGGTCATCAGTGGTCTTCGCGCCGCGGGCCTGCCCGTGTGGGACATGGTGGCCGGCCGGGTGGCGCCGGATGGCCGCCCACTGCTATTGCAGGGCATCGAGGAGTTCCGCGAGCACCTGGGCGGCCGGCTCAATATCACGCTGCCGTCCCCGCTGGGGCACGGGTGCGAGGTGCATGAATTGGATGAGGCCATTCTCCGCCGCTGCCTGGCCCGCCTGGCGGGGTTGGCGACCTGAGAAAAAAAGGGGCGGCTGCCCCCATAAGCGCACAGTCAAACGTCAACCGCGCCGGCTAGAAACGGGGATGGCACCGTAGAGTGTCGCCGGCTTGACGGTACTTTCATCCTGCATTGAAACGTGTTATATGAAAAATACAGTATTAAAGCGGTGTCGAGCCACCGCCACTCCAGAGATTTCGGCCGCAGCCGAAATCAGTCACAAAACAGCTCCAAGTTAGCGCTTCTGGGGGCTCCCCCCCCCAAAAAAAAGGATATTTTTCGGCGCAACCCGGTTACGTCTCCAAAAGCACCCGGTAGCCGGCCGGTGCGGAGAAATGCGGGGTGGGCACGCCCCCCCCCGACTTGTCCCAGTCCAAGGTCAACCACTGGCCGCCGATCGGCAGCGCGGCCCGGCACCATTGGGGCGGGGTATCCGGAAGCCGCAGGGTGATGGTCTTGTTCACCTGGTCGATCCGGCGGATGCCCAGCACGTCGCGGGTGATCCAGCGGATGACGTGCGAGGCAAAGCCATGGTTGCAACTGGCGCGGGGATCGACGTGTTCCCACAACGTCCCCGTGGCCTCGGCCATTTCCAGGAAGAAGCCGTGCATTTCCTCGGCCACCTGCCGCGTCAGCCCGTACCGCGACAGCAGTTCCAGGCGCAGGTAATTGCCGACAATGGCATTGGCGAAATGAATTTCGGGGTACGGATTCGCCTGCCGCCGCCGGGGGCCAAACTCACTGGCCAGCCGCTGCCACAATTGCGCATGAGTCTGCGGCGTGGCCTGACCGAAGAAGAAGGCGTAATATTGGCAAACCTCGGAACGGTTGCGCGTCGGTTGCAGAACACCGGCGGCGTCGTACACCGCGTTATCGACAAAGAACTCGCCATCCCAGGACTGCGCCGCAATGGTCTGGCGGATGGCCTGGGCCTTGGCCGCCAGTTCCGGCCGGTCATACAGCCGCGCCACCACTTCCAACCCCGCCGCCCACAGCATGTTGGTGGGATAGTTCACGTCTTTGATAAAATCATTCGCCGCCGACCATTCGATAAAATTCCAGGACGGCAGTTTTTCCAGCAGCCCATCGCGATTGTGGAACGGCTCGAAATACGCCAGCAGGGCCATCACCTTGGGACGGAAAGCGTCGATCATGGCGCGGTCACCGCTGCGCTCAAGATATTCCTCCAACTCCAGCAGCAGCCAGAAGGACCACTGGGGAATGAAGATGCCGTCGTTGTGATCCGACGGATAGCACATGGGGAACATCGCTTCCGGAATGTCCCTGATCTTGCCCGCCATCTGAAAATTCTCCAGGAAGGCGGTTTCCTGGGTGGTGTCACCGAACAGGTCGAACGCCGCGCGGGACGAGAAGAACGAATCGCACAGCCAGCCGGCCCGCTCACGGGAGGGACAGTCGGTGAGGAGGTCCACTGCGTTTTGGCGCAACGTCTCGGCGGCCGCCGCAAAGATCCGGTTCAGGCCGTTGTCGGAACAGGCAAAAGTGGCCTGCGTCTGCGAATTGGAATACTCGCGGATGGCAACCCCGGTAATCTCGCACCGCCCCTCCATCGCCATAAACTTGAGATAGCGCAGCGAATACGCCTCAAAAGTCTCCAGGTCATAGGCGCCCGGCGCCAAATCGTACGCCACCAAATTGACCAGGTCGATGCGGGTGGAACGCACATCGCCATCCGTCAAAATCTCATCGAACACCACCCACAGGCGAGTCCGTTCGGACACGGTCACCCGGGCGCGGATGAACCCGGAATATTCCTGGCCGAAATCAAGCGAGGCAAATCGCCGCGGCGTCAGGCGGACCGGCTGGCCAGACTCATAAATGGCCGTGGCCGACTCGAGACGGCAGCGCGTGTGCTGGATCTCCACCGAGGGCACCGTTTCCAGTTCCTCTTCACGATAGCCCTTGAAGACCGGCGAAATTCCGGTCATCGCCCGGTCCTTGACCGGCGTTTCACAGGGAATGTCAACCTCCACTGCCCCCTGCGCCAGATACCGCTGCGGCTGGTGCAGCAGGTAGGCGGGATAGCCCACCCGGCGGGGCAGCAGCCGGCCGGTGGGGAAGACGTCGCACGGCAGCGCGGTCACCCGCATCGTCCGGTCGGTGCGCCAGCGCAGGGACTGGGCCGTCATCCGGTACACTTCCGACGACGGCCGCTGAAAGCTGTAGCGGGTCACCTTCCGCACCCGGTAGGGCAAGTCGAGCGCCTTGAACGCCTTCGTCGCCGCGCCGGTGGCGGCCAGCACCTTGCCGTCGGCAAGCACCTCCGCCTGCAGAAACGAAGGCTGGTCCAGCACGTAATAACTGTTCATGTTATAGCCGGCCACCTCAATGGCGATGAGATGGTCGCCGGGGGCGAGCCGCAGCGGCACTTCATCGACGCGATAATAGTCATGCGCGGCGCGGGCCGGGCCGTAGGCGGCCAGCTCACCGTCCACGAACGCCCGGTACAGTGTCGAGGCGGTGACGCGCAGCAGGACGGACTGCGCCTGTTCCGGCACCCGCACCACGGCGCGAAAACCGACAAAATCATTCATGACCGTACTGCGCCCGGCCGGCCAGACCGCCGCGGCCAAGTGGAAAGTCATCGTCTCGCTCATCGGAACTCGGCTCCTCGGGAACAAGGCAACACCGTTTATGTGGGGGAAGACAGGGAAAACTATACCACACGGCAAGCCCGGTAGCGAAGTAACGCCACCAGCCACGTCGCAACCGGTCAGGGAGTGGGGGGCAAAACAAGTCCGGCTCCAAAAAGTGGCCGGAGCTTCCAGCATGAATAATCCAGGCTAGTCCGCGGCTGGCCTTCCCGTGATCGACAAATCGTAAAACTGATTCCGGCCTTCGCACCCGGTGATGCCGACAAAAAATTTAGCGGGGATTGACGTGTCTTGGCAACGGATCTCGTGACCGTCAATGCGAATCACTATCTCTTTCTCTTTGATTTCCACATCCAGGAGGTAAGGCGTCTCCGGCTTGAGAACAAACTTCGCATTGGCCGCCAGTCTCCACGCCGGCTTGCCGTCCGTAAAAGTGTGATGCCAGAGGTTCACGCCTTCGTTGTAGATGCATACCTCAAAGTGCTCCCGATACTCCGGCCGGCCTAAAGCGTCCTGGCCGAGTTCAGGGGCGATGACAATGATGGGAGCCATCCGCGGCGTGAACCCGGTGGTGGTAGTCACGCGTACATCCCCGGCAAAGGGGTGCTTGTAAACCATGCTCGTGTAGGTTTCGGAGGCCCGTTTCCCCTGCCATTCCTCCGGTGTTGCCGCGATGGGCACCCGATTTTCGATGTGATCCGGTTTCTGGACCCACTGTCCAAAATAGGCCCAGCGTGGGCTCTTGACCAATATCCAATCTTTAGGATTCCATCCCCCCGGTGTGAACGACCACTGCTGTTTGAACATGCCCGCCACGAACTGGCCGCCGGTGACGTTCACCAGTTTCGCCTTCTGCGTCGGGTCATCCAAAGTGCCCGGGCTGATCAAGGGGTGACAGAGCAGGGACTTAATGCCGTTCCGCTGCGCGCAATCCAATAATTTTACGGACTCGTCCGCCGGAACCGCCGCATCCCCCGCCGGCGAGACGGTAGTCAAGGTGTAACCGTCACGCACCAGGAGGCGCAGGTTCTCATCAGTGGCCGGCGGCGAGCACCACCTGGTGATGATGAACTCCGGTTGTTTCCAGCCCGTGGCGCCAGCAAGGCCGCAACCAGCCAAAACGGTGCCAAAAATCATCCGTAAGGCATGGTTGTTTTTCATGTTATTCATCCTGTTTTTACCTGATGCCGCGGCGGCGGAACCCCCAGTGGCCAAGAGTGATAATATAGGGTGACTTCATCGGCGGCAGCGGTCGCGGCTTCGAAAGGCCGGAAGGTTTGTTGACACCCGCAAAAACGGCACTGGCATGACCGCTTGCAGTGAACTTGTCCGAGATGTACGGTTTCCCTTTACTCCCGGGGTACGCGCGCCCCGGGAAAACACGGACGGAGCCATGCACGGAGTGACCTTCATCCAAGACCTGGCGGTGGTGCTGCTGATCGCCGGCGCGGTCACGATCCTGTTCCACCGGATCAAGCAGCCGGTGGTGCTTGGTTATCTGCTGGCCGGCTTGATTATCGGCCCCCACAGTCCGCCGGCGATCCTGATCCAAAACGAACAGAGCATCCAAACCCTGGCTGAACTCGGAGTGGTCATGCTGATGTTCGGACTCGGCCTGCATTTCAGCCTGCGCCAACTGCTCAAGGTCGGCACCGCCGCCCTCATCGCGGCGGTGCTGGAAATCACGCTAATGATCTGGATCGGCTATGAGATCGGCCGCAGTTTTGGCTGGTCGCCGATGGACTGCGTCTTTCTCGGCGCCCTGCTGTCCATGTCCTCCACCACCATCATTGTCAAAGCACTGGAAGAACTGCACCTGGTCCGCGAGGATTTTGCCAAAATCGCCTTTGGCATCCTCATCGTCGAGGACATCCTGGCCATCGCCCTGATCGCCCTGCTGTCCGGGTTCGCCGGCGCCAGCGGCGGCTGGGCGTTCGGCGAACTGGCCCTGACGCTCACCAATCTGTGCCTGTTCCTGATCGCCACCCTGGTAACCGGCCTGCTGGTGGTGCCGCGCCTGCTCACGTACGTCGCCCGTCTGCGCAGCGATGAGGTCTTGCTGGTGGCGGTCCTGGGGTTGTGCTTCGGCGTCTCACTCCTGGCGGTGAAGGCAGGCTACAACATCGCCCTGGGCGCCTTCCTGATCGGTGCGATCATGGCCGAGGCCAAGGAGGCGCCGCACATCCGGGTGCTCATCGAACCGGTGCGCAATATGTTCAGCGCCGTCTTCTTCGTCGCCATCGGCATGCTGTTCGACCCCAAACTGGTGATTCAATACTGGCTGCCGATTGCCGTCATCACCGCGGCGGTGGTCGTGGGCAAGATCGTCACCTGCGCGCTGGGCACCTTCCTGGCCGGCACCGACCTGCGCACCTCCGTCAAAGTCGGGTCGAGCATGGCGCAAATCGGCGAGTTCTCATTCATCATCGCCCAGCTTGGCCTGACTCTCCAAGTCACCAGTGATTTTCTTTATCCCGTGGCGGTCTCCGTGTCGGCCATCACCACCCTCTTTACGCCGTACCTCATTCGCTCCTCCGACCGGCTGGCGGCAGGGGTGGCGGATCACGCCCCGGCCCCGGTGCGTTCGGCCATGAACTGGTATACGCGGTGGGCTGAGAATTTGAGCGCCCAAGATGCTCCGGCCGATACCCAGCAGACCCCCTCGATCCGCCGGTTGATCCGGAAATGGCTGCTGCAAATGGCCATTGACCTGGCCCTGATCATGAGCGGCATGGTCCTGGCCTGGCACCTGGCGGCCAAAACCGTCACCGCGCCGGCGTGGCTGCCGCGCTGGACGGGGGGCGTGGCCACCGCCTGGTGGGGGGCGGTGATGCTGCTGGCGCTGCCGCTCATGGTGCATCTGTGGTACAAGCAACGGTCGCTGGCCATGGTGCTGGCGGAACTGGCGGTGCCCCAAACCGGGTCGTTGCACGCCCAACGGCTGCGCGCCGTGGCCGGCCTGGCTTTCCAGGCGATCGCCATCGCCGTCATCGCCCTCTTTCTCGCCGCCATTTCCCTCACCCTGCTGCCGCCGTGGCGGGTCCTGGTGCCTCTGCTGGCGTTGCTGGGCCTTGTCCTGTTTCTGGGCTGGCGCCGGTTTGTGACCTTTTACTACCGCGCCCAAGTGTCGGTCATGGACTCTTTCGCGGAAAAACCCGCCGATGCCCAACCGGCCATGACGCGCGCCCTGCTTGAGGAAACGGTGCTCATCCCCTTCACCCTGCGCACGGGCCTGCCATCGGTGGGAAAAACCATCCGTGAACTCGGCATCCGCACCCAATCTGGGGCCAGCGTGGTCGCCATCGAACGGGCCGGCCGGCGCGTGGTCAACCCCGCCCCGGACGAACGCATCCAGGTCGACGACACCCTGATCCTATTCGGCACCGAAGCCCAAGTGCGCGCCGCCCGTGGCCAGCTGCTCGCCTAACCCAACCGTTTCGATTAGCACCGGATGCCGCCCGGTCTCGAAAATTAATTACACTATCTTTTCTATAAACAAAGTATACATTATATACAACTGCTCTGGTTGTCCGTTGCCAGTTTCTCAAACCTGGCCGGCGGGGATTGGCCTGGAAATGGCCAGGGGTTAGAGTATCGCGGGGCTTGGAAATGACGATCTTGACGCCGGCACCTGAAACCTGACACCGGAACGCCTCCGGCAAGACGGAGTTATACTGCGTTGGGATGAAAAGTTGACTTTTTACAACCGCAGAGTGACGAATGTTGAGGTCCGAATAACGAAGAAAATCCACTGAAGGACAGCAACGACCTCAAGATTCTGCGGTTCAACATTCGGCAATCTGCGGTTTAATTCATTTTTCACCCTAACGCGGTATAGACAAGACGCTGTCATGACGACCTCACGCCACAAAACCCCAAAACCCGTAAAGCTGGAAACTTGGCTGGCCCAGGCCGGCGCACGCTGGGACGGCCAAACCGGCGCCGTCTCCATGCCGGTCTATCACAGCTCCACCTTCCGCCATCCCGGTCTCGGCCAAAGCACCGGCTTCGACTATTCGCGCAGCGCCAACCCCACCCGCTCCGTGCTGGAGGAAACCCTGGCGCTGGCGGAGAACGGTCCCGGCACGCGCGCCTTCGCCTTTGCCTCCGGCCTGGCCGCCATTGATGCCGTCCTGCGCCTGTTTCATCCCGGCGACCGGATCCTGGTGACGGAAGATCTCTACGGCGGCACCTTCCGCCTGTTTGAAAAGCTCTTCCGTCCCTACGGCATCACCGCCACCTATGTGGATACTGCCAGTGTCACGGCCGTGCGCCAGGCGTTCAAGGCGGGAGACGCCAAGGCGGTTTTCCTGGAAGTCCCCAGCAATCCGCTGCTGAACGTGGCGGACATCCGGGCCATCGCCAAGCTGGCGCGCCGGCACGGCGCCCTGACCCTGGTGGACAACACGTTTTTGACGTTCTGCCGGCAACGCCCGCTGGAGCTCGGCGCCGATCTGGTCGTTTACAGCGCCACCAAATACCTGGGCGGCCATGACGATGTGGTCGGCGGCGCGGTCATCACCCACCGGCCGGAACTGGCGGAACGGATTGCGTTCCTCCAAAACGCCGCCGGCGCCATTCCCGGCCCCCAGGACGCCTGGCTGTTGTTGCGCGGGCTCAAGACCCTGCCGTTGCGGCTGGCGAAACAGGAGGCCAACGCCCAGGCGCTGGCGGAGTGGCTGACCCGGCAAGCGGCGGTCAGCCGCGTCTCCTATCCGGGCCTGCCGGATCATCCCGGACACGCCATCTTGAAACAACAGGCGTCCGGTTTCGGCGCCATGATCGCGTTCGAAGTCAAGGAGGCGGCGCGCATTCCCGCCATCCTGGCCGGGGTCAAAGTGTTTCTTTTCGCCGAAAGCCTGGGTGGCGTGGAATCCCTGATTACGTTTCCGGCGGTGCAAACGCACGCGGATGTGGCCCTTGAAATCCGGGACCGTCTGGGTATCAACGACCGCCTGTTGCGGCTTTCCGTTGGGATTGAGGATGTCGACGATTTGCGGCGCGACTTGGAAAGGGTTCTCGCATGAGCCGCCACGACCTCCCAACCCGCCTGGTTCATCCGCCCCAGGACCGCGACCCGCGCACCGGCGCCTCCAGCATCCCGATCTACCAGACCTCCACCTATCACCAGGCCGATCCAGAACATCTTTCCCGCTACGATTACGCCCGCAGCGACAATCCGACGCGCGAGGCGCTGGAACAGGCCGTGGCCGACCTGGAGGGCGGCACCCGCGGCTTCGCCTTCGCCTCGGGCATGGCCGCCATCTCGTCCGTCCTGATGATCTTCCAGGCCGGCGACCATCTGGTGGTGGGCGAAGACATTTACGGCGGCACCTACCGTGTTCTGACCACCCTGTTCAAGCGCTGGGGACTGACGGTCTCCTTTGCGGACGGCACCGACCTGGAACGCCTGGCCGCCGCCATCACGCCGGCGACCAAGGCCATTTTCGTGGAGACCCCGTCCAACCCGACCTTGAAGATCACCGACCTGGCCGCCGTGGCCGCCCTCGCCCGGCGGCACGGCCTGCTGGCGATCACCGACAACACCTTTATGACCCCGCTGCTGCAGCGCCCGCTGGAGCTGGGATTTGACCTCGTCGTTCACAGCGCCACCAAATTCATCGGCGGCCACAGCGACCTGATTGCCGGCTTGGCCGTGGTCAAGGATCCGGAGCTTGGCCGGCGTTTGCGTCAGGTGCAGAACGGCTTTGGCGCCATTCTCGGCCCCCAAGATTCCTGGCTGACCCTGCGGGGGCTGAAAACCCTCGGGGCGCGCCTGGAGCAGCAACAGCGCGGCGCCGACATCGTCGCCCGCTGGCTGCTGGAACGCCTGGAGGTCCAAACGGTGTATTATCCCGGACTCGCGGCACATCCCGGCCATGAGATCCACCGGCGCCAGGCCGCCGGCGCCGGCGCGGTCCTGTCGTTTGAACTGGCCAACAAGGGGTTGGCGCTCCAACTATTGAAGCAGGTCCGGCTCCCGCTGGTGGCGGTCAGCCTGGGCGGCGTGGAGAGCATTCTGTCCTATCCGGCCACCATGTCCCATGCCTCCATGCCTGCCGGCGAGCGCGCGGCCCGCGGCATCACCGACAGCCTGGTGCGGTTGTCGGTGGGTTTGGAATCCCCGGCCGACCTGATCGCCGATCTCGAACAGGCGCTGGCCACCCCGACCGATCCGACTTAAAGGAGCATCAACGTATGAAACCCGCGTTGCCTTGGCGGACATCCAATGTTTGCCAGTATTGTCGAAGCCCCCAGGTCTGTAGTCGAGGCGGTTTATACTGCGTTAGGCTGAAAACGAACATCGAACATTCAACATTCAACGTCCAACGTAGAATCATCCACGTTGGATGTTGAATGTTGAATGTTCGATGTTCTGTTCGCGAAAAAATTAAAATTTCACCCTAACGCGGTATATCCCCGTCACAACCCCACCGGCTGAAGCCGGGACAACAAACAAGCGCCACATAAATAGCCCCACGACTGATTCATTGCCACCGAAATAAAGGTAAGGAAGCAACGATCATGAGCAACATCTATCTAGACAACGCCCTGTCCATCGGCCACACCCCGCTGGTCCGGCTGAACCAGCTCACTCGCGGCGCCAAAGCCACCGTCCTGGTCAAAATCGAGGGCCGCAACCCCGCCTATTCCGTCAAATGCCGCATTGGCGCCAACATGATCTGGGACGCCGAAAAACGCAAGGTCCTCAAGCCCGGCGTTGAGATCATCGAGCCCACCTCGGGCAACACCGGCATCGCCCTGGCGTATGTTGCCGCCGCCCGCGGCTACAAGCTCACCCTGACCATGCCGGAAACCATGAGCCTGGAGCGCCGGCGCGTGCTGGCCGCCTTTGGCGCCAACCTGCTGCTCACCCCCGGCGCGGAAGGCATGAAGGGCGCCATCCGGCGCGCCGAAGAAATCGCCGCCTCCGATCCGAAACATTACTTCCTGCCGCAGCAGTTCAAAAACCCGGCCAACCCGGCCATCCACGAACAAACCACCGGCCCGGAAATCTGGGATGACACCGATGGCAA
This sequence comes from uncultured Lentisphaerota bacterium, assembly GCA_903896595.1. Taxonomy (GTDB): domain Bacteria; phylum Verrucomicrobiota; class Lentisphaeria; order Oligosphaerales; family CAITYL01; genus CAITYL01. The sequence continues at coordinate 35,252 of CAITYL010000212.1, forward strand.
GGTGGATGTCCTGGTCGCCGGCGTCGGCACCGGCGGCACTCTCACCGGCATCTCCCGGTTTTGGGAGAAGACCAAGCGCAAAAAACTTCTCTCCGTGGCCGTGGAGCCCAAGGAAAGTCCGGTGATCACCCAGAAACTGGCCGGCCTGGAGATCAAACCCGGCGCGCATAAAATCCAAGGCATCGGCGCGGGGTTCATCCCGGACACCCTGGACCTGTCCCTGGTGGACCGCGTGGAACTGGTGGAAAGCGCCGAGGCGGTGGCGTTTGCCCGCCGCCTGGCCACCGAAGAAGGCATCCTCGCCGGCATCTCCTGCGGCGCCGCCACCGCGGCGGCCATTCGCCTGGCCAACCTGGACGAATTCGCCGGCAAAACCATCGTGGTCATCCTGCCCGACTCCGGCGAACGCTACCTGTCCAGCGTACTGTTCGAAGGCATCGGTGTTTGATCGGCCCCGATCAATTACGCGCCACCATGACCACTCCTTCCCCATTCAACGGCCGGTACGCCCGGCAAATCGCCGTGCGCGAGATCGGCCCTGACGGACAGCGGCGGCTCGCCGCTGCATCGGTGCTGATCGTCGGCTGTGGCGCCTTGGGTGGCGCCCAGGCGGAACTACTGGCCCGCATGGGCATCGGCCGGCTCCGCCTGGTGGACCGTGACGTGGTCGAACCCAGCAACCTGCCGCGCCAGTTGCTGTACGACGAACGCGACGCGGCGGAGGGCACGCCCAAAGCCCTGGCGGCGGCCAACCGCCTGCGCGCCATCAACAGCCAGCTCGTCCTCGATCCGCGTCCCGGCAATGCGGCGGCCGATACACTTGAGGGCTTGCTCGAAGGCATGGACCTCGTGCTGGACGGTACCGACAACGCGGAGACGCGCTACCTGTTGAACGACGCCTGCGTCAAGCATGGCAAACCCTGGGTCCACGGCGGCGTCGCCGGCACCGTCGGCATCGTGCTGCCGGTGATGCCAGGCTCGGGACCGTGCCTGCGCTGCCTCTTTCCCACCCCGCCGCCGGCGGCGGAGGTCCGCACCGGCGCCACTGACGGCGTGCTGAATACCGTCGTCGTTCAAGTAGCGTCACAACAGGTGACCTTCGCCTGCAAAATCCTCCTCGGCCAGCCCGTCGCGGGCAGCCTGCTGCACGTGGACGCCTGGGCCCAGACCTCCCGGCTGGCGCGCCTGCGCCTCGTGCCGGATTGCCCCTGCTGCCAGCGCCGCGACTTTACGTTTCTGGAAAGCGCCCCCCTGTTTCCCGATGGCACCCCTGATGGTCCACACCTGCACCAACCCTGATGCGGCGCAGAACGCCGGCGCCCGCCGCGCGCCTCCCCTCAACCCCTCAACCCCTCAACCCCTCAACCCCTCAACCCCTCAACCCCTCAACCCCTCAACCCCTCAACCCCTCAACCCCTCAACCC
>CAITYL010000213.1 GCA_903896595.1 uncultured Lentisphaerota bacterium
GCGGTAGTAAAATAGCCCAGGGCAACGCCCTGGGGCTGGAAAATTAAGATGGTTTGCGCCCTGTAGGGGCAATGGAGATGCCCATTACTTTGCCCCTTCGGGGCGGCGAAAAAATGGGGGGGGGGAGTTTCCCGGGGCGCTGCCCTGGGCTATTCTCCCCGGCCCCGTTGGGGCGAAAATCCCAATATTAAACCGCAGATTGCCGAATTCGTCACTCTGCGGTTTAATTGTGTTTGCTAGGGCGCCAGGCCGTCCAGGGTCAGGGCGCGGGCCAAGACTGGCGGGCGTTGCGCGAGCCGGGCCAGGCGGGTGTCAGTGTCCGCCGCATCGGCGGGCAGAATGAAGAACAGCTCGTGCGACGTCCGCTTCAATTCCAGCCTCAAGGCGCCATTGGGGCCGGTCTTGGCGGCACCCCGGCGGCCGCTGGGCAGAGCCAGCCAGCGGTACTCTTGGCCGGCTTCCATCGTCACGGTAAAGTCGGTGCTTTCCCGCACCTGGTAGGGGCGGTAGGCCGCCTCCGGCTTGGCGTCGGCCGGGGCGTTCCAGTCACGGACGGCCCGGGTGTGGGCGCCCGCCACCAGCAACTCCGCGTTGCGGTACAAACGGACCGTGACGGCGCCGGCGCCATGCCATTTCGGATGAATGCCGGCCCTGGTCAACAAGCGGCCATACAGCTCCCGGGCGACCGGCGCCTGGCCTGGATCGGCCGGATCAAGCCGGAGCACATGCACGGTGCCACGGCCGATCACCAGTGCGGTTTCCTGGAGGGACTGGCCGGTGCCCGGTTTTTGGGCGGCGTTCCAGCTCCGCAGCTCGGGAAACCGTTTGGCCACCGGTTCCAAGGTGAAGCGGGACGTGAACACCCGGTCCAAAACGCTTGCCGGGACGATGGCGTGGGTGATTTTGCCGTCTGCCACCAGCTTCAATAACCGGCGCAGGCCGAGCTCGGTGGGCAGACTGGGGGAGTAGAGCACCACCCGGGGAATGGCGCCGGGGGTGCCGAGAATCTCCTCGCCGGCACCCTCAAAACTGTACCCGGCCGCCAGCAGGAGCGCATCGGGCGAGCCTTCGTTGCCCACCTGCTGGGTCCACGGCAGCCAGTTGGACCCCCACGGCCGGAAGATGCGCCGGGAGGTGATCGAGAGGAAATCCGCCGGCAACCGCCGGGCCGCGTCCTCTTCGGCATGGGTGAAGCCGAGACCGTAGGCCAGGGCGCCCCGGTAACGGGCCAGGTAATTGGGATTTTGGATGGCTTGGGCGAGCGGTTGCCGTTCGCTGGGCCAAAAATCGCACTCGAAATGGTCGGCGGCGGTGGCCAGACTCAGTTCATAGGCGGTGGCGTAGGCGATCTCCGGTGCGTAATAGGGCCAGCCGTTGCCGCCGCCGCCCAGTTCCATGACCACGCCGAGCTGCGTTCCGGTGGGGCGCTGCTGTTTGAACCGGTCCCAGCGGGTGTAGGCACCGTCGAGAAAGTTGGGGCTGTTGAAGAATTCCTCGGTCAGCAGGTTGACGCTGGGCAGCGCCGCGGCCGCCAGCAGGTCGCAGCCGTTGGCCAGGTCTTCAGGATTGGGCATGCACTGGAAGAAACCGCCCTCCCGTGCGGCCACCCGCCCTTGCTGCTCGGCCAGCTTGAGCCATTCGTAGTGACAGAGCAGATCGAACAGCAGCGACTCCGCCGGGTAGCGGCCGGGATTGGCGGCCTGTTGCGCGGTGGGCGGCTGGTAGCGGTCCCAACCGGCAAACCCGAGCTGGCGGGGGGGCGGCAGACCGCCGAAATAGAAGGTCGCGTAGTCGGCGAATTTCATCGTTTTCCGGTCGCGTCCGTCCCAAGCCAAGGTCAGGCCGTCATCCGTCCCGAGCAGGTCGCGGCGGAACGCCTGGAGGGTGGCCGGGTTGTAGCCGGCGGTGCCCCGGCCGGCGCCCCACATCCACACCATGTCAATAAAGGAGAAGCCGGAATAGCCGCTGCGGATGGCGGCGCTGCCGTAACGCTCAAACGCCGTCCAGGTGGCCGGATGCGGCAGGGCGGCCGCATGGGCGCTGCCGGACAGCGGGATATTGGGATCTGGCCTGCCCAAGTCCCGGCCCTGGGCGTCGATCTCGAAGGCGCCGGCGGCTTTCAGGTAGGGCTCATAGCCCGCGCCCCAGGTCTGGGCGAGCACTGGCAGGCGGTGGTCGGCAAACCAGGCCGGGAGTGGCGGCAATTGGTCGGGGAACGACACCACGCCGCCCGCGGCCAAAGCGGGAACGTATTTCCGGACCAACGCATAACTTTCGGCGGCAAAGCCGCGGGGATCGGTCAGCCAGCCGCCGTCTGAGACCAGCCAAAACCGTCCGTCGGCCAGGGGGGCGCCGGCGGCGCGCCGTTGCGCCGGCGGTTGCGGGAGCAGCCCGTCCAAGCCGTGCCAGGCCACGGTTTCGCCGCGCTCGCTGGTGCGGATGAAGCGCAGGTCGGTCTGAAAGCGGTCGCCATAACCGTCAATGCCGGATGCCACTTTGAGGAGAATTTGGTCGCCCGCCTGGAGTCGGACGATCTTGCGCAGGTTTGCCCGGGGCGCCGGCCGGGCGCTGGGGGCGATGGCAAGGGAGGCGAACACCGCCGTGTCCAGCGTGGCGCCGGCGGGCAGGTAGGAGAGAATCAGGTACCCGCCATCACCGCCCACCACGTCGGTGCCGGGGTTGCAGACGGCCAGGTCAACAGCCCAGTCACCCGCCGTTGGCGTCGTCCAGGCGGCTACAAAACAGCCGTCCGTCTCATCGCGCTCGGGGCGGATTTCGGCCACGGTCCGGCCGCCCGCCGCGGATTGCCAAGTCAGGGACGGCGACGGATTTTTCGCCGGCCGCACCCCAGAAGCGGTCCGCTGCAACGGCAGGAAACGGTCGACCGCCACCTCGTTCCGCGGCGCGGCATAAAACCGCCAGGGTGCGGCGCCCGCGGCGCCACCGGCTTCTGCCAAGGAGGCGGAGCCGGGGGACGTTGCCGCAACGGGGAAGTCGGCCGGTGCCGACGCCGCCGGCCAGGCCGGCAACAGCAAGCAACCGGAAAGCAGAAGGTTACGCAATGGCAGCTTCACGGGGCATAGATCCAGTCGGAGTAAGACCATGCCGAAATGGGCACGTCCGGCCATATATAGCCTTTGTAGGTGCTGGACGCCTTGGAGGCCGCCCACCCCACGTGGCCGTCCACGTAGAGCAGGTTTGCGCCCTGCCGGTGCCGGGCTTCCGGCATGAGGTAGCTGACGCCCCAGTCGGCCGCGGTGATCACCCAATCATAATTACCGGAAAAGGGCGCATCGGCGTTTTGGATGACGACGGCCGGCGTGGCGATGGCGGAGCGCTTCCATTTGAACCAGAAATCGCCCGTCGGCTCCAGCGCCACTTGGGCAATGGAGCTGACCCATTGTTCCGGATGCAGGCTCTTGCCGGTCGGACACTCCAGTTTGAACCCGCCGCCCTCGCCGGTGTACGGGGCCAGGCCGTAACGGGCGTGACCATCGGCGCAGTCCAGCATCCAGCCGTTGTAGTCGGTGGCATACATCTCATAGGCGAGCCCCAGCTGCCGGAGCGACGACTTGCAGGCGGTGGTGTTCGCCTGGTCCTTCGCTCCCCGCAGGCTGGGCAGCAACAGGCTGGCCAAAATCGCAATGATGGCGATCACGACCAGCAACTCGATGAGGGTGAAGCGTTTCATGGGCGGCTACTTTGGGTTGGCGCGGGTGGCGGCAGGCATGGCGGCAAACGGGGAGTTGGGGACTCCGGCGACACCCGGGACGGGAGAGACCGGAGCATGCCGGGGCGTTTTTACTTTCCGGTCGCTCCGGTCTCTCCCGTCCCGGGTGTCGCCGGTCTGAATGGTTCCTGAACGCTGTTCGTTGTCTGCTGTAGCTGAGCACTTGCAGCGCGGCGGAGACGTCCCGCCGGGCTGCAAGCCCTGAGTTACAGCCAGAGTATTGCTTTCTTATAACCGTCCCTTAGGTCCCTTAGGTCGTTTAGGTCCCTTGTCTGATCACTCCCGACGGCGGCGCAACAGCCCCACGGCGCCCAACGCCAGCAGGCCCAGGCAGGCCGGCTCGGGCACGGCGATGCTCACGTCAAAGCCAGAAATCCATTTTCCGTAGTTGTCCGGCGAATTAGCAAACGTCTTGCGGAAATAAAGCACGTCTCCGGCGTTGACCGTGGTTTGGAAACTGAAGTTGGTGGAACCATGGGCCGCGACATTCACGGTCTGCACCAGATTGGTATCCAAGCCGCTGCCGGTGTACTTGGTGATCCACATCAAGGCGCCTTGTGACGTCTCGATTGGCGTCGCGTCGGTGAGGAACCCGGAGAGTGAAATCGTGCCGGTTACCGGGCTGGTCCATTTGACAATGGCATCGCCGCCATTGGAAATCGTGAGGTTGATGGCCCGGGTGGCGGAGTTGGTATAGTTACTGACGTAAACGGCTGGATGGTCGTACCATTGGTTGCCCGGACGATACCAGATTTCACGGTTATCGCCGGCATTCCAGTCCAGGACCGCGGTGCTGTAGCTGCTGGGCGTCTGTTCCCAGCTGCCTTGGTTCCAGCCGTCCGGCGTATGCAAGGCGGACAAAAAGGCCCACGTCCCAACCGGATTGGTGTGACCGAGTCCGGCGTCCTGGCTCAAGGAATAGGTGAGGGGGGCGGCCGAGGCCAGGGCGGCCAGGGCGATCGACAGGCTCAGGGTACAGAGGAATTTTTTCATGGGGCTGACTCCTTGGGTTGGGGTTTGGGGGATCGGGGCGTGACTCACCTTTTGGGACATCATGGGGCGCTCTCCTTGGGGTGGGGTGATTGGCTCGGGACGTGGAAAAAGACTTCTTGCGGATCGGAAAATAGTGGTTTTTTATGGGTGCCTCCCTTTTTTCAGCCTGGGGCGGGGCCGGTGGATTTGCCGGGGATCAACTGGGAGGTGAAACGGAGGTTTTCAGTCGGGGCGGCGGCAGTTGAGTCCAATCGCTTCAAGAGCAGCGTAATGACACTTTCCAGCATGTCATTGTAGTCTTCATTGACCAGGGTCAAGGAAGGCGAGTAGAAGCGGCAGTAGTCGTCACCAACACAACTGATGACGCTGATGTCCTGGGGAATGCGGAGTCCGGCCTCATAGACGGCATTCAAGACGCCTAGCGCGGATGGGGCGCTAGTCACAAAAATACCAGTAAACGGCGGCCGGCCGGCGGCAAAAATGCGCTTGGTCGTGGCGTTCACTTTCTCCACGGCAAAATCCCCCGGTTCGATGCCGCAATCGATGACCTCGGTCGTGATGCCGTTGAGTTCGGCATAGTCGGTGAAACCGGTGATCCGGTCCCGGATCGTCGCCAGTTTCGGTTCCGAAATGACGATGGCCACATGCCGGTGCCCATGGTCTGCCAGATGCTTGGCCGCCAGCAGCCCGTAATGCCGGTTGTCGGACCACACGGAATTGATTCCCGGCAGATTGAAACCGAAGACCGCGAACGGCCGGCCGCTGGCCGTCATCTCCGCATAATTCTGCTGGCTTGGGACGTCCCCTTGGGGAATGACCAGAATGGCGTCGCCGCGCAGGCTGCCCATGACGTCCTTCCATTCGGCGTCCGGCTTGAACTGGAAAATCTCCGGATGGTAGCCAAAACGCTCGGACAATGCCATGAACTTATTTTCCAGCAACATGTTGACGCCGGAGGCCCAACGGGGAACGGCCAGGCAGATGGTCGGCGGGGCGCCGTCTTTGTAGCGCAGCACTTCCTCGGTGACGAAAGCGCCGCCGGGGCCGCGGTTGACCCGCAGCAGCTTTTCGTCGTACAGCGATTCGAGGGCCTTGCTGACCGTGGCCTGGCTGACGGCGAATTTTCCCATGATCTCCTTCATGGTCAGGAAGGAGTCGCCAGGCGCCATCTGGAGCAACTGCCGTCGCAGCTCGCCGCCCAGAATCTGGTGTTTCGGTTGTCGTTTTGCCGTCATGGATGGTCCAGGGGCCTCGCTGGTTCATACATCGATACTAAACATAACACATCGATACAAAAAAACAAGCGCGCGGCGTGAAGATGGCGGGCCACCCTTGGGATCGCCGAGCCCCAGCTCGGCGCTGGAGTTTGGTGTTGGTTGCACCTGCACGGTGCGCATTTGCGTGTGAATCTGGCCGTTCCAGTAGTCATGTGATGCAGAAGAACTTCAAGGCGTTACGGCACGTCCCAGGCAGGCAAGATTGCCTGCCCCTGGAGTTTGGCAGAACTCCAGGGTTGCGGTTTTCCCGTCCCAGCGGGACGGGGCGGGAATAGGCAGGGGCTTCAGCCCCTGTTTTGCCACCCCCCATTTCGCGTGCCGTAGGTACGCGGCGAAGGGGGCCAGGCAGGGTTGCCGCGATAATTTGACACGTCC
>CAITYL010000214.1 GCA_903896595.1 uncultured Lentisphaerota bacterium
ACCAGTTCCATCCTCTATATATTGGGCCACCATCCGCCAAACCAAATTAATTATGCACGTCTCCGACGACGACAGGTTCGTCCGCCCGAGGACGGGCGGCTCCCGGTGATGGGAAAACCTCGTTACTTTTGAAAGCACCTTAGTTGTCTGGAATTCAGAATTTAGAAGCCAGAATTCAGAATGAAATGAGATCTCACTTTCCGCACGGTTTTAAACATTCTGGCTACTAGCTACTGGATTCTGGCTACTTCTACAAGTTCTTCCAGCTATAAAAAACACACGCGGGCGATGCAGTCGTTGAAACTTTCGTGGCCGCTCAGAATGTCGATGTGGACCCGCAGAAAATGAACGGGCAGGTCACGCCGTTCGAGCATGGGGAAGCGGACGGCATCCTTTTCGGTGGTGACGACGAGTTCGGCGCCGCGGGCGCCGGCGGCATTGACGAAGTCGATCACCTCCTGCTGGCGGAAGCGGTGGTGGTCGGCAAAGCGTTCCGCGTAAACGAGGTCGCCCCCCAGCTTGCCCAGGAACGCCTCAAAACCTTCCGGGGCGGCAATGCCGCTGATGGCGGCCACGCGCTTGCCGCGCAATTCCTCCAAGGGGAACCGCTGACGTGAATAGACGTCCTGCAAATACTCGGGCTTATGGTTGCACTCGATAATTTCGGCCTTGGGATTGTGTTTGCGGATGAATTGCTTGAGGTGGCCAAGCCGGTGCCCGCCGTCGGACTTGGTCAGGAAGATGACGTTGGCGCGGCGCAGGTTTTTCAGTGGTTCCCGCAGCAGGCCGCGGGGCAGCAAGTGATGGTTGTGGAACGGATTGGTGGCGTCGATGAGCAGGATGTTGAAGTGCGGCCGCAACGGCAGATACTGGAAGCCGTCATCCAGGATCAGGGTGTCGGCGCCGAAATGACGAATGGCGTAGTGCCCGGACTTGACGCGGTCCTTGTCCACCAGGACGATGACCTGGGGCAGGTTGCTCGCGAGCATGTAGGGCTCGTCGCCGGCAGTGGCGGAATCGAGCAGCAGGCGCTGACCGTCGGAGACGATTTTGGGCGGGGGCCGGCGATCACGCCGCAGGAAACGGTCCCGCAGTTGCTGCCACAGCGGCCGGCTTTTGCTGCGGTAGCCGCGGCTGAGGATGGCGACCCGCCGCCCCTTGGCCGTCAGGGTGCGGGCAAACACCTCCACCACCGGGGTCTTGCCGGTGCCGCCGACGGTCAGATTGCCGATGCTCACCACCATGCATCCCAGCATGCGCTGGCGGATCAGCCGTTCCTGGTACAGGTTGAGGCGGAGCAGGACAATGCCCCGGTACACTTGCGAGAGGGCAAACAGGACGGCCAAACCGGCCCGGTCCCAATGGCTGCGGCACCGGCCTTCCAGCAGTTCAATGATGTAAGTTTCGGCTTTTTCGGCCAGTTCACGCAGCGTCATAGAACCGAACAATATGACGGCGCCCCCCCGCCTTTACAATGGCCACCCGGTATTGGGCACATGACAATTTCGTTGGACGATGTTGGGGCCACCCTTTTGGAAAAGGGTGATCCCCCCGCGCTCCGCGCTTCGCAGTCCCGGCCTCGCCGGGTCGTTCACATGTTCACTCTGCAACCCCCTTCCCAAAACTTTTGTACATTTTTGCGGATTTCGCAGGCCGCCCCTTGCTGTCCAATCGTGGTTTGTCGCGTAACGG
>CAITYL010000215.1 GCA_903896595.1 uncultured Lentisphaerota bacterium
ACCTCAAATCCGTAATATATAAGTACATATCAGATAATCAAGTCGAAAAAGTGGTTGCGAAGAAAAAAAGTGTCAAGCCCCGCCAACCCCGTCAAAAACAAGCGGAATCTTGCGAAGAACCAGGGGATTATTCACTGCTGGTCGTTGAGGTGGAAGTTTGACTTTGCCAAACCGATTGAAGCGCTGACGATCGTCAATGCATCAACAGCATGGCCAATAGACAACCACTTTTCGCGCGTCGGGTGGGCCGTCAGCTTTGACAACGGCGCAACCTGGTACGACTACCAAACGATCCAGACTGAAACGACTGGAAATCCTGTGACCAATGGTGGATTGGTAAACAATCTGACTTCGGTCGCCGCAGGCAAGACAAGCTTCCTGCTGAATGTGGATTTGGGCGATTGGCAGAATAACGTCACCAACCAGCAGATTTTCCGAACCGGCTCTGGTGCGGACTGGGGGTTGGACATGAAAGTCGGGCTGGTTCCCGAACCCGCCAGCCTCGCGTTGCTGGCGCTGGGCGGTTTGGTCATGCTGCGCCGGCGGCGGAGCTGACCGGGTAAAGGGACCTAAACGACCTAAAGGACCAAAGGGACGTCAAGCCCAAACCAAGCCAAGGGGTTCCCACCACTCCCCCTCCGTCCCTTAGGTCGTTTTGGTCCTTTGGGTCCCTTGTTCCTTTCCCGGTTTTCCAACCAAGGCACCTGCCCATGAAACGCGCTTTCACCCTCATCGAGCTGCTGGTGGTCATCGCGATCATCGCCATCTTGGCCAGCATGCTGTTGCCGGCCCTGGGCAACGCCCGGAACCAGGCCAAAAAGATCCAGTGCATGGGCAACCTCAAGCAGATCAACCTGGCCATTTACGGCTATGCCGGGGACAACAACGGCAAGTTGCCGGCATCCTCTTATACACTGAACAAAAGTGACCTGCGTTCTTGCGCGAGCGGGGGCAAGGCGCAAGGGCTGGGCTTGCTGGTCACCGGCGGATACACGGGCGGCAGCACCAAGGTCCCGGTCGGCGATGACCGTCCCCAACTGTTCAATTGCCCGGTGGAACGGACCATCGAAAACACCAAGACGGATTATACAGATTTTGTTTCTTACGCCTATGCAAGAGACAGTTATGACATCGTCGTCGGCTTCTGCGGCGAGAACGGTGTCGCGAACGGCTTGTCCTGGAATTTCCCCGATGACCTCGCCAAAAAAATGATCGTCTACTGTGTCGCTAACGGCTTTTACGGCGGTGAAGGGCGGCACTCCGGCGGCTCCAACTACAATTATGGCGATGGCAGCACCAAATGGTTGCCGATCAACAAATACTTCAACGTTTCGGGTTATATTTGGCCGTTCCTCAACAAGGCCGACGACGCCTACGGCAGCAACTGATTTCACGGCAAAGCACGGGCTTTTCACGGTACCAACATGAGTTTTTCTCCCGCATGAACGGACGCACAACCATTGCCGACGTCGCCCAGCGGGCGGGCGTCACCCGCAGCACCGTTTCCCATGCCATGAACGGCAAGCGCCCGGTCAGCGAAGAGCTTAGGGGAAAAGTCTTCGCCGCCATTGCCGAGCTCGGTTACAAGCCATCCTTTGCCGCCCGCACCCTCCGGGGCGAGCGGACCCGGGTGATTGCCGGCCTCTTCGACAACGTCATCCTGGGCGGCGCCCTTCCCATCCAATTATTTTCCGATGGCCTTCGCAAACGCGGCTATATCTTTTCCGCGTGGTTCTGCGAAACCGGAGAAGACGCCTCCCGCGCCATGAAAAGTCTGGGCACCGGCATGGCGGACGCCGTGGTCAACGCCGTTCCGAAAATCAGCGCCCAAGAGGCCGCCATGGCCTGCCACCCCCTGCCGACCGTCACCTTCCTCCGCAACTACGAGGGGGCGCCGGTCGCCCTTGATGAGAAGACGCCTTACTACGAAACCTTGGACTACCTCTGGCGGCTTGGGCATCGCCGCATCGGCCTGTTTTATGATGAGAACACAGGCATCGCGGGAAAAGCCAATCCACGGGCCGATGCCTACCAGGCGTTTATGACGGCCCGCAACAGCTACGATCCCGAGCTTGTCCGTGAGATTCATAGCGTCACCCACGCCTCGGGGTTCGATCTAGGGCAAGTCATGGCCCCCATTTTTCACGCCAAAGACTGTTCCGCCATCTTGTGCAGCGGCGACATGGAGGCACTGGGAATCCTGGCTTGGGCGGAATCAAAAGGGATAAGCGTCCCGGAAGATCTTTCGGTGGTGGGGCAGGAGGACATTCCCTTTGCCCGCCTTTCCGTCCCGAGCCTGACCAGTCTCCATGTTCCGCTGGAAGAGATCATTGAGGCCACCATCGACGCCCTGCTGGCCAAATTGGAGCCGATTCCACGAAACGTGCGCGCCAAGCCATTTTCCCACTACAAGCTGATGGTCCGGGACAGCACCGGCCCCGCCAAGCAAACCGCCTCGTAAACGCGCCTGCTGTAGCCGAGCGCTTGTAGCGCGGCGGCGACGCTCTGCCGGGCTGCAAGCCCTATCTACTATCCGCATTTTTTAATCGCCCAAATCAACCGGCAACGGGATGGTTCCAAGCGCCATTTTTCACCATGAAGAGCATGAAGCACATGAAGTAAACCGGCAGCAAGGCACACCAAAACGCAGGTGGACGTCCTGATCACGCTTTTTCTTCGTGATCTTCATGGTCTTCATGGTGAAATTTGGTATCAGCCCCCAACAAGGTCCCCCATGCACGCAAAACTCACCGCCCTTTTTACCTCACTGGTACTGATCCAGAGCGTCCTTTCCGCCGATCCCTGCGGCTCGGTCGTGACCAATGGCGTCTTTGCCGGGCCGGCCGGCGGGCATCCCGACGGCTGGACCTACGCGGAAAACAACGGCGTCAAAGCCTCCATGACCATCGTTCCCGGCGCCGGCCTCGGTGGCACCAACGCCCTTCGCATCACCAACGCCTCCAAGAGATTCCCCCATGTCGCCGCCGAACTCGACCAGACGGTCACGTTGGCCAAGGGGCAGAAATACCAGATTTCCTTCTGGGCCAAAGGCGAAAACGTCAGCGGCTTCCTCTTCATTCTCGGCAAGGCATGGGACCGGCGGTTCTGCGTGGGCGACGTCACCGGGGCGTGGACGCGGTTCACGTTCGAGTTCACCCCCGACGACCGGGCGTTTGCCTTTGACGGCACGGATGTGATGCGCGTCGTCACCGAGGACCTGACCGGCGAACTGCTCGTCTCCAAGCTGGAGATCCGCCCCGTGAACGCCCTGGTTCCGGTCGCGCCCGCCGAACGCCAGGAGAACGGCCTCTACGCCATGCGGCGGCTCACCGTGCCCTTTGCCACCCTTGACCGCATCCCCACCGGCTTGCCAACACTGGCCCTGCCGGCCGATGCCATCCACTTTTCCCCCGCCGTCATGCCGGCGCCGGCGGACCTCTCCGCCCGGGCCGCCTTCGCTTATGATGACAGCGGCCTGACCTTCCTGATGGAGGTCACCGACAATGAACTGGCCACGGTCCGGGGCGAAAGCCTGTGGCGCGGCGACTCCGTCCAACTGCTCATCGACCAGAACGCGTCTTTCTCCGAACCGCCCGACGCCCAGGCCGTGGAAATCGGCCTCTCACCCGGCGAAGACGGCGCCAGCCCCGAGTCCTGGTGCTACAACCTCTACCGACCCCTCACTGCCAAGGAGGCCGAACTGAAAAGCGTCAAGACCCGCGACGGCTATTTCCTGGCGGCGAAATTTTCCTGGAACCTCCTCAAGGCGGTCGACCGCCGCAAAGGCTTTCTCTCCGCCAATCTCATCCTCAATGAAAACGACGGCACCGCCCGGCGGGTCGCCTTTCTCCAGAGCGGCATCCACGACAGCAAGAGCTGCGTCCACAACACCCTGCTCGTCCTGGACGACGGGCGCCAGGCGCCGGCGCTCATGCTTAGGGGACGCATCGCCATGGACAAGGTCGCCGGCAAACTTGTTGTCCCCGGCACCCCCGGCCCCATGACCCTCCGCGCCGACGGAGCCAACGGGTTCCACAAGGTTTTTGCGGTGTCCGCAAAAGCCGCCGGTGCCCCCGGCCCCGGTGGCTTTTCCCTGGCCGAACTTGACCTTGATCTCACCGACTTCCCCCCCGGCCCGGTCACCTTCACCGCCACGGCGAGGGGCCGTCCCGCCGGCCAGGCATCCATGGTGAAGAAGGATTCCTTCAACGAAATGAAACTGGGACTGGCGAAGTTCAATGCGGAGTTCGCCAAGCTCGAAGCGGCGGCCAAGCCGTGCCTGGCCGCCGGCGTCAATCATGCCCGCCTCACCGCGCTGCTCGCCATCTGCCGCACCCGCGCCGGACTGCTCGCCGGTGACGCCACGATGACCGTCGCCAACCAGGAACGGATCTTCTACGGCGAGCGCGGCCTCCAGACCCTGGCCGAACTCAACGACCTGCTGCAACGCGGTTACGCCCTGGTGGCCGAGCTGAAGGCCAATCCCCTGGCGCCGCGCTACGCCTTCGCCCCCGTGTCCGCCGCCGCCCCGCGCCTCCAGGACGGCTGGTTCATGGCCAAGGGCAGGGACGGTGCTTTGGTCCCCGCCATCTATTCCGGCTACGGCCACTTCGGCAAGTGCGTCGAGGATTTGCCGCTGCTCAGCGGTCTCGGCCACAACGCGGTCCAAATCGAGGTCGGCGGGCCGCGGGCGGTCATCAAGGGGGAAAACCCGGACGGTTCCTTCATCGTCGACACCACCGACATTGAACGGCACTGGGGCTGGGCGCTCAACCGCTGCGCCGAAAACAACACCAATATGATCCTGCTCATGTCCCCGCATTATTTCCCGGAGTGGGTGTTGGAAAAACATCCGGAACTGAAGGCCGACAGCGGCTTCATCGGCTTCAAGTTCGGCGATCCCTATGTGCGCCGGCTGATGAACACCTATTTCCGGGCGACCGTCAAGGCGCTCCGGAAGCTGCCTCATAGCGACCAGATCCAAAGCATTTGTCTGGCCAACGAGCCGACCTTCCGTTCCAGCTTTTCCAAGGAGTTCTTCACGGTGGATTTCACTAGGCATCTGGAGACGAAATACCGGACCGTCGCGGCGCTCAACGCCGCCTGGGGCACCGCCTTTCCCTCCTTCACCGCGGCCGCGGGCGACTCCGTCCCCGCCTGGCGCAAAGACTGTGACGGCCGTCTTTTTGACTACCACGACTTCGCCCAGCAGTACTTCGCCGACTGGCACCGGGAACTCGCTGCCGCCGTCAAGGCCGAGTGGCCCGACATGCCGGTCCATGTCAAGATCATGAACCATGCGACGATCAATCCGATGCTGTTCAAGGAATACAATGTCGATCCCGAACGCTTCTCGGCGTTGTCGGACCTCAACGGCAACGACAGCGAGTTCGTCTACAAGCGGGGCGGCTGGCAGGCAAACTGGAACTACAGCGCCATGTCCTACACCCTCCAGCGCTCCTTCAAAAAGGCTGAGATCGTCAACTCCGAAAATCACATCATTGAAGACCGTAGCGACACGCCGCGTCCCTACGACTTCATTTATACCGCCATGTTCCAGCAGTATATGTATGGCCTGGGCTCCAGTGCCCTTTGGGTCTGGGAAGACTACACCTACCCAATGTTCACCCAGAAGCACGACTTCACCTATGACATCTACCGGCGCCCGCTCAACATCTACGCCGTCAGCGCCGCCACCCAGGACGCCATGCGCCTGGCGAAGGAGGTCAAAACCTTCTTCGACGCCGAGCCGGAGGTCGCCATCTATTATTCCCAGGCGTCGGCCATTCTCGACCCGCGCTACCTGGAGTCGACCGCCACGCTGTTCCAAGCCCTTTCCTTCACCGGCCGCAAACTCGGTTTCCTGAGCGAGAAGCAGATCCGCGGCGGGCATTTCGGGACGGCCAAACTCCTGTTCCTGCCGGCGGCCAGCCGGGCCGACCGGGCCACGGTCGCCGCCCTGGCCAAATCCAAGCTCGCCATCATCGCCACCGGTGCCCCGGCTTTCGAGCAGGACGAGTATGGCAAGCCGCTCGACCTCAGTGCGTTGAAAATCGCCGCGCTGGGCGTGCCCCTGGCCGTGAGCGCCTTGGCGGACGCCAAGTTGGGGGCGCTGCCGTTCCAGTTGCATGCACGGGACGGACTGGTCGGCATTGATTGGAAGCTGATTCCCGAGGCGGGCGGTACCTTCCTGCTCAATGCCTGCAACTACAATGACGCGGAAATGCCGGTGACACTGCTCTCCCTGTCCGCCGCTCCCTTCACTGTGCAGGACTTAATCGCCGGCCAGCCGGCCAAGACGGCGTTCATCCTCAAACCGCTCCAGCCGCTCCTGCTCCGCATCGCCCCCCAATAATTCCAGGCACAATTCAACTCAAGGTGGCACCGTTCTTGGAGTGCGGCAATTCCTTTGCCGCTTTTTAATGCCGGCTTGAGGAAGTGCCACCCTTCTGTTAAAAGTCTGCTTTTTGAAAACCGCCCCTTTAGTTGGAATGAGCGGATCTCGGCCTCACCCATGACGGGCGGTGGTTAGCAGAGCCTGGAGGTTGGCGGCGGGAACGTCGCCCTGGATTTCCTGGGCGGGGGCCAGGATGTAGCCGCCGTTACGGGACAGCAGGCCGCGCACCTGACGCGTCTCGTCACGCACCGCTTCGGGGGTGCCGTAGGGCAGGGTGCGCTGGGTGCTGATGCCGCCCCAGAAGGCGATCTGGGTGCCATAGCGGGCTTTTAGTTCCGCCAAGTCCATACATTCCGGCTGGATGGGATTGAGCACATCCACGCCCATCTCCACCAGGGCCGGCAGAATCTTGTCGATCTTGCCGCAGGAATGCACCCAGACATGCTTGCCGTAGGCGTGGACCAGATCATACTCACGCTGCTCGCCGGGACGGATCATCTCTTCCCAGGTGGCGGCGGACATGATCAGGTCCTGCTGCGTGCCCCAATCACTGCCCAGCAGGACGCCGTCGACTTCGGAGAGCGTCAGAAAGTTCTCCAGCATGACCAGGTTTTTGTCAATAATGCCGGTCAATAACCGCCGGGCGAATTCGGGTTCGCCGGCCAGGTCGGCCAAAAAGTTTTCAATCCCGCGGGAGAAGTAGGCCTTTTCCCAGTGCGAGCCGTAAAGGGCGGCCAGGACATAGCGGCCGGTGGTGTCATGCACCCGCTTGACCTCGTCAAAAAACGCCGGGTAGGAGCCGGTGCCCCGAACCTTGGCCGGCGACCGTGGCGCCTCCATGCCCTGCCAGTCCGCGCCCAGGTCATGCCAGTCCCACCAGGGCGGAAAGACCAGCTCCACATCGTTGTCCACGTAGGCATAAGGATCGGTGGCGGCGGGCGCGAGGCGGCGAACCGTTTCCAAGCCCTCGTCGCAAAACCGGATGCAATAGGGCACCCGCGCGGTGGGGCGGTGGGCAATGGCATCCCTGACCAGTTGGCGCTTGTCCATGTTATTTCTCCGTAAAAACCAGTTCACTTCGTGGAGGGGCATGACCGTTTTGTCGGATGATGTTGGGGCCACCCTTTTGGAAAAGGGTGCTCCCTTTGCGGATTTCGCAGGCCGCTGCTGTGCAACAACCCATGACAGGGGCAATTGGGGCGGCCTGCGAAATCCGCAAAAGGCACAAAAAGGTTTGACGGAGGGCTTGGGAACCGCCTTTCCTCAAAAGGGGGTTCCCAACATCATTGTCATACACCCCTTCGTGTGATAAAATTGTTATTTTCTTTCAGATAACGTACATTAATCAAGCAACTTCAACCATGGAAAAACCTTTCTTATTGTTTGGATTTTTCTGCCATGCCACCCGCACCCCCTCATCCCCGATTACCGGCGAGCACGGAGTTTCCGCAGGTACGGAACAACCCGACGGCGCGGGTCTGGTCGCAGGTATCGCTGGAACTGCACTTGATGGCGTATTTTCATGGCGACGCCACCTGGCAACACCCGGACAAGGTCTTGCCCTGCGGCGCGTTTTACCTGGTGCTGGGTGGCGATGGCTGGATCGGCGACGGCACCCGGCGGGTGCCGTTGCGGCCGGGACAGGCCTACTGGTTGCCGCCGGGGGTGCCGGTCAGCGTTGGCTGCCGGACCGGAATTGAAAAGTATTGGGGGCTGGCCAGCCTGGAATGGTTTCCGGGCATGGACTTGCTGGAGGGCGGCCCGGCCTTTCTCGAGCTGGGGCCGTTCACGTTGGGCGAATCGCGCGCCGGCTTTGAACGCCGGCTGGGCAGCGGCGCCGGCGCGGATTACCTGTTCCTGACCGGATTCCTGCTGCAACTGCTGGCCCGGACCGGCTCCCTGGTGGAGGCGGCGCTGCAACGGCATCTCCACCGCTTTGCCAAGCCCAGCGCGGTCCTGGCGCAGCTCCGCGACCATCTCAGCGCGGAGGTGCGGATCAACGACCTGGCGGACACGCTGGGAATGACGCCGTCCTCCCTGTCCCGCGCTTTTCGGCGTGACACGGGGATGAGCCTGAAGGAATTCATGGCCCGGCGCCTGCACCGGCAGGCGTGCGCGTTGTTGGCCGATGACGCGCTGAAGATTCAGGACGTGTCCCGGCTGCTGGGCTTTCGGGACCCCGGCCATTTTTCGCGCTTTTTCACCGCCCGTGGCGGAGAAGCCCCCTCCGCCTACCGCGAGCGGCTGGCGCGCGGTAGGGCGTAAATGAAAAAACATGAAATTAGGCTTCATCTCCGCAGCCCCCCGCGCCTCCGCGTGAGACTTCCTGGGCGCATCGTTCGGGCCGGCCGGCGAAAGTTGGGACCCTTAGGACTCTTGGGACTCTTGGGACGCTTGGGACGCTTGGGACGCTTGGGACCTTGGGGACGCCGGCAAAATCCGTCCGTGCCCAGTCCAGGTTGTCCCAATGGTCCCAAGCGTCCCAATGGTCATAAGAGTCTTATCCGCCACTTTTGCATCGTCGCCGTGCCGGTCTGTTGTGCCGCTCGCGACGCATTCCGCCTGCGTAGTAGTGGGGATGCGTAGTAGTGGGGACGTGTAGTAGTGGGGACGTAGCTGCGCAATAATCTTTCGTAAATAGTGTTGTGTCTTTTTTTGTTGCTTATAATGGCTTTGCGAGCCATTTTGGGCCACCAAAACACGTTTTAACGGTTTTGGCGTGGGTGCGGGGTGGGGGGGGGGCGTGCCGGGACGCCGATTCACGCGGCGGGCACCGGCTTAGAAGGCCGGTGCTTTGCGGCGGGTCGCCGAGCGTGGCGCAATCACGCTCCTACAGGAAGGTGGTCACCTTTTTTTTGCGAATTCCGCAGGCCGCTTTTGGGGGATGTTGCCGTTATGTCGGTTGGGAACCGCGTTTGGCCGCCACTGGTTGAGACGGGGACCGATGGTGCGTAGTCCGCACATTCGTCGCATGAGTCCCATGCGTCCCAGGTTTTTTCCCAAGAATGGCAGGGGCTTTGGTGAATCGTGGGGGGCTGCACAATAATCGGTTCGTTGGTGCGTTAATTGCCAATGAAGGGGCAACGAGGCGAAGGTCGACGGTGTCCGGGATGCTGGACTGGCTGAAGGGAGTGCTTGGGGCATGAGTGAACGAGAAAATGGGACTGATGGGAAGAATGGGACCGATGGGACCTCTGGTACGAAGGGGACCGATGGTGCGGAGTCCGCATATTCGTCGCATGCGTCCCATACGTCCCAGGTTTCTTCCCTGGGGTTCATTCCGTCCCATGGCGGTTATGAGGCGTTGCTTTCGTTCCGGAAAGCGCGCATCGTCTATGATGCCACGGTGAAATTTTGCGCGCGGTTTGTGGACCGGCATAGTCGCACCACGGACCAGATGGTGCAGGCCGCGCGGTCGGGCAAGCAGAACATTATCGAGGGCAGCCAGGCCGCCGGGACTTCCAAGGAGACCGAGATCAAGCTCACCAATGTCGCCCGTGCGAGTTTGGAGGAACTGTTGGAAGATTACCGCGATTACCTCCGCGTGGGCGGCCATCCGCTGTGGGACAAGGACTCCAGGGAGGCGCTTTATGTGCGCAGACTGGGGATGAAAAACGATGTGACGTATGAGACGTATAGGACCTATGTTGAGACCCGTCCGGCGGCGATTGTGGCCAATCTTGTTATTTGCCTGATTCACCAGACCAATTATTTACTGGACCAGCAGCTCCGACGGCTCGAACAGGAGTTTCTGAAGGGGGGCGGCCTGCGTGAGCGCATGACTCGCGCCCGCCTTGACGCCCGCGCCTGGTCAACGGGAAAAGCGGGTCACGCTTAACGCGGCTAAACGGTCTTGGCGTGGGTGCGAATGGGGTGTTGGCAGCCGTACCGGGACGCCGATTCACGCGGTGGCGGCCTTCCGCCGGGCGGCACGCCCTGCTGACTCTGAAGCGGTTGTACAGTCGGGACCGATGGTGCGGAGTCCGCACATGTGTCCCATGAGTCCCATACGTCCCAGGTTTCTTCCCAAGAATGGCAGGGGATTTGGCAAGGGAAGGGACAGGTAACGATGCCCTTCATCATTCGAGTGCGATGTGCGAGCGCGAGCGCGAAAAAAAACGATCCGGTCTTTCGCGCTCAGCACAGCGGCGCTCGCGCTCGCCTCTCGCATTCGAGCCGTTTGTAGCTGAGTGCTGGTAGCGTGGCGGCGACCTTCCGTTGGGCTGCAAACCTTATCGACTATACGCATTTCTCTCGCGGAGGCGCAGGGGAACCCCCAAACGGCCCAAACACACCTCCTTAATTCAAAATTTCACCATGAAGAACATGAAGAACACGAAGAAAAAGCGTAGTCAGGACGGCCAACTGCGGTTGGGTTGCCTTGCTGCCGGTTTACTTCATGTGCTTCATGCTCTTCATGGTGAAAAACGGAACGGCGGTTCTCAAGCCCTTCGTCAAACCTTTTATGCTTTTGCGGATTCCGCAGGCAGCTCGTGTACGACCGGCCACGACGGGGACTGCCGAGCTGCCTGCGGAATCCGCAAAGGGATCACCCTTTTGCA
>CAITYL010000216.1 GCA_903896595.1 uncultured Lentisphaerota bacterium
CCAAATGGCTTGAACTGGAGCCGGAAAGGAGCGCAATGACGGTCGCTCATCGATCTCAAATGGCAACCTTGCCGGAATCGGCAGCAGCCGGGCAGGCTGGTGCCGATTCCGGCAAGCTCCGGCATGCTTTTCTCCGTGCCTCGGTGTCTCTAGCGTAGCGGGTGGTGAGCCAGGCATTTTTACAGACGTGCCAAGGGTGTGCGAACCTGTGGACGTGCGTTTATGTTATTGGAACGCGGTGATCTATCGCCGCCTTGGGTGGCGAGTTTCATTCCATCGCCCGCTGGCAGCTCCCGCTGCCGGTGATTGATACTATGCGCGTAGCGCACCGCCAGAGAAACCCCTACGGAACTGACATGCGCCCCCCTTTTCGTCGTCTGGTTGACGGCCAGGCACCGGTCAATTACAGTTTGCCCTGTGGCGCCGGTCAGTGAAGGCGGTGCCCCTTTCCCCCAAAACAACCCAAAGCGAGAGATTCATGAACACCCTGTTTCGTTCCGTGCTGCTGGTGACCTTGGCGCTTACCACGACCCTGCTGGCGGGTGACAAGCAATTCAAGATGTCCGGCACGGTGGCGTCGGAAAAGAATGCAGGCAAAACGGTCTATGTCCTGCTATTGAAAGAGGGCGCGACCACGTTCAACGTCAAACCATTGTATGCCATGTCCCTGGTGCTCAACGCCAAGGGCGAGGGCAAGTTTGTCCTCACCGGCATCGCGGAAGGTTCGTATGCGAGCGTCATCTATGTGGACGTCGACGGCAGCAAGACGCTCAGCAAGGGCGACTTGTTCGGCTACAACACCAGCGCCGACGCGGGCTCCGGCGATTTGCCGTTCACCTTTGCCGACATGGAGTTTGAGATGGGCAACGGCGACTGGTATACGTTTGAGGGTACGTATCTGCTCAAAAAC
This sequence comes from uncultured Lentisphaerota bacterium, assembly GCA_903896595.1. Lineage (GTDB taxonomy): Bacteria > Verrucomicrobiota > Lentisphaeria > Oligosphaerales > CAITYL01 > CAITYL01. Next base: position 911 of record CAITYL010000216.1, read on the forward strand.
GCCGGCCTATAAGCTATTCCAGGACGAGCGGATTGAAGTTCCGCCGGTCGTGGATGGCCAGGTTGGCCGGCGGCAGGCAGCGGTTGACCCGGGCCAGGAAAAAACTGCTCAAGTCCCAGCTGCATAATTTGAGCTTGCCGGCCTGGGCTCCGGAAACGGGTTTGAACGCCGTGTCCAAGATGCCGGCCTCAATCAGGCTCTGCCAGGGAATAAAAACATCGGCCTCCCAGCCGGTATCGCCCGTCGCCGCCTGGTTGAGGGTGCCCTGGACGCGGACGGCGGTCTGGAATTTCAAGGTATTCGTGATTTTCTCCGGCACCGTGACGGCGGCAGCGCCTTGGCGGTTGCTGAAGGTCGCGCCGGCCGGGTTGACCTGCACTTCCACATCTGGAATCGCCGGGTTCTCCCCATTGGCCAGCAGGACTTCCGCGACATCCTCGACCCACAGCCAGTCGTTGTCCTGGGTTTTATTGCCTTGGACGTCGGAGTCCTCCAGGCGGAAGAGCAGGAACAGGCCGTGGCCATTGTAGAGGGCGGCGGCAAAGGACTTGCGGTTCATCTGGTCGTCCGGATAGGGATAGCCCAGCGCCTGTTGATAGGTTTCCCGCTCCGCCTGGTTGCGGGCCCGGGGCGGGAAGGAGACGCTTAACTCCCGCCAGTGCGCCGCGGCGCGCATAGCGGGGGTGAGCGTGCGTAGATCGCAGGCCTCCGGGACGCGCCCCGCCACCACCGGCTCCGGCTGGGCCAGCGGTTCGGCGGCCCGGAGCGTGACTGCCGTCAGCACTCCGACCGCGAACCGGCCGGCGGAATCCGCAACGGGACTTTATTTCCTTGAAATCCGGGGTAAGTTGTTCCCTTGCTTATGGGTAAAACGTATGGCAGGGGGGGTGGGTGATGGGGGGGATGCCATTTGACCTGGGATTTCTGACCGCCTTGCTCTGGACCGCTCTGTGGATCGTGGTCCGCCAAGACGCGGACACGGGGTGGCCGCGGCGGGTGTGGGTGGTCGTCGGGATCGTCGCCGGGACGGTGCTGGCCCCGGAGGCGGGCCGCCTCCTGCTGTTCGACACGCTGGGCTTGAATCCCTTGAGTTGGTGGTGGTTGCTGGTCCTGCTGGCACTGGCGTTTCAAGGCGCGCTGTTCGCCGAGCTGTTGCGTCATCACTTGCAGGTGCCGATCCCCAAGGCGCTGCTGACCTGGGGGGTGATTCTGGCCGTGGTGGCCGCCAAGGACGGGCTGTGTTATCACCAATACCGGGCCGGGCCGGCCGCATTTGCCTGGCATCTGGTGACCGGCGCCGATTTGGTGGCGGCAAAGCCGGCGGCCACGGCGGAGGAAAAGGCCCGGGCCATCGCGGAGCGGGACAGGGAGATGGCGGTTGCCATGCAGGGGCTGAAAGCCCGGGGGGTAATCCTTGGCACGCCCGCCGTTGACGCCGCTCCGCCGCCGGTGAAGGAACTGCCGCGGGCATCGTTGCGCGACGCGGGTTGGGAGGCGGCCAAGGCGCAGTTGCACGTCAAGGGCAAAGCGGTTTCCGGGCGGCGGGTGGTCCTCTTTGTCAATGACACGATCGTCGGGATCGGTGACGCCGTGAGTGTTGACGACAACGGCCGGCGGTATGTCTGGAAGCTGACGGCGCTGGCCGGCGACACCCCGCGCTGGCAGCCCCAGGGGCCATAGCCGGCGTTATACTGCGTTAGGATGAAATTTTAACTTTTTCACAACCGCAGAGTGACGAATATTGAGGTCCGAATAACGAAGGAAATCCACTGAAGGACAGCAACGCCCTCGACATTGCAGCCCACCCCATCGGGACGTAGCAGCTCGAAGAGCGCGATGCAATCGCTTTGCTACAGTGGACATCGTCCTTTTGTCATGAATAATCCAGGTTCAGAACGTTGTACTCACCGCACGGGGTCGGCTGGCGGCGGGAAGCCGGGGTGTTACACGCGGATGGAGGCCGAATGGTTTTTGAGCCCCAACGGGGCGGTAGTAAAATAGCCCAGGGCAACGCCCTGGG
>CAITYL010000217.1 GCA_903896595.1 uncultured Lentisphaerota bacterium
CAGAAGATTCGGAACCGGAAAGTGTGGAAAAAGGGCGGAACTGGTGTGACGCCATCGCTGTCCGCCCGAGGACGGGCGGCTCCCGGTCTGGATTTTGAACAGGAGGCCGCAGAGAAGTTTTTCTCCGTTCTCTCCGGATTTCTCCTGTTCAAGTAAAGTGTAATTACCTTCAGCCTACCGCCTAACCAGCTTCAGTCTGGCGCGGATGAGCGCCGACGCCTTACTTCAGCTTGCCGAGGCGCTTGAGGATCTGGAGGATGTCGTCCTCACTGGCGCCCTGCTGCCGGGCCATTTTGCGCGCCTCGGTCTGCAGATTGACCTCCAGCTTGGGCAGGTTCACGTGCTGCTCAATGGATTTGCGCACCTTGGCCTCCGCATGCTCCTGCGAGACGCGGTTGAAGTCTTCCACCAGTTCATCCGGCTTGCGCGAATACAGCAGCGACAAGGTGATGAACGGCTTCTTCAGCTTGGGGTTTTCCACCACGCTGAAGACGGGGTTGACGTTCTGCGGCGCGAAGTACTCCAGAATGTCATAGAACGGGCGCGGATCGCCGCCTTCGGGCACTTCGTAGACAAACAGCGCCTCGATCGGGTTGTCGGGCGGCAGCAGCAGCGGATTGGGATGCTTGTCCAACTGCTTGCCGAACGGCTGCTCGGGATCGTGATGAAAATAGGTGAAATAGTTGAAGTACGGCTTGCTGAGGAACAGGTCGAAATCCTCATGGTCAATGTGGCCGTCCAGCAGTTTCAGCGCGTCGTTTTTTTCCGGCAGTGCCAGCAGCATGTTCAAGCTGGCGGCCAGCTTGTCGTTGTACTCGTCCTCCGGCAGCCGGTTCTCGAACTTGAGCCGGTTGGAGAAGAGGAAAATGTTGCCGGTGTTGCCGCTGTCGATGGCGTCGGAGAGCGGGCCCTGCAAAAACTCGGTGGTGTTGAGCACGAATTCGGACGGCTCGAGCTTGGCATAGGGCAGGATCAGGGCGAAGCGGGTCCGCTGCTCCACCGGCAGATCCGCGGCCCCCGCCAGTTCGCGCAGCAGGCAGGTGGTGATGCCGTTGCCGGTGCCGCCGCCGGTGGAACTGACCACCAAGTCGCCCCGCGTCAGGTGCAGCAATTCCTGGCGGATGGACTGGAACGCCGACTCGCCGATGTGCGGGTCCTTGCGCGAGCCGCGCAGCTGCCCCTGGGCGGCATGCACCACCGCCAGCAGGCGATTTTTGGCCTCCGACTTGGCCAATTCCGTTTGGGACACGTTGACGACCGTGGCGTCACGATCCACTTTCAACGCCAGTCTGCTGCCGGCGCCGCCGATGCCGATGGTCATGGTTTGGAACCCTCCAGAAAATAGGACTTGACCGGGGTGAACTTCCGCTTCAGAACCAGGTTTTCCAACGCCCTGGCCCCATGGCGGGTGATAAAGATATGACGCCGGTTGCCTTCGTCGCGCAACTCAATGAAGCGCAGGACGGCCAACGCCTCGATCACCGACACCGCGCTCTGCTTGGTGCGGGTGATGCCGGAATACTTGAGGTCGTCGAAGCAGTTGGTGATGTTGTAGCGGCTGTGGCGGTCTTCCGCCGCGGCCGCCCAGCACAGCACCAAAAAATGGGCCGCCTGCAACCCGTCGACTTGTTCTTGGAATAAATCCGCTTGCATGGCTTCCGTGGGTCCCGGCCTCAGGGCGTTCTAATTGTAGTATAATTCAGTGTAGTGCAAATGCCAACCACGGGCCCGCGCAGCCGGCCACGGGGTCGGAAGGCCCAGTTGCGCCCGCCGCCACCGCCCCCGGCCGCCCCGAAGGAGAATGTTAACTGCTTTACGGGCAGACGGTTATCGTGAAAACACCCCATGCGGCCACAGCGGTTTATTTAAAGTTTACTATATTTAACTATAGTTTAGTGTAGTTTACTAAAGTATTGAGATGTTTTCAAAAGTCACAATCCGGTGTGGCGCCGTTTTGGAGTGCGGCAATTCCTTTGCCGTTTTTTCATGTCGGCGTTATGTCAAGACCGGGAGCCGCCCGTCCTCGGGCGGAACTCGATGGCGTCACACCAGTTCCGCCCGTTATTGGGCCACCGTCCGCCAAACCAATGATGCGCGTCTCCGACGATGACGGGTTCGTCCGCCCGAGGACGGGCGGCTCCCGGGGCGGGGCGAACGGCGGGGGCGGCGCCGCCCGGGACGGGAGGGGCGGCACACGGGGGAGGGAGGGGTGACACGCGCCTTGCGCCTTGGCGTGCGGCATGGAATGCCGCCTGGCTTGGCGGCGGAGCCGCCCGCTGGAGTTTGGCAGAACTCAACGGTTGCGGCTTTCTCGTCCCAGCGGGACGGGGCGGGAATAGGCAGGGGCTTCAGCCCCTGTTTTATCACCCCCCATTTCGCGTGCCGTAGGTACGCGGCGAAGGGGGCCAGGCAGGGTTGCCGCGATAATCTGACACGTCCCCTGGCTTTCGCGGTCAGAGGGGCCGTGCGGTTCGCGGCGTACCTACGGCACGCCTTTTTTTGCTGTTCTGAAACAGGGGCTGAAGCCCCTGCCTATTGTCTTTCAGTCCCTACGGGACGA
>CAITYL010000218.1 GCA_903896595.1 uncultured Lentisphaerota bacterium
CCGCCCCTGTGCCCCAATCGTGGATTGTAGCACGGGAGCGGCCGGCGAAATCCGCAAAGGGAGCACCCTTTTTCAAAAGGGTGGCCCCAACATTGTCCGATAAAACTGTCATCCACACGGGCGTGCCTGCCGGTCAAGTCAACTTTTCTTCTTCCAGCCGGTGCCACAGGTCAGGGGCGAGGGTGCCTTGGGCGACGGCGCAGACCGGGCCGGTCTGGGTGATGGCGAAGTCGGCGGCCACGTCGACATGCAGGTCGCCGCCGGGCATTTTGACCGTGACCGGGCTGGCGCACAGGCCGAGGCGCACCGCCGCGGCGGCGCAGGCGCTGGCGCTGGAACCGGAGGCAAGCGTGTAGCCGGCGCCCCGTTCCCAGATCTCGATGCGGATGGCGTGCCGGTCCAGCACCTCTAAAAATTGGACGTTGGTGCGGTGGGGAAACCGGGGGTGCGTTTCCAGCAGCGGTCCCAGCCGGTGTGCGGTGTCCGCCGTGGCCGGCCGGTTACGGACGATGCAGTGCGGGTTGCCCACGGTCACGCCGGTGAAGCGGACGGTCTCGCCGGCCACCGTGACCGTCTCATCCAGCGCTTCCGGGGCCGCCTCCAACAGGGGAATATCGCGGCTGGTGAAACTGGCCCGGCCCATCTCCACCCGGACGGCGCGCCCGTTCTCCAGCAGTTGGCCGCGGGTCCAGCCGCCGGCGGTGTGGACCAGGAATGGCGCGGTGGCGACCCGGCCGGTGTCGAACAAATGCCGGGCGAAAATGCGCAAGCCGTTGCCGCTCTTCTCCGCTTCGGAACCGTCCGGGTTGAAGATGCGTACTGCGAAGGCGGGCAATGCCGCCGGCGCCGGCGCGGGGGCCGGCAGCGGTCCCAGCAGAATGCCGTCGGAGCCGATCCCGAAATGGCGGTCGCACAGTAGCCGGATGCGCGCCGGTGACAACTCCGGCACCGCTCCCGGCTCCAACACCAGATAATCATTGCCCAACGCGTGATATTTATGGAATGGCGGGTTCATGCCCGACGAATATCATCGCCCCAGCCGCATTCCGCAACCTCGCGCAGAGCATGCCAAAACAAAACTGATCTCTCGCAAAGATCGCAAAGAACGCCAAGAAATCCTGTTTTTTGCTTAATTACCTCACAAGGTCTTTTCAAAAGTAACGACGTTTTCCCATAACCGGGAGCCGCCCGTCCTCGGGCGGACGAACCCGTCATCGTCGGAGACGTGCATAATTGGTTTGGCGGACGGTGGCCCCATAAATAAGGGCGGAACTGGTGTGACGCCATCGATTTCCGCCCGAGGACGGGCGGTTCCCGGGCTTGAAATAACGCCGATATAAAAAGCGGCTCTCTCGTTTGCATTTATAATGGGCCGAGGGTGAATTTTCTTGGCGACCTTGGCGTGCTTGGCGAGAGAAAACGAATCGGTGTACGGTGTGTGGCGGTGTGGTGCCTGCAATCTCGTTTGCGGCGGTTATCTTATGCGGGATTGCGGAAGGCCTCATTTTATGCGTGAACTGCCAGATCATTCCAACTCATCGGCGGCGCCCGGGCGCCGGGGCCGGAAGAAGGCGCTGCTGCTCGGCCTCGGCCTGGACGGGCAGGACGGGCATGTGCGCATCACCAAGGGCGAGAATTTTGTCCTCCAGGGCGGCTCGGAAGAGACCCATGAACGCATGACCGAAACCACCCTTCGCTTCAATGAGAAACTGACGCAACGCGGCAAGCGCCTCGAAACGGTCGAGCATCAGGAATTTCTCGACCTGATGAACGAGGCCGCCGACGGAACGAAATAGTGCCTGGCCAAAGCAAAAAAGCAGAAAGCTGAGGTGCTTTCAAGAGTAACGAAATTTCCCTATAACCGATAACCGGGAGCCGCCCGTCCTCGGGCGGACGAACCCGTCATCGTCGGAAACGTGCCTACTTGGTTTGGCGGACGGTCCCCCAATAAAAAGAACGGAACTGGTGTGACGCCATCGATTTCCGCCCGAGGACGGGCGGCTCCCGGTCTTGAAATAACGCCGATATTAAAAAGCGGCAAAGGAATTGCGCGCACTCCAAAAACAGGCCCCTTAGATCAGGACTTTTTAAAACGGCTCAGCTGAAATAAATTTATGTTTTCTGCTTTTCTAATTTCAGCTTTTATTTTTAAGGATCAACCCATGTCGGAACGTCAATTATTGTCGGGCAATGAAGCGATTGCGCGCGGGGCCTTCGAGGCCGGGGTGACGGTGGCCTGCGGCTATCCGGGCACGCCGTCCACGGAGATTTTGGAGGCGGTCGTCCGCTTCAAGGACCAAATCTATTGCGAGTGGTCGCCCAATGAAAAGGTGGCGTTTGAGGTGGCGGTCGGCGCCAGCCTGGCCGGCGCGCGGAGCATCGTCACCATGAAACACGTGGGGCTGAATGTCGCCGCCGATCCGCTGATGACCTTTTCCTACATCGGCGCCGTGGGCGGGTTTGTGGCCTGCGTGGCCGATGATCCCGGCATGCACTCCTCGCAGAACGAGCAGGACACCCGGCATTTTGCGCGCTTCGCCAAAATTCCCATTTTGGAGCCGGCCGATTCGCAGGAGGCCAAGGATTTTTTGCGCCTCGGCCTGGAGATCTCCGAGGCGCACCGGACGCCGGTCATTCTGCGCACCACCACCCGGGTCAGCCATTCGCGCGGTTTGGTGACCTTGGGCGAGCGGCAGGCGCCGCGCGTCGTCGGGTTTGAAAGGAATCCGTCTCGTTACGTGCCGATCCCGGTTTGGGGCCGCAAAATGCGGGTGCGGGTCGAGGAACGGATCGGGGAAATGGCGGCGGCGGCGGCGGTATCGCCGGCCAACCGGATTGAGTGGCGCGATCGCGCGCTGGGCATCGTCGCTCCCGGCATCGCCTATGCCTATGTCCGCGAGGCGTTTCCTGAAGCGTCCGTGCTCAAGCTCGGCTGGAGCTGGCCGTTCCCCGATGCCCTGATTCGCGAGGTTGCCGCCGGTGTCAAACGCCTGCTGGTGGTCGAGGAACTGGAGCCGATTTTGGAAGAACACATTCGCGCCCTGGGCATTGCCTGCGACGGCAAGAATCTGGTGCCGACCATTGGCGAACTGTCGCCCGCGCGCCTGCTGGAGATCCGCGCCAAAGTGGACGGTGTGCCGTGGACCGCCCCGGTGCCGCCCGCCGAGGCGGCCGACCTGCCGGCGCGGCCGCCGGTGCTCTGTCCCGGCTGTCCGCACCGCGGGATTTTTCATGCTTTGGGCAAGCACGACGTGATCGTCACCGGCGACATCGGCTGTTACAGCCTGGGCGTGTTCGCGCCGCTCAACCGTGTCGACACCATTCTCTGCATGGGCGGTGGCATTACGGTGGCCCACGGCATGGAAAAGGCCGGGGAGAAACGCCGCCTGGTGGGCATGGTCGGCGATTCGACCTTCTTCCATTCCGGCATCACCGGCCTGCTGGACATTGTCTACAACTGCGGCGCCAGCGTCATTATCGTGGTGGACAACCGCACCACCGCCATGACCGGACACCAGGACCATCCCGGCACCGGCCGCACGCTGATGGGGGAGCCCACGGTCAGCGTCTCCATTGAGGAGATCGGCCGCGCCTGCGGCGTCCGCAATGTGGCCACGGTTTATCCCTATGATCTCAAGCAGGTTAATGAAGTGCTGAAGACCGCCCTGGCCAGCCAGGAGCCGTGGCTGATCGTGTCGCGCGCGCCGTGCCCGTTGCATGAGAAAAAGCCCGTGGGCGAGCCGCGCCAGGTTCGCACCGAGGCCTGCCGCAAGTGTAAGCTCTGCTTCAAGCTCGGCTGTCCCGCCATCGAGGCCGGCGCGGACGGCATCCCGTCCGTCAACCGCCTCCTTTGCGCCGGTTGCGCCATGTGCGCCCAAGTCTGCCCCGCTCACGCCTTTGAACCGATTGCTAAAACATAAGAAATGTTGGGAACCCCCTTTTGAGGAAAGGCGGTTCCCAAACCCTCCGTCAAACCTGTTTGTGCCTTTTGCGGATTCCGCAGGCAGCCTCGTGCGACAGACCGTGACTGGGATAACAGGGCTGCCTGCGGAATCCGCAAACGAAACAAAAGTTTTAGGAAGGGGTTTGGGGAGCACCCTTTTTCAAAAGGGTGGCCCCAACATTCTGACAAGGAACATTATGACAACCGAAATTATCAGTGTGGTGTTTGCGGGGGTTGGGGGGCAGGGGATTTTGCTGGCCAGCGAGGTGACGGCGCGGGCGGCGATGGCCGCGGGGTACGACGTCAAGACCAACGAAGTCCACGGCATGGCGCAGCGCGGGGGGAGCGTCATTGCCCAGGTCCGGTTTGGGACGGCGGTGCCGGGACCGCTGGTGCCGCCGGGCGGGGCGCGGGTGCTGGCATCGCTGGAGCGCATTGAGGCGCTGCGCTATGCCGAGTATCTGGCGCCGGGCGGCCTGGCGGTGGTTTCCACCCAGGCGGTCATTCCAGTAACGGTGTCCTCGGGGCAGGCGGTGTATCCGGCGGACGCCGAGGCGCGGCTGCGGCGGGTGTTCCCGCGCCTGCTGCTGGTCGATGCCGTGGCCGAGGCGACGAAGCTGGGGCAGGCGCGGGCCGCCAATCTGGTGATCCTGGGGGCGGTGGCCGGCGAGCTGCCGCTGCCGGCCGAGGCGTGGACGGAGGCGATCCGCGCCTGCGTTAAGCCCCAGCACCTCGAGGCCAACCTGAAGGCGTTCGCCGTGGGGCGCGCCTTGGCGGCTGGCGGCCGGGGGTAAGTTTGGTGGACCTGGTGGACCTGGTGGACCCGGTGGACCCGGTGGACCCGGTGGACCCGGTGGACCCGGTGGACCCGGTGGACCCGGTGGACGCACCCGTCCACGGGGGAGGTTTTTTTGTCCACCGTGTCCACAAAAGTCCACCGGGTCCACCACCCCAGTCACCCCCCCGGGTTTAGGCCGGCGCGGTTTTGGCAGCGAACCCGGTAAAGGCGTTCGCTGAAACCGCCGTCCCGCTCGAACGCCTGGGCTTGGGCCTCAAGCTGCCGGCCAAGGAGCGGGTGGACGACGGCCAGTAGCACCAAGGCGCCATTGGCGGCGATTTCCGGATAGCCGGGGCGTCCGCCGTGTCCACCACGCTCATGCATGTCCGTGATCCAGGTGGCAAACGCAGCGGTCGTGGCGCACCGGCGGTCAATCAACGCCTGCCGTCGGGGATCGTTGCGGTTCCACATTGGCAAGCCGTTCTGGCGCAGAAAATCCTCGTAGTCGAGCCGCAATTCCTGCAGACTGGCTCGCGCGACATTGGTGAGTTTGAGTTCGGTCCGTTTTGACGTGCCTGAGGCTTGGCTGCCCTCGGCGATGTTCTGCACGCCGGAGCGCGCGGCCTGTACCATCTGATCATGGGTGCGGCTGTGCCGGGCAATGTACAGGTTACAGAAACGCACCGTGATGTCGTATATCAACTGGGCCACTTGAAACGTTCGGAGCTTTCGGTAGCCGCCATGGGGTGGCAGGAGCGGTTCGCGGGTGGACATGGGGCATCTCCGGTTGCGGGTGTGGACTTGGTGGACTCTGTGGACCTGGTGGACCTGGTGGACCTGGTGGACCTGGTGGACCTGGTGGACCTGGTGGACCTGGTGGACCTGGTGGACCTGGTGGACCTGGCCCGGTTCGTGGTGTGTACACCCAATTAAACGCGTTAAATGGCGAATTATTGTTTGGTCTTTTGTGTCCACCCGGTCCACCCGGTCCACGGGGTCCACGGGGTCCACGGGGTCCACGGGGTCCACGGGGTCCACGGGGTCCACGGGGTCCACGCCCGCTTGCCCTCCGGTTTTTCCGGGCCGGGAACCCGGTTGGGGCACGCCACCGGCGCGGTTTGATTTTGGCCGGGCATGGCATTATGGTCAAAATAAGATGACCATAATAGGATGATCGTAGTCATGAACCTGCCAGCCGGACAATTTAAGGCCACCTGCCTCCAAGTCATGGAACGGGTCAAGCGGACCCGGCATCCCGTTATTATTACCAAGCGCGGCAAGGCCGTGGCCAAGTTGGTGCCGGTGGATGACCCCGTGCCCCGACCGTTGTTCGGGATGCTCAAAGGCTCGGTCAGCATCCGTGGGGATATTGTGGCGCCAGTGGGGGAGGAGTGGGATGCTGAAAAGTGATGCGTTACCTTGGACCAAACCGCCGGTGACGGGGACGGTTTTGCCGCCCTTGCTGTTGGACACTCACGCTTGGATTTGGTTGTTGTTGGGCGATCCAACCCTGCAAAAAAAGGCGGCATTGGCGGCGATTGAGCAAGCGGCGTTGGATGCCCGCCTGCTGGTGTCGGCCATCAGTGTGTGGGAAATCGGCATGCTGGAGGCCAAAGGGCGGCTTGTCCTGCCCTTGGACATCATGCAGTGGGTGGAGAATGCGTTGGCGGTTCCGGGGATACGCTTGCATCCCCTAACGCCGGCCATTGCCTTGCAGAGTTCGCGTTTGCCGGGGGCTTTTCATGGCGATCCCGCTGACCGGATTCTGGTGGCCACGGCGCGGGCGCTGGGCGCCGTTTTGGTCACCCGTGACGCCAAACTCTTGGCCTACGGCGCGGCTGGCCTGGTGAACACGCTGGCAGTGTAAAACCGGGTTTCTTTGAGGGTGTTTAATGCCATTTTCTCACGGCGCCACAGAGGCACGGAGAAAATCGAAGCCAACCGATTTTATTGTAAATCCCATTTATTGTCCGGGCAGCCCCAGTCGATGGCGGGGTTTCCGGAGCCCCAGCCCAGGGCGCCGGTGGCGTAGAGCTCGTTATAGTTTTTTGCCGCCTGGCCGGCGGCGTGCCCGTCCAGCCACACCACATTGCACTGGCTGCCGTTGTTGTGCCGCAGCCAGGCAATGGGGTTGGCCGTGTCGACGTACGGCAACGACAGGAAATAGCCGTAATACGGTCCGGTGGGGTTGCCGGCCTGGCCGGTGGCGTCCACCGCCAACACGGTGGCCGTTGGCCGGGCCACCGTTGCCAGCCGGGCCGGAGGTTGCTCGAACCAGCCGAGATAGCAGATGTTATAGCCGTAGCTGATGAACCCGTAGCGCCAGTTTTGCGTCCGTTGGTCGCCGTCGGGAAGGCCCGGCACGATGGCGGCATAATTGGGGTCTTCCGGGCACCAGAGGCAGCTCCAGTAACCGGTTTTTTCCGGGCCGAGCTGTTGATACCAGGCCTGGTTGACATAGGCCGGGTTGTCACTGGTGCCGTTGGGCGGCAGGTAATCGTTGTAGTCGCCCGCATAGGTGAGGCAGAGCAGCCCGATCTGCTTCTGGTTGCTCAGGCATTGGACGACCTTGGCCCGGGCCTTGGCGGAGCCGAGGGTCGGCAGCAGCAGACTGGCCAGGATGGCGATGATGGCGATCACCACCAGCAGTTCGATGAGGGTGAAGCCGGGACGTTTCATGAGGTTTCTCCGAGCCGCGAACGAAGCGACCACAGGGAGCGACAGTGACCGGTCAAAACGGGGGGGGCAGGTTACTGGTGAAGGGTGCATCATTCCGGCGTCAATTCGACCAAACTAACCGAGGAGGGGGGGAGTGCGAAGCCGTAATGGAGGGCGCCGTCCACCGGGCGGAAGACGGCCTGGTCCACCACCTGCAATTCCGCCCGCTGGTCGATCGGTTGTCCCTTGACGAACAGGTCGTAGGCATTGCTCACGGTCTGGCTGACCAAGGTGCGGCTGATCTTCACCCGGCCGCGCAGAAGCTGCTCGTCCTCAACCACGCGGAGCATGACGCTCTCGGTTTTGGCCAGTTCGGTGCCCGGCCCAAACTCGTCGATCCGGTAGCCGAAGTTCCACAGCAGCACGGTCAGCCGGCCGGTGACGGCGTCGCGGGAAGCGAGGCAGCCCACGGTGCCGCCGGGGTTCATGGCCTCGACCCGCTGGGGGGCCATGCGGGACAACATGGTGAAGACATGATAGGGCGGCTTGGGATGGGTGCCATGCACGGTCGGATTGGTGAACAAGGCTGGCCAGCCCCAAATGTCCTGCCCTTGGCCCTGGTTTTCCTGGCGCAAGTCGGTGGTGACCAGGAAAATGGCGCGGTCAATCCCTTCGATCAGCATCTGGTTGAGGAAGGCGGCCGTCCACGCCGCGCCGACGTGGTTGGCGTTGGGCAACGAGCAGGGGTCCAGCGAGGTGTTATAGGTCGGCCCCCATTCGGTCAGCCAGATCGGCACGCCGGGGGTGTAGGTGTCGCGCCAGCCCCGGGTGAGCCGGGTCATGCCGGCAAAACTGGGGTAGATGGCGCCGGCGCCGGTCAGCGGCGTGAGATTGCCATAAAAATGCAGGCCGATGAAGTCGAGCTTGACCTGCTGGTTGCGGACTTCGCGCAGGAACGCCTCCTGCCAGTTGAAGTCGCCGAACGCGAAGGTGAAGGCCCAGGTGGTGGCGGGGCCGCCCAAGGTGACCTTGGTGCCCGGATGCGCCTGTTCAAACTCCACCGCGGCCTGGGCGACATTTCGGTACAGCTTGAAATAGGCTTCAAAGGCCCGCCGCGAGCCCGGCCCGGTTGGGGGGGGCTGCTCAATCAGGCCGCCGCCCGCGTCCGGCTCATTGGCCACCTCGAAACAGGCGCCGCTGAAACCTTGGGTGAGGATGACGTACTCGAAGTAGGCCTGGCAGTAGCTGCGGAACTTGCCCCAGTCGGTGGGGCCGAAGGTCGTCTGATGGACCATGCCCAGCAGGCTGGGCTCTTTGGTCTTGAGGTCCGCCGCTTTTAATACCAGATCGGGATGCAGGCCGGTGGCAAGGATGATATGCGGTTGGGCGCCGATTTCCCGGCAGGTCGCGAGATGGGCGACCAGCCGGTCGTTGGGCATGGCGTTGGCGACAAACCGTCCTTGGGCGTCAAAGGTTCCCGTCAAAGGATCCACGTTGATGCAACGGATGCGGTTGATGCCGATCTGCTTCAAACCGGCGGTGGTCTGGGCATTGGGCTCGAACTCCCAGCCCACGCCGCCGGCGAGCTGGCGCAGCCGGGCCATGTCGTCGCCGCCGGTGGAGCTCCACGCCGTCGGCTTGATTCGGATGGTGCGCGGCGAGTCCTGCCCCGCCGCCCGCTGGCTGGCCGCCAACGCCAGCGTCAGCGCCAGCAGGCACGGGGTGAAAAAACGCCATGGCTGAGACGGTAACATAGGGGTTTCTCCAATCAATTTCCGGTAGGCGCGGCGGTCTGAAGGTAGGGCTGGAGATCGTCCAAGGTCAGGCCGTCAATGTAGATGGGGGATGCGGACAGCGGCAGTTCGGCGAGGTGGTTGACGACCGGCAGGGACCGGCTTCGGCCATAAATGTCGGTGACGGTGAGTGACTGGGCGTCGGAGGCGACGGGAATCGCCTCGGATTTCGCACCCTGGCGCAACCAGGCGATGAGGGTGGGGGCGGCGCCCTGGCGGCAGGCCGCCGCGACGGCCTGGGCGTTGCCGCCGATGGCATAGGAACCGAGCCAACGGCAACCGGTGAGCCGGTGGCTCAGGTTGGCGTAGGCGACCACGGCGGGCTTGGGCAGACTGTCGGTGCGGATCAAGCCGAAATTGTGCTCGGGATTGTGGCGCTCCCAGCCGTCATTGCGGAGATCGTACCAGAAAATGCGCTGGACGCCGGCGGCCAGGTGCAGCACCATCATGCGCACCAGGAATTGGGCCTGTTCCGCCTCGGTGGAGGGGGAGTAAAACATGGGCGGCGGCTCGCCCATGTCGTAGGAGGAAAAGCCAATCTCGCCGAGCCAGAGTGGCCACGTCAACTGGTGCCGGCGGGTGAACTCGCGGAACTCGGCGTACTGGCGCAGGATCGGCTGGTCCTCCGGCAGCGGCGCGCTCCGGTGCAGGTTGTAGGGGTGCGGTGAAATGGCGTCAATGGTGTCGCCCGCCCCGAGTTGCTGGAACCGCTTGTACCAGAGCAACTGGTCGACGTCTTCCCACAGCACCGTGCAGCCGGGATCGCCTTGTTTCAGGGCTTGGGTGACTTGCCGGCCGTAGATGACAAATGACTCCAGCCAGGGGCCGCCCCACCAGCCGCCGCCCAGCACCGCGCTCCAGGCAGAAGCCGGTTCGTTCATCAGGTCATAGGCGTCGATGTCCTTGCCGTATTTTTCGGCGTATTGCCGGTGCCAGGCGGCGATGGCGGTGAAATCCCAGCCGCCCTTGGCGTCACGGTGGTTGAGCGCGGTGGTGGTGTAGGCGGTAAAGCAGGGCAGGTAGCATAACTGGTTGGCGCGCGCCACGGCGACGGCCCGGTCTTCCAGCGAGGCTTCGCCGTCGCGGATCCAGGCGATGCCCGCGCGTTTGGCAATGGCGCCAAGGTCCGCCGGCCAGCCCTGGTTGAAATGGGTGTTGACGCCGAAAGGGGAGGCCGGGTCTTTGCGGGCCAGCTCACGATTGGCCGGGATGACCGCGTAGCGGCTTTCTGAGTTTTGGGTATGGCCGTCGCCGGTCAGGGTCACCGCCACGCGGTAAAACCCGGGCGTCCGTGGCAAGTTCAGGGTGGCGCGGTAGTGATTGTTCCGGTTCAGCTTGAGGCCGGGGAGGGTGGCGGCCGGCTTTCCCTCGATGTCGAAAACCTCGGCGGTGCCGGTGAATTCGGCGCCCAGCGGATGCGGTGTCATCGCCAGGTCGCCGGTGACGGGCTCGTCCGGGTAGAACAGGTTTCCCGGTCTTTGGGTTTGGATGGCCACGGTGGCGTTCCGCCAGTAGTAATCCGCCTGTTGTTGGGCCAGTTCCGCCGGGGTGGCGGTTGTGGTGAAACTCATATCGTCGACCAGCAGCGTGCCCTGAACCGGTTCCCCCGCCTTTTCCACGCCGATCAGGATTTTGACCAATGGGAAATGCAGGACGCCGTCGTTCTTGCCGCCCCAAAAGCGGCCGGGCGCCGAAGCGGCGGCGAGCGGGATGGTGACGACCTGCCACCGGGCGTTGGCTGGTACCGCCGGAGTGTACTGGTGGGTCTGGCCGGTGGCGTCCAGCAGCCGCACCAGCAAGGCCACCGCCCGGTCGCTGCGCACGGCGAAGGCGAGCTGGCCGGCCGGGGCCGGCATGAAGCCTGAATAGTACCACCCGACGTATTGGCCGCCCTTGGTGAAGTCATAGCCGATGGCCAGGGCGCCCGGCGTGGTTTCGCCGGCCTTGTCCCAAGCCAACGTGACCGCGGCGCCGGGAAACTCGCCGCCAGTCTCCACGGCATAGGCGGCCTGGGATTGGTCAAAGGTTTCCACCCGCACCCGTTCCGCGCCAAACGCGCTGGGGATGAGCGGCAGGCCGGCCAGCAGGGCGGCGGCGGTCAAGCGAGGGATAGAGGTGGAAACTGGCACTTTTTTTGGCCCTGATTACATGTTAGCTTGATAGCCGTTTTCAAAAGTCCCGACCAAGGTGGCACCGTTCTTGGAGTGCGGCAATGCCTTTGCCGCTTTTTAATGCCGGCGTTATTTCAAGACCGGGAGCCGCCCGTCCTCGGGCGGAACTCAATGGCGTCACACTAGTTCTGCCCTTATTTATAGGGCCACAGTCCGCCAAACCAAAGTATATGCGTCTCTGACGGTGACGGGTTCGTCCGCCCGAGGACGGGCGGCTCCCGGTTAGGGGGAAAGCCTCTGTTCAAAATCAACCGGTAACTGGATGGTTTCGAGCACCGTTTTTCACCATGGTGGAATTTTGGATTAAGAACGGGATTTTTGGCGGTTCCTCTGCGCCGTCGCGAGAGGTTACGCCGAGCTGGGGCTCGGCGTTCCCAGGGACGTTCGGTCAAACTCAGGCGCGGGGGCGGCGGCGGAACAGGGCCAGGCCGCCGAGGACCAGCAGCGACAGGGCCGCCGGTTCGGGCACGGTGACGCTCAACGTATTCATATTACCCACAAAATTATCGTAAGAACCATCTGGCTCTGGTAGAGCCCGCCCCGCTCCGACTAGGTTCATGTAAAAGTCTTTCCCCGCCGTCCCGGAAGTGCTGTAGCGCAGATATAAGTCTTTGGTGGATAAACCGGTTTTGCTGTTGGTCAATCCATTATAAGTACCGCTTCCCGCTGACCACAAAGGTTGCCAAACGGGTACGTCCAAGGTTGTTGTTGTGGCGTACTCGATGGTGACCATGTTGCCAGCACCCAAGGCTGCGAAAATTTCGCTGTTCACGAGACTAAACGCGTCAATGTTGGTGTCAAACTTAAACGCGAAGGTCAAGGAACACGGATTGGCCGAATTGGCATTGGCAAAAAGGGGACGGGTCCATCCATCTTGCACTAGATTGATATTGGTCGATCCGTAACAAAGGTCAAGATTGCCGTAGGGCATGTAGACCTTGGTGGTGTTGGAAGAGGCGGTATAGGTCTGCATGGGGGCATAGGCGTAATTGGCGGTCTTGATTTCGTCCCAGGTTCGGGCGATGGTGGTGCCTGTGGTGACGTTGATGACGGCGGCCCAGCCGGGGGTGGCCAGCAGGGACAGGACGGCGGTGGTTTTGAGGATGGATGTAAGCATTGATTTTCTCCGTTGGGAAATTGACCTGATGGGCGGGTGGACGGTTTCAAGGAACGCGGAAACGGATTCGTGGGGAAAGACAGGAAACGTAATAAACGCGCGGCGACACCTCCCTTTTTTAGTTGTTTGTTTAACCTGGATTTATTCATGAATTTGAACAGGAGAAATCCGGAGAGAACGGAGAAAAACCTCTCAGCGGGGGAAATAAACGCTGGAGGTCGGGAGTGCGGTGACAAGCTCCTTTCTGTTTTGGCGAGTTGGGGTGACGGCGGCAGTGGCGTCACAGTGGTTACGGGTGGTGCAACGGGTAAGGAGTTGGGGCGCCAGGGTGCGGTGCCGGGGCAGGGCGGCGCGTCCGTCCAGGCAATCGGCCAGGACCGCGGCCACCGTCTGGCCATACGCGGTCATATCCACCTTGAGGGTGGTCAGGGGTGGCACCAGGAAATCACTCGTAGAGGCTTCGCCGCCGTAGGAGAGGAGGCTCACATCCTCGGGGACGCGGATGCCGCGCTCCCAAAAGGTGCGCAGGGCCGCCATGGCGCCGGCAATGGAGGTACAGGCGACGGCGGTGAAGGTGGGCTCGCCGTGCCGGTCCAGCCAGGCGTTCAGGCTGGCATAGCTCGTTTCCATGGCGGGCTCGCCGCTTTTGACTTCACAGTCGCAGATCGACACCGGGGTGCCGGGCGACCGCCGGCGGTGCGCCTCCAGCCAGCCGCGGCGCCGGCCGACGATGCTGGCGCAAGGCGGCTGGTCAAGAATCAGGGTCAGTTGGCGGTGGCCGAGCGCCCACAATTGTTCGAAGGCGAGGTTTCCGAACAGCCGGTCGTCGACGGTGACAAAGTGCGCCTTGAAGCGGCCCGGCGGTCGTTGCTGCATCACCACCAGCGGTTTTTCCGGGGACTGCAGGTAACGGAGGACGTTTTCCGGAAACGCCTCCGCCGTCGGCAGGAGGACGGCGGCGTCCGAATGGTCGGTGATCCGCCGGAACTCGATCTCGCTCATGGTGTTGAAGTAATAATGGTCAAACGCCCATTGCCGGCCGGCCGGCGCCGCGCGGATGACGGCGTTGATCATGGCATGGTTTTCCGGGGAGGGAAACACCGGGTGCAGCAAGGCGATTTTGGCCAGCGGCTGGCGGGCGGGGGCGGCGGCGACCAACCGTTTCTGGTTGGCGGGCCGGACGACCAGTCCTTCGGTGCGCAGCGGTTCCAGCGCCTTTTCCAGGGTTGACTGCGAGACCTTGAACTGCCGGCACAGGTCGCGAACCGTGCTCAGCGGTGTTCCCGACGCCATGCCGCTCACCAGTTCCCGGAGTTTCACCGACAACTGGTAATGCCTGGTTTGGGTGGTGACGACCGGCATGATGCTCTGGCCTATGGCACGCGTGCTATTTTTGTAGTGATGCAGTTTTATATCGCTACAAATAATGTACCGTCTTCGGCGGCATTGTCAAATGTGGGCCGGGGCGAGGGGCGCATGTCAGTTCCGTAGGGGATTCCCTCTAACGCAGTATAAGAGGGCGTCTAAACCGCGTCAGCCGGGAACCGGGCTGGCGCTTTAGAGTGTCGCCGGCTTGACGGCGCTTTAATACTGTATTTTCCCGCAGAGGCGCGGAGGCGCAGAGAAACCGCCAAGTCAAAATACAGTATGAAAGCGGTGTCGAGCCACCGCCACTCAAAAGGTTCCGGCGGCGGCCGGAACCGGTAACTTGATGGCCAATATAACCACGCTGTTCGCGCACGCGTGCCAGCGTAACGGCCCTACGGAACTGACATGCGCCCTGCGGCGAGGTGGCGGATTACGGGCATGTTCCGGCCATGCGCGAGGTGCCGGAGCTGGCCTTGCACGCGATTTATGATCCCCATGAGGCCAACCTGCGCCGGTTTCAGCCGAGGCGGAAGCCATGAGTGGGGCGATGAACGCGGCGGGCGCGCCGCTGCACACCGGCCTGCACACGGGCCGCTCGGAACAGCTGACCACCGCCGAGGCCGGTTTGCGGGTGACGGAGATTGCCCGCGAGGCGACCAACCAGGCGATTGCCCGGCGGCCGCCGGGAGGCCGTGTGTGACGTTGGATGATCCCGGTGCTGGTGCGGTTCTGGTCACCCGCGACGCGCGCATTCTGACCTACGGCGCGGCCGGCTTGACGATGTTATACTTTGGTAATACTTTACTGTTATGAAGACCGCCATTTCAGTCCCTGATCCGGTGTTCAAGAGTGCCGAGCGTCTTGCCCGGCGCCTGCGGGTGTCGCGCAGCCGATTGTTCACGAATGCCGTCGGCGAGTATGTCCACCGGCACGCCTCCGACAGCGTAACCGAGCAGCTCAACGCGGTTTACAACCACGAAGACTCACGGCTCGATCCTCTCTTGCAGACGCTTCAGGGGCAGGCGATCGGGCGGGAGACTTGGTGATGGAAAGAGGTGAGATTTGGTGGGCGACCTTGGCGGAACCAAACGGTTCGGAGCCGGGCTATCGCCGACCGGTTTTGATCATCCAATCCGATGATTTTAACCGTAGCCGGATTCGCACCTCGATTGCTGTCGTCTTGACCTCCAACGTGCTGCTGGCGGCGGCACCGGGGAACGTCATGCTCAGGGCGCGGGCAACGGGTCTTCCGAAGGATTCGGTGGCCAATGTGTCACAGATAGTAACGCTGGACAAGGGGCAATTGACTGACCGCGTGGGGCGTCTGAGGGCAGACGATTTCAAGCGCATTGAAGACGGCATTCGCCTGGTACTTGCGCTTTGATCACGCGGAGGGGGGTGGCGGTTCGTCGCCGAAGGCCAGGTCGAGCACGTTTTGCGGGGGCGGCTGGGTCAGCAGGCTGACTAGCGGGACCACCAGCAGTGGCACGAACATGGTGATGGCGCCGGCGAGCGGCACGCCGGCCTGGCCCCAACCCCATTTTTCCGGGAACAGTAGGGTGGCCAGGCCGAGGCCGGTGACGATGCCCGCCCACACCCCCGCCTTGGTGGTGCGTTTCCAGAACAGGCCGTACACGTACGGCGCCAGGAAGACGCCGGCCAGGGTGCCCCAGGACATGATCATCAGATTGACGATGAAGGTCGGCTTTTCCAGGGCGATCCACAGGGACAGGCCGACGAACACGGCGCACAGGATCCGCATCAGCGCCATGGTCTTTTTGGGGTTGGCGTGACGGTCGATAAAGGCACCGTAAAAGTCCACCGCGATCGCTGAACTGGAGACCAGCACCAGCGATGAAATGCTGGACATCGAGGCGGAGAAAACCATCAACACGATGACCAGCACCAACACTTCCGGCAGGCCGGCGTTGGTGATGAAGTAGGGCATGATTTTGTCCCAGATCGGGCCTTTGGGACCGATCAGCTCGGCCGGCAGTTTATTGTTGAAGAACAGGTGGGTGAGGGCGCCGCTGTAGTAGGCGCCGAAGGCCATGAACAGGGCGAAGACGCCGGCAATGCCCATGGCGCGGGTGACGTCGGCGCGGCTGCGAATGGAGTAGAATTTCTGCACCATCTGCGGCAGCGCCCAGGGGCCGAAGCTGGTGATCAGCACCAGGCACAGCAGGGTCAGCCAGCCGGGCGTGGTGATCTGCAAGAGGCCGTGCCCCATGGTCTTGGCGGCGGCGGGGAGCAGGGCGGGGGCGGCCTGGGGATCGCTCAGCAACGCCGCAGTGGCATGCCCGAAGCCGCCGACGTGCCGGGCCAGCAGGACCACCATGACCATGACGCCGATGAACTCGACAATGCCGCGCAGGAAGTCGCTGACCGCCACCGCGAAGTAGCCGCCCATGACCAGGTAAAGGGCGGTTAGCGCGGCCAGGAAATAGAGGGCGTATTCATACCGGATGTGGAGGGTCATCTCAAAGAGATAACTGAGCCCCATGAGCACGGAGGCGGAGTAGGGGACGAGAAACACAAACACCACCAGGGCGGCGACGACCTGGAGCGCCTTGCTCTCGAAGCGGGCGCAGAGGAACTCGGGCATGGTGATGGCATTGAGCCGGGCGGTCATTTCGCGGGTGCGGCCGGCGAGCAGTTTCCAGGCCAGGACCGTGCCGATGAGCGTGTTGCCGACGACGATCCACATGGTGTGAATGCCGAAACCCCAGCCCAGTTTGCCGGCATAGCCGATGAACAGGACTGCGGAAAAATAGGTGGTCCCGTAGGCGAAGGCACTCATCCACGGACCGAGCGACCGGCCGCCCAAAAAGAAATCGCCGACGGTGCGGGTTTTGGTCATGGCCCACCAGCCCAGCAGGACCATGGCCGCCGTATAGATCAGAATGATGGAAATTCCCAGCATGGCCGTGGAGGCTTTCGGTAGGGGGGGGTGGTTGAGTGGTTGAGCGGTTGGGTGGTTGGGTGGTTGGAGTGTAGGTGTCAGGGGCGGGGAGCATCTGAGCCCGGAACGTTAGTGACGGGTCAATAATCAAAAGTTGAAATTAAGAAAGCAGAAATGAAATCCGATATTTATTTCAGCTTTCCCCATTAAACCTGGGCAACGACAAACGTCAAACCATAACGTTGCAAGCGGTGAAACCAAACGAAGACGGAGGCCCCGGCCAGGAACGGCGGGGCGGCCGGATGTATATTGTCCGCCATGAACTCATGGGGGTCTGCCATTCTGGTTGGGACGGGCGGCTTTATCGGCTCGGTGTTGCGTTACGGGCTGAGCCTGCTGTTGCAGCGACAGTCCATCTCATTTCCGCACGGGACGTTGTGGGCCAATCTGCTGGGGTGTCTGCTGATCGGGGGGATCAGCACGCTGGCGGGGGAAACGGAGCTTTTGTCGCCCCAATCCCGCCTGTTTTTGGCCACCGGGATTTGTGGCGGGTTCACCACCATGTCCACCTTTACCTATGAATTGTCCCGCTTTTTGAAAGAGGCGGACTATTTGTACGCGACGGGGTACTTGGTTCTCACGCTGTTTGGTTGTCTGGTCATGTTTTGGTTGGGCGTGGAGGCCGTAAAGCTGTTTCTCCGGGTGATGTAGTCCCTAACCTGCTTTATTCATGAAAGGTTGTGTTTTCTGCCGGCTTTGTCCCCAACGGGGACTGACATGTCCAGCCCAGGGTCGAATGACCCTGGGAAAATCAGCATCAACCGCATTCGTCCCTGAAGGGGACGCACACGTTCACGTATTGATGGGAGATGGTCGAATGAGGAAAAACAGATCTTCATGTAGCACCCCTACAGGGTGCAAATCGGGTTGGGGATTTTTTCATAACCCAGGGTTGTCCAACCCTGGGCTGGACACGTGTGTCGCCGTTGGCGACAAACGTTCATGAATAATTCAGGCTAACCGGCTACAGTCTACAGCCTGACTTGGAGGGTGCGATGGAACTCAAGGGTGACGCCAAGCTGTTGCGGGTCTTTATTGGTGAAAGCGACAAGCACCAGCACCGGCCGCTGTACGAGGCGATCATCGCGGCGGCGCGCCGGCACGGGCTGGCGGGCGCCACGGCCTGGCGCGGCATCTTGTCGTATGGCCAAAGCACCCGCATCCGCACGGCCAAGGTGTTGGATTTGTCGGCGGACATGCCGGTCATCATTGAAATGGCGGATCGTGCGGAGGCAATCGACGGCTTTCTGGGAGCGCTCAACCAGTTGCTGGAAGAGGCCAACTGCGGCGGCTTGATCACGGTGGAGAAGGTGGAGGTGGTCCGCCATCTTTCGGAACGGCATCGGCCGCCGGGTAAGGCATCTGACGCCAATTAACCATCAAGTGAAACTCTTGCAGGAGTACTGCCTGTGTTCGGTGTTCGGGAGGCCAAATCAAGTACCACCCCATTACAAACTGCGCCAGCCGGGAACCGGGCTGGCGCTTTAGAGTGTCGCCGGCTTGACGGCGCTTTCATACTGTATTGAAGCGTGTCAGCTAAAGAATGCAGTATTAAAGCGGTGTCGAGCCACCGCCACTCTAGAGGTTCCGGCGGTGGCCGGAACCAGTCGAAACCGTCAGTACTTTCTTTCTTAGCTTGATGGCTATGGGCTCTAGCCCCGCCTCCCGATCCGAACACCGAACACCGAACACCCCCCCCGGGTAAAACCTCGTTTTACTCAAACCCGTCATGCCGAACCGAACCTTCAATTTAGACGAGGTGGCGGATTATCTGCACCTGGCGAAGCGCGACGTGGAGAAACTGGCGCTGCGCCGTGAAATCCCCTGCGAGCAACAGGGCGGGCGCAGCCATTTTGTGCGTCGCGAGGTGGATGCCTGGGCCAGCCAGCGCATTTTGGGGCTGTCCAAGGTCCGGCTGGAAACCTATCACCATGGCGGCGCGGCACGGGTCCGCCACCGGCTGGGTCGGGCGCATGCGATAGTGACGGAGCTGCTGCGTCCCGTCGCCCTGAAGCCGGTTTTGGCATCCCGGACCAAGGCGGCGGTCTTGCGCGACATGGTGGCGCTGGCCGAGCGCACCGAACTGCTTTATGATCCCGCGGACCTTTTGAACAGCTTGCGGGAACGCGAGGAGTTGTGCTCGACCGCCCTTGATCATGGCGTGGCCCTGTTGCATCCCCGGCACCACGATCCCTATTTGGCCAGCGATTCATTCATCGCCCTGGGACGCACGCAACGGCTGCCGTTCGGCGCGCCGGACGGACAGAAAACCGACCTATTCTTCTTGATTTGCTGTCAGGACGACAGCATTCATCTGCATGTGCTGGCGCGCCTGTGCCTGATGTGCGCCCATACCGCGATGGTGGAAGAGTTGCGCGCGGCGCCGGACGCGGACATGATGATGGCGGCTGTGGCGCTCGCCGAACGCCAGGCCATGGCCGGGATTCCGGCGGATTAAGGCAAGTTTTTACCGATTCCGGCTGCGGCCGGAACCTTTTGAGTGGCGGTGGCTCGACACCGCTTTCATACTGTATTTTTGACCCAACCCAGCGTAGCCGGAACCACAACAACGATGCGTTATCTCCCGCAGAGGCGCAGAGGCGCGGAGGCGCGGAGGCGCGGAGAAAAATAGGTCAGGCATGATGGCACTATTTTGACTTGGCGGTTTCTCTGCGCCTCCGCGCCTCTGCGGGAAAATACAGTATTAAAGCGCCGTCAAGCCGGCGACACTCTAAAGCGTCAGCCCGGTTCCCGGCTGACGCGGTTAATGCCTGTTGTAACGCTTACCTGTCACGGCTTGAAATGCTCGGGACGCATCACGAGGCATTTTTTCGGACACACCTCGACGCAATAGCCGCAGACAATGCAGCGGTAGGGGTCAAGGGTCCATGACTTGGGCTGCTTGCCGACGGTGATGGCGTTGGCCGGGCAGCGGCGCTGGCAGGCGCCGCAGAAGATGCACTCCTCGATTCGGATATGCAGTTGGCCCCGGCACCCGGCCACGGCCGGTTTCACTTCCACCGGATAGAGGCGGGTGACCGGTTTGCGGAACAGGCAGCGGACAATATTGCCGATGAGAGTGAACATGACGTGGCCTTGGGGACGGCAGGCGTGGAAGACGATAAAGTGGGACGTGAGCGGACTTGGGCTTAGCGTTCCGTGCAGCTGATGCAGGGGTCAATGGAGAGGATGATGACGGGGACGTCGGCGAGCTGGCAGCCGGGAAGCATGTGGAGGAGCGCCGGCAGGTTGGCGAATGTGGGGGTGCGGGCGCGGAACCGTTCCAGGTTGCGGGTGCCGTTGCCCTTGATGTAAAAAATCAGTTCACCGCGCGGCTGTTCCATGCGGACGAGCACTTCGCCATCGGGGTTGCCCTTGACGGGAACCGCAATCGGGCCGGCCGGAATTTTCTGAATGGCTTTGCGGACGAATTCCGCGGACTGGTGCAACTCGCGGACTCGGATCATGATGCGGGCGTAGCAGTCGCCGGCGGTCTCGGTGACCGGGGTGACGCCACCCAGGTCGCCATAAGCGGCATATCCGGTCTGCCGGTGGTCCATGGGAATGCCGCTGGCGCGGGCGGTGGGGCCGACGGCGCCCAGGTCGTGGGCTTTGTCCGGGGAGAGCAGGCCGACGCCGCAGAGGCGCTGGCGGACACTGTAGTCATTCATCAGGGTCGGGAGGATCTCCTCCAATTCATGCTCGACCCGGTCGAGGACGCGCAGGACTTCCGCCATTTGGCCGTCGTCCAGGTCGCGACGAACGCCGCCGATCGAGCAGACGGACAACATGATGCGGGCGCCGGCGGTCTTTTCCATGATTTCCAAAATATGCTCGCGGACGCGCCACAATTGCATAAACAAGTTCTCAAAGCCGAAGGCATCCGACACCAGGCCGAGGAACAGCAGATGGCTGTGCATGCGGTGCAGTTCGGCCCAGACCACCCGCAGGTGCTTGGCGCGGGAGGGCACGTCGACCTTCATGAGTTCCTCAATGCCCTGGCAATAGGTGAGGGAATGCATGAAGCTGCAAATGCCGCAGATGCGTTCGACGAGATAGACGTTCTGGATGAAGTCCTTTTTCTCGGCGATTTTTTCCAGGCCGCGGTGGCAATAGCCGATGGCGGGCAGGGCTTCGACGACGCGTTCGTCTTCAAGCACCAGGCGGAGCTGCAAGGGTTCGGGCAGCACGGGGTGCTGCGGGCCGAAGGGAATGACCGTGTTCCGGGTCGGAAACGCACTCGTCGCCGTGGTTTGCATCAGTGGGCTCCTCCGGGAGCGGCGGCTTCAGTGGCGGCGGGGGGGCGGACGCGCACATCCACCGCGATGCCGCCGAGCTTGTTGAACGGCGCCTTGGGCGAACTTTCGGCCAGGAGAAACCGTCCCTTGTAGTCAATGGCCATGCCGGTGACGGTGATGCCGAACAGGTCTTGAATCTCATTTTCGATGATGACGGCGGCGAACCAAACGCCGGACAGGCTGGGCAGGGTGGCGCCATGGGGCAGTTTGAGGCGCAGGTGGCGCAGCTCGCCCTGGTCGTCGAAATGGTAGATCAGGTCGTGGGCTTCGCCGAGATCGGTGCAGGTGACGGTGACAAACCGGCAGCCCTGGCCCTTGATCAGGGCAACCTCGCCGACCAGACGGTCGGGGGTGATTTCCTGGACGTTAGTCAGCATAAAACCTTCACCAATCGTAGACGTATGTTGAAACGCTTGCGCGTCCTGGCGAACACTCCGGGGCGGTTACGGGGCGGCCGGCGCCGGAGCGGCGTCCGCGGCCAAGGGGACAAGGTTGATCACAGGCTTGGCGGCGGAGACGGTGGCGACACCGGTGCCTTCGCGCGCCTTGCGGTCCAGAATGGCGGCGGCCTTGAGGATGCCGTCCAGCATGGCTTCGGGCCGGGCGGGGCAGCCGGGAACGAACACATCCACGGGAATGACTTTGTCGATGCCGCCCAAGACATTGTAGCCCTCGGCGAAAATGCCACCCGAGGAGGAGCAGACGCCCATGGCCACCACCACCTTGGGGGAGGGGATCATGTCATAGACATTTTTCAGCACCCGGGCGGTGCGGTGGTTGACCGAACCGGTGACCACCAGAACATCGGCATGCTTGGGATTGCCGACATGCAGGATGCCGAGGCGCTCCACGTCGTAAAACGGCGTCAGGCAAGCGAGGAATTCGATGTCGCACCCATTGCAACTGCTGCAGTTGAAATGGACGACCCAAGGCGATTTGGCAATGGCGGACATGGCAGGCGGCCTTATAGGATGTGCTGAATGGAGAGATACAGCCAGATGATGTTGGTCAACGCCAGTCCCAGGACCACCGTCCACATGAACTTGAACATCCACAGCGTGGTCAGGCGGGCGCAGGCGTTGTCGAGCAGGATCACGAACAGGTAGGCGCCCAAGGCCAGGGCGCCGCCGATCCACCAGTTGGTGGCCCAGAAGAGGGCGAGCAGGGCCATCACCAGGGTGGTTTCATAAAAATGGGCGAGCTCCAAGACCGCGAGTCCGGGGCCGCTGTATTCGATGGTGATGCCCTTGACGATCTCCTGGTGGGCATGGTGCGAGGAGGCCAGGTCAAAGGGGGATTTCTGCAACTTGATGGCGGCCACCGCCAGCAAGGCGACAAAGAGCAGCGGCAGGCGCATCATCAGCGGTTGGTCCGCCTGCCAGATAGTGGCGATGCTGAAGCTGTGATTGACCAAATAGAACCCGACCACCATCAGCACCAGCACCGGTTCATAGGCGACCATCAGCAGGATTTCCCGCTGGCTGCCGATGCGGCTGTAAGGCGAGCGCACGCACATGCCGCCAATGACCAGGGACAGGGTGGAGAAGGCCAGCACGAAGAGCAGCATCAGGCTGTCCTGGCCCAGCGCCAGCATCATGACGGTGGCGGCCATGAAGGTCAGATGCAGCCACGCGTAAACGATCTGCATCCGGTTGACGATCAACTGTTCTTTGCCCAGCAACTTGAACAGGTCGTAGAACGGCTGCAGCAAGGGCGGCCCCC
The DNA here is from genome assembly GCA_903896595.1 of uncultured Lentisphaerota bacterium. Classification (GTDB taxonomy): domain Bacteria; phylum Verrucomicrobiota; class Lentisphaeria; order Oligosphaerales; family CAITYL01; genus CAITYL01. Next base: position 22,811 of record CAITYL010000218.1, read on the forward strand.
GGCGGCCCTGAATCCGGGCGGTCAACCGGCGGTCCACTCCTTGCAGGAGGGCGCCCACGATGGGGGCGAACAGCAGGGCGGCCGCACCAATGGCCACTTGGTCCCAAGAAATCATTACGCGAGCACTCCGAAAAGGGTGGCAAGAATCAACGCCGCCACGGGATTGGCCCAAGAACTGATGGCGACTTCTCCGAAGATGGGGGAGAAATAATAACTGGTGACTTGCGCGATCTCCGGCTTGTCTCCCAGTGACCGGAATTCAAAGGTAAAGCGCGTGTCGGTGACATTCTCACCGCACATGAACGGCAGGCGGACCTGCTCTTTTTTGATGCGATTGAAGAAGCACAGCAGGACCAGCAGAATGACGATGATCACCGCGAAGAACGGCCACAGCACCGTGGTGTCCACGTTTTCGAGCAGGGTCCAATTGGCCTGGGGAACGCCGGCCAGCTTGAACACGGCCTCGGCCATGGGGCGGCACACATCATGGTAGAACATCATGCAGCCGCCGCCCGACAGCAGGACGCAGGCGGCGATCAGCCCCATGCCCGCCAGCATGGTGAAGCGGACCTTTTCCAATTCGTATTTGGGATGATAGGAAATGGTCGTGATGCGCCCGATCCACTTGGCCCAGAAGAACACCGTCAGGGCACTGCCGATGGCGACCATCATCAACACCAGGGGATTATGCACCGCCGCCTCAATGGCCATCCACTTGGCGACCAGCATGCCGAACGGCGGCACCATCATGGACGCCATGCCCAACGCGGCGAACGACGCGGTCAACGGCATCTTGCGGAGAATGCCGCTCATGTCTTCGATGTGCCGCGAGCCGATGCCCTGTTCAATGGTGCCGACGGTCAGGAACAATAGCGACTTGCTGACCGCGTGGAAGACCAGCAGCATCAAGGCGGCGGCATAGCCCAGCGGTGAGTTGAGGCTGGCGCACACCACAATCAGACCCAAATTGGCGATCGTCGAATAGGCCAGCACTTTCTTGGCATTGCTTTGGCTGATGGCGATGGCGCTGGCAATGACGAAGGTAAAGCCGCCCGCCACCGCCAAAATCGGCGCCAGTTTGGTCGGTCCGAACGCCGGCGCCAGGCGCAAAATCAGATAACTGCCGGCCTTGACCATGGTGCTGGAATGGAGCAGGGCGGACACCGGTGTCGGCGCCACCATCGCCCCCAGCAGCCAACTTTGGAACGGCATTTGGGCCGACTTGACCAGCGCCGCGAAGCTCAGCAGGGCGATCGGCAACAGCAAGCCGGCGGCCATGCCCGGGGTGAGCAATTGGGTCAGCGTCTCCGCCACGCCCTGGCGGGCCAGAAAGAACCCGGCCCCCGCCATGGCCACGCCGCCCCAGGTGTTCAAGAGCAGGGCGCGCTTGGCGTTGGCGCGGGCTTCCGGGGTGCCGTCATGGCCGATCAGGAAGAAGGAACACAGGGTTGTGCCTTCCCAAAAAATGGCCAGCCAGCGCAGGTCATCGCTGAGCACCAGGCCGTTCATCAGGCCCAGGAAGGCAATCAAAACAAAGAAAAAGCGGTTCGATGAGGCCGCCGTGGCCGGCGCATGCTCCTCGTGATTGCGCATATAACCAATGGCGTAGATGACAATCAGCGAGCCGATGACCGAAATCACCAGCACCAGCAGCATGGCCAAGGAATCCGCCACCAGCTTGGCCGGTGCCGCCGCCTCATGGGCGCCGCCGGAGTGGGTGACCGCCAGGGTCGCCACCCCGAAGCCCAGCTGCAACAAGGCGGGAATCGCCAGCCCAAGGCTGCGGAGCTGCCAGGCCAAGCCCAAAATCCACACCATGACCGCCAGTTCCAAAACAATGGCCACCGTACCCAGGACGGCCGGCAGTTCATAGGGCGGGACATGGCCCCAGTTCATGGCCAGTCCGATGCCGGCCGCCGCCGTGGCCAGCGCGGCCACCCAGGCAACAGTGCCGCGGCTGCGCCAGCCGGGGCAAAATAAGGAAAGCAGGCCAAGCAACAAGGGGCCGGGAACAAGCAGCCAAAGTAGAATTGGATTCACAGGCCGGACTTTCCCAAGAACGTTTCAAGTGTCACACCGCAGGGGCGCTCCGGAACACTTTCCGGACGGGGCGGTGATTTTGCGAAAATTGAGCTAAAAACTGTAACCATTAACCAGTGGATTGCAAACCGGCGGTGGACTAAATGCTGGCGGTACCGCGAATTATCGGGACCCCAATGGGTTATAAACGTCGTCAGGCTGAAGCTTGTTGGGCTGTAGGCTGTAGGTGATTAAAATCTTACTCTGGCGCAGTATAACTGAAACTTCGCGGGAGCGGTTGCGAGTGGTTCGGCGGCCGCTCGTCGTAAGAGTCCGACCGGTCCGACCGTGTTCGGCCGCCCCCTCCCGCCCACACGACGGCACCAGTGGCAATTCCGGCGGCTTTTGAACGCGGCTCCCTTTTTTATTCTTTCCCCAATATGTTACACCAAACAGAATTTGATTTCAGTTTTCCCCATGATGGACCGGTCACTGTCGCTCCCTGCGGTCGCTTCGTTCGCGGCTCTGATTAGGCCCCTGTGACGATAAAAGCCCCCTTCGCGCTGGCCCATCACCTCCCAACCCCTCACCCCCTCAACCCCTCAACCCCTCAACCCCTCAACCCCTCAACCCCTCAACCCCTCAACCCCTCAACCCCTCAACCCCTCAACCTCTCAACCCCTCAACCTCTCAACCTCTCAACCTCCCAACCAAAGCCTTTCCGCATGTCCATCC
>CAITYL010000219.1 GCA_903896595.1 uncultured Lentisphaerota bacterium
GACGATGACGGGTTCGTCCGCCCGAGGACGGGCGGCTCCCGGGGATGGGAAAACCTCGTCAAAAAGGACCACAATCAGAGCCGGGACCGAAGCGCCACTCCTGGGCGCGAGAGTGACCGGTCAAAGGAATCTACCTTCTTAATGTACGGTGCGAACTCCCGTGACCCGTCACTAACGTTCCGGGCTCTGATTGATTCCAAAATTAACCGCCAAGATCGCAAAGATAAAACAATCTAAAAATGCGCAATTAATCTTTGTGTTCTTTGCGTTCTTTGTGGTAAAATAAAAGATCCGTTTGAACTTTAATTGGAATAGGGACGTGTTCTCGCCAAGCACGCCAGGATCGCCAAGGAGGGTACGCCATGCGCGTGGTACGTTTTGTGACAACGCCGCAAGAGACGCCGCGGTACGGCAGCCTGGACGAGGCCGGCACGACGGTCTGCGAACTCCGCAGCCCGCCATGGCTGGGGCTGGAGCCCGGGCCGGGGCGGTGGCCGCTGGCGGCGGTGACGCTGCTGGCGCCGGTGGAGCCGCCGGATGTCATTGCCATCGGCCTGAACTACCGCGAACACGCGGCCGAGAGCCAGCTCAAACTGCCGGCGGCGCCGGTCATCTTCCTCAAGGCGACCAGCTCGGTCATCGGCCCCGATGCCCCCATCCTGCTGCCGCGCATGGCCCCGGACGAGGTGGACGCGGAGGCGGAACTGGCTATTGTCATCGGCACGACCTGCCACCAGGTGACCGCCGCCGCGGCGGCGGACTACATTTTCGGCTACACCTGTGCCAACGATGTCAGCGCCCGCGACTGTCAGCTCCGACAGGACGCCCAGTGGGCGCGCGGCAAGAGCTTTGACACCTTCTGCCCGCTCGGCCCGTGGATCGACACGGACTTCACGCCCGAAACCGCCCACGTCCAGCTCCGGGTCAACAGCGAGCTTTGGCAGGACGGGGCCACCACCGACATGCTGTTCGACTGCCACACCCTGGTCAGCTATTGTTCCCAAGTCATGACCCTGCGCCCCGGCACCGTCATCCTCACCGGCACCCCGCCCGGAGTCGGCTTTGCCCGGACCCCGCCCCGCTTCCTCCACGCCAACGAGGTGGTCGAAGTCACCATCACCGGCCTGGCCACCCTGCGCAATCCGGTGGCCGCTTTTTAAAATCACGCACCCGTGCGTGATTTTAAAAAATATGCCACGCCTCATCCGAGCCCGGAAGTAAGTGACGGGTCCTGGTCAGACCGAAAACCAGCCCCCGTTCCCGTCCTCAATGTCCTCCCCGTCTTCAAGGTCCTCGAAGTCCTCGGATGAAACAAAGAAGACCTTGAGGACACAGAGGACAGGGAGGACGAAGGCTGACACTTGAACGCAAGAAACACCTCGGCTTCCCGCCGCCTGCCGATCACGTGTGGCAAGTGCGGAGATCTGTATATTATCCCCCGAAACAATGTCGATCTGGCGGGCGACAAGCCCTTTTCCACAGCGGTCTTACGTTTGAAAATATCGCGCCTCGCCTTCTGTCTCCCACCCTCTAACTTCTAACTTCTACATTCTACATTCCAGGCGGTTCCATCATGAACATTTCGACCGGTCTTTTCGAGCACATGGTGTTGCAGCGCGGTGCCGGCAATCTCAGCGATTCCCCGGTCACGGGCAGCTGCCAAACAGCGGGCGAGGTTTGGGTCACGGTGACCGGGGCGGCCGGCCAGCCGCCGGTCTGGGCGGAACCGCGGCACGTGGGTCAGGCGGCAAAAGGAAAATTCACGGTGCGCCTGGCCGGGGTGCCGGCGGGCGGGCCGTATACGGTCACCTTGGAGATCCGCCCGGCCCAGGGCCGGCCGAGTGAGCGTCTGACCGTGCGCGACCTGCTGGTGGGCGACGTCTGGCTGCTAGCCGGCCAGTCCAACATGCAGGGGTGCGGCCTGCTCCAGCAACCGTTGCCGGCCGCGCCCCAGGTCCGGGCGTTTTACATGACCGACCGCTGGGCGGTGGCCGCCGAACCGGTCCACAACCTGTGGGCCGCCGTGGATCCGGTGCATGTCGCGATCAATGGCGGTGTGCCGCACGCCAAGCCGGCGGCGGACTGGGGCACCGGGCCCGCAGTCTCGTTTGGCCAGGAAATGTGGCGCCGCCGGGGCGTGCCCCAGGGGCTGATCGCCTGTGCCCATGGCGGCACCTCCATGGAACAGTGGGACCCGGCCCGGCGCGACGAGGGCGGCGACAGTCTGTACGGCGCCCTGGTCCGCCGCCTGCGCAAGAACGGCGGCCGCGTTGCCGGATTGTTGTGGTATCAGGGTTGCAGCGACACCAATCCCCCCCGGCTGGTGGCACTTTACACCGCGCGCATGAAAACCCTGATCGCCGCCGTGCGCCGCGATTGCCATGCCCCGACGTTGCCGGTGGTTCTGGCCCAGATTGGCCGGGTGGTGGGGCAGGACTGGACCCTGGCCACCGGTTGGAACGCCATTCAGGAGCAACAACGCCAGCTCCAGCAGCAGGTGCGCCACTGCGCCGTGGTGCCTGTCATCGACCAGGCCCTGGACGACGCTATCCACATCGGCGAGGCCGAACAACACCGCCTCGGCCAGCGTTTCGCCCAGGCCATGGAAGCCCTGGCGGGCGCGCCGGATGCCGGACCGCTGCCCATCGCCTACGCCGGTTGCCGGCTGCGCCGGTGGCGCACGACGGCGGTACTTGAGGTGCGCTTCAAGAATGTCGCCGGCGCCCTGCGGGCGGGCGGACGGCCCAGCGGGTTTTCCGTCACCATGCCCGGCTTGAACAGCAACTTGGTGTTTGACACCCGGATTCACGGGGACCGGGTCGAGCTGCGCCTGACCCAGGCGCCACTGGCGTCCGCCGGCGCCTGCCTGCAGTACGGCCAGGGCACTGATCCCTATTGCAACATCACCGATGAACTCGACCGCTCGTTGCCGGTGTTCGGCCCCGTGGCCACCGGCAAACCCCGGGCCATGTCCCCGCCGCTCACCCGCTGGCGGGTGAGTCCGCTGCTGCCCTCGGCCGGCCGGCTGGAAGGGCTCGCCTGTCCCGGTCCGAAAGTCGCCACCGAGGCACGCGCCTTCCAAAATGAGTATTGCAGCCGCCATGAGGAACTGGCAACGGCGGGGGCCAGTGATCCCCTGATTGTGTTTGCCGGCGCCTATGAGTGCGCGGAGGCGATGGCCCCGGTCCTGATCTTCGGCTATGACGGGCCGGTCAAGGTGTGGGTGGACGGCCGCGAACTCTATGCCGACCCAAAGGGCAGCAATCCCATCATGCCGGCCGAGGACACGCTGGCCATTCCCGGCGGCGTGGGCCGCCACGAACTGGTGATCGCCATGGGGGCCAACCACGGTCAGGCGTGGGGCATTTTCGCCCAGTTCGAACGCACCGACCTGCCGCCGAACCTCCTCTCTCAGCCGGGGCAGTTCAGCCGGCTCCTGCCGACCTGGCTGGGGTGATCCCCACAGGCGTTAGGCTGAAGCATGTTAGGCTGCAGGCGGTATGTCGGTTGGGAACCCCCTTTTGAGGAAAGGCGGTTCCCAAACCCTCCGTCAAACCTTTTTGTTACTTAATGCGGAGGACGCTTCCACCACAAGCCCACGCGCACCAAGGCGATGCTTTGCGCAGAATGGCTTGTGGTGGAAGCGCCCTCCGGTATTTAGGAAACAAAAATTTTAGGAAGGGGGGTGCAGAGCGAGTCCCCGAGCGACCCGGCGGAGCCGGGACTGCGGAGCGCGGAGCGCGGGGGGATCACCCTTTTTCAAAAGGGTGGCCCCAACCGACAATAAGGTCACGTACCCGCCCGAGGGGGTGCATGACAGTTTTGTCGGTTGGCCTATATGCCCCAACGGGGCTTCGTATCACAGCCCAGGGTTGCGCGCAGCGCTACCCTGGGAAACCCCGGTAACCGCCATTCAACCCCACCGGGGTTGTGTCGGAGTGGCGCCGGTTGAGACATCGGCACGCAACCCCTTTGGGGTAGAACGGGAAATCAATTCATGATCCCAGGGTAGCGCCGTTCCCGGCGCAACCCTGGGCTGTGGTCCACAGCCCCGTTGGGGCTGGCAAATACCGATACCGATCCAAGGCGCGGGTTGATAGATGGGCAGCTATATAGACGCCATAGACGAATTCCATCCCAATCTCGGGCCAACCTACAAGAATGTCATACACCCTTCCCAAAGCCCGAGGCGGCACTTGACTTGTTTACATAAACGTTTATGGTAATCGACATAAACGCTTACGATTCGGTAAAATCGCCGAATAGCCCGCCCGCCATTTCTTTGACCCGAGAGGACCCGCGCCATGAAACACGCCGCCCTGTTGCTGGCCCTCGCGCTCACCGCCGCCCTCACGGCGGCCGCCGCCGACTTCACCATCGGACCAACGGGCTGGAGCTGCGACCCCGGCGCCGAGTTCCCCGGCGCTCAAGGAAGCGTGAAATGGATTGACGACCCCGAAATGGGCGCCACCCTCCAGCTTGACTACGACCTCACCAAAGGCGGGGTCTATGTCGGCGCCCTCTGGACCGGCGCCATTCCCAAGGAGAACACCGCGCTTACTTACTGGGCCAAAGGGGCTGGCAGTTCCTTCCGCGTCCGGGACGCCAGCGGCCAATGGCTGGCGGGCCGTCTCATCGCCCCCCAAAAGGACAAGTGGACGCGGATCAACGCCGACCTCAGCGACGGCACCTTCAACGAAATCCATTGGGGCGGGGCCAATGACGGCAAGCTCCACCTGCCCATCACCGCCTTCATGATCGCGTCGGAGTCAAAGACCGAAAACCGCCTGCTGCTGTCAAAAATCACCTTCTCCAACCCCCGGGACGCCGCCGCCTCGCTGGATCCGAACTGGGGGCTGGAACTGAAAACCAGCGCCGCCAGCGGCATCGCGTTCGTCGGGGACCAGGCGGAATACCAGATCATCGTTGACAACCGCCTCCCGAAGGCCCAGGCCGTTCAGTTGCGGGTGGAGACCGTCTCCGATGCGGGCGCCACCTCCCAGCAAACGTTCGACATCCAAGTCAAAGCCGCCGCGAAGTTCACCCAAAACCTTGCGCTGCCCACATCGGAAATCGGTTTTCAGAGCCTTGACGCTACGGTCTTGGTGGCCGGCAAACCGGTCTGCCGCGGCGAGTCCGGGTTCGCCGTCGTGCCGGCCCCCGTGAACTACGGCCAGGACGACCCCGACAACTTCTTCGGCATGTGCGAGGTCTGGGACTACGATTCCATGGAGCGGCTCGGCTGCCGGACCGTCCGCATGGGCCTGCCTTGGGACTACTGGGACTGGAATATCGGCGAGAACCGCCTGCCGCAGCTCAACCGCGCCCTGGAGGAACAACTGGAGAAGCACCACATGACGGCGCTGCTGACCATCAGTTCCTACGCGCCACACTGGGCGGAGCGCAAGGGCGAAAAATATCGCAAGATTCCGAACGACGCCAATATTGCCGACTGGGGCAAGTTCGTGAAACGCCTCGTCGAACACTTGCAGAGCTTCCCCGCCGGCCGCCGCATCCGGATCATCGACATCGACAACGAGCCCGACCTTGATTTCTGGCTCGCGCGCGGCCTCTCCTTGGACGAAGCGGCCGCCATCTATGCCAAGCTTTACAAAACCGCCGGCGAGGCCGTGCGCTCCGTCAAGTCGGAGATTGCCTTCGGCGGCATCGGGGTGAGCGGCGGCATGTTCGAGATGGGCATGCCCTTCCCGGAAAAGGTCTTCGCGACCGGCGTCAAAAGCGACGTTTTCACCGGGCACCCCTATCCGGCCTCGCGCATGTTCGGCCCCGGTTTCAACCCCTTCATGCCCGATGACTGCGGCTTTGAAAAGGCCTGCCACACCGCACTGGAGTTCATGGCGAAACACGGCTGCCCGCGCCGCTTCTGCATCGCCGAATACGGCTGGGGGCTGGATCCCGAGGCCAAACGCTTGAGCCGCTACGCCATGCTCGAGGCCGCCGCCGTGGCGCGCGTCCTGATCCTCGCCAAATCCGTCCCGGGCGTCGAAGGCTTCTACTACTTCATGCAACGGCCGATCCTGGAAAACGGCGGCCTTTACGGCCTCTTCCGCGGCGAGCAGGGCAAGCTTTCCCCCCTCCCCGCCGCCGGCGCCTACGCCCAATGCGCCAAGGCCATGCACCTGGCCACGCTCGTGCGGCCGCTGAAAACGCCGGCCGGCGTGCGGTCCTGGCTTTTCGATCGGAAAGCGGACGGCTTGGCCGTGGTGCCGCTTTGGACCCTGGAAGGCACCGTCACCTTCAAGGCCGCCCTTCCGGCATCGACCGAGCTCTTCAACATGCTCGGCCGAAAAATCCCCGCCGGCCCCGCCATCACCCTCGACCAGACCCCGGTCTACCTGGTGGCCAAGCTCGCGGACGCCGCCGCCCTCGCCACGGCCGTCGAACGCGCCGGCTTCACCGGCGGCAAACCACTGGCCATCAAAAACGGCTATCTCAACCGCATCGACGAAGCGGTGCTGGACCTCAGCAACACCACCGCCGGCGAACTCTTCGTCACCATCGATGCCGGCGGCCGGAAGAGCACCCGCCGGATCGCCCCTGGCCGGACGCCGGTCGCCGTGGCGGTCGCCCCGGAAACCGCCCGGGGCGCCGCCCCACTGCCCGTCACCGTCTCGAGCGCGGATGGCGGCTCCGATGCCGCCCAAGTCGCCTGCGCCGCCATCCCCTTGCGAAAAATCAAGCGCGCGGACATCACGGGCGCGATTCCGGCCGACACGGCGCTGCTGAAGTTAAGCGCCGACCAGCGGGCTCAGGTGCAGCCCCCCGACCCCGCCGTCCCCTGGCACGGCCCGGCGGACGTGAGCCTGAACGCCTGGTTTGCCTGGACCGCAGACGGCCTCTACCTCGCCGCCCAGGTCCGCGATGACATTCATCACACCGTCCCCGATCCCGGCTACGGCAGCCTGTGGATGGGTGACAGCATCCAGGTGGCGGTTGACCCGAACGGCGACTGCACGACCAGTTACGGCCCCGCCGTCCGGGAGTTCGGCATCGTCCTCGACGGCACCCAGACCAAATGCTTCGCCAATGTGGCGCCGTTCCCCTACCGGGCCAAGGCCGTCCGGCTTAACGGTGAGACCCGCTACGAGGCGCTCATCCCGTGGGCGTCGCTGGGCCTCAAGCAGGCGCCGGCCCCCGGCAAGGTGATGGCCATCAATATCATCGCCAACGACGACGACGGCGAGGGACGGAAATGCTGGATCGGCCTGACCCCCGGCATCGGCGACACCAAGTCGCCCAAGGCCTACAAACGATTCTTCATTTCCGAATGAGTGAATCTGACCTGCGTTAGACTGAAGCGTGTTAGGCTGTAGGCTGAAGGTAATTAAGATCTCATCCTAACGCGATATAACCTGTTCCGAAGACCAGGCCGGCGTTATTTCAAGACCGGGAGCCGCCCGTCCTCGGGCGGACAGCGACGGCGTCACCCCGGTTCCGCCCGTTTCCCGCACCTTCCGAATCTTCTGGCTACTGGCTACTGGCTACTGAATTCTGCTACTGGTGCCATTCCCTCGCGCGTCTCCGACGATCACGGGTTCGTCCGCCCGAGGACGGGCGGCTCCCAAAGCACATGACCACCGAACGGAAAGCCAAAACGATAATCCACTTCGCCCCGGCTTGACTTTTTTACATAAGCGTTTATGGTATCTTGCATAAACGCTTAAGATAACCCAACCGCCCAACCGCCCAACCGCCCAACCGCCCAACCGCCCAACCGCCCAACC
>CAITYL010000220.1 GCA_903896595.1 uncultured Lentisphaerota bacterium
ACCGGGAGCCGCCCGTCCTCGGGCGGACAGCGACGGCGTCACCCCAGTTCCGCCCTTTTTATGGAGCCGCCGTCACGCCAAGACCAAACAACGCGCGTCTTCGACGAGTACGAGTTCGTCCGCCCGAGGACGGGCGGCTCCCAAGGTACGTCACCAGTAAATGCGTTTATAGTGAATAATCGGTTTAGGTTTCGTCGTCGGGGGTCTCCGCGGCGTCCGCATCGTCGGCGGCCACGGCGCCGGAGGCGCCGATGGTGGCGGTGGTGGCACCCTCCTTATCCTCGGCGATTTTCTCCCGGATCTTGGCCAGAAGCCGTTTCTGCAACTCTTCGTCCTGCTGAATGAGCAGTTTGGTTTGTTCACGGCCCTGCCCAAGCTGTTCGGAGCCAAAGGCGAACCAGGACCCGCGTTTTTCGAGCAGTTTGAGGTCAACGGCGACATCCAGAATGGAGCCGGCGCGGGAGATGCCTTCGGCGTACATGATGTCGAACTCGGCGGTGCGGAACGGGGGGGCGATCTTGTTCTTGACCACCTTGGTGCCGACCCGGTTGCCCATCGCTTCACCGCTGGGGGATTTGATGGTGGCATGCTTGCGCACTTCGATGCGCACCGAGGCGTAGAACTTGAGGGCGCGTCCGCCAGGGGTGGTTTCCGGATTGCCGAACATGACGCCGATCTTTTCCCGGATCTGATTGGTGAAGATCATGCAGGTCCGGCTGCGGTTGATGGCGCCGGTGAGTTTGCGGAGCGCCTGTGACATCAAGCGCGCCTGGAGGCCCATGTGGCTGTCGCCGATCTGCCCCTCAATTTCGGCCCGGGGCACCAAGGCCGCCACAGAGTCTACCACCAGCACATCAACCGAGTTGGTGCGCACCAGAGTCTCGGCGATGTTCAGGGCATCTTCGCCGCAGTCCGGCTGTGACACCAGCAGATCATTCAGATTGACACCGATGATCGAGGCGTACTTGGGATCGAGGGCGTTTTCCGTGTCGATAAAGGCGCAGACCCCGCCGGCCTTCTGCGCGTTGGCGATGACATGCAGACAAATGGTGGTCTTACCAGATGATTCGGGGCCATAGATTTCAACGATCCGGCCGCGCGGCAGGCCGCCAATGCCCAAGGCCATGTCAAGCGACAGGGCGCCGGTGCTGATGAAGGGAATGTTCTGGTGCACTTTGTCGCCCAGGCGCATGATGGTGCCGGCGCCAAATTCCTTTTCGATCTGGCTGACGGCGATCTGGATGTTTTTGTCCCGCGGATCGGCGGCGGCGGCAGCGGCGGCGGTTTTCTTTTCACTGGCCATGGAGAATCTCCTTGTGTTGGGTTGAACGGACACGATGCATTAAATCGGCAACAGGCTTTTTGAGAGTATGTTCATCCGCATTCCGGCGGAACCGGGGTGGCAAAGTGTTTGCCGCCCGTCGGAACGTCGCTGACGCGATACAATCGCTTTGCTACATTGGCTAACGTGCTTGCAAAAGCTGGAGGCGAAGTTGGTTGAGGGCGGTGGTGACGGTACGCTGACGGACACTGTCGCGGTTGCCGGGGAACAGATGCCGGCTGACCTGCCGTTGGGCACGCAAGCCGGTGGCAATATAGACCAGGCCGACGGGCTTGTCCGCCGTGCCGCCGGCGGGGCCGGCGATGCCGGTGACGGCCATGCCGGCATCAGCCTCATACCGGCGAAAAAGCGCCTCCAGCATGGCGGTGACGGTTTCGGCGCTGACCGCGCCGTAATCGTTGAGGATGGCCTCGGGAACGTCGAGCAGGCATTCTTTCCAGTCATTGGAATAGGTGACCAGGCCGCCGGAGAACCAGGCGGAGGCGCCGGGCAGATCGGTAAGGGTTTTGGCAATCCAGCCGCCGGTGCAGGATTCGGCGGTGGCGACCCACAGGCGGCGTTCCAGCAGCATGGAGCCGACCGCCTGGGCCGGCTCGGAACAACCGGCGGGCAGAACGGCATCGCCGAGGCATTCCATCAGGCGGGCCCGGGCCAGTTCAAGACGGGCTTTGAGGGCCGGAGTGGCGCTGAGCCGCACCTCGACTTGGGCGGGACGGGCGCAATAGGCCGGTTCGATGTCGGCAAAGGGGGCCAGTTCCCGTTCCACCACTTCGGCCACCGCCGATTCCGGCAGGCCGCACACGGAGAACGCCACGCGCGCCACCTCGGGCGGCGCCAGTTCGCGCAGGCGGGGCAGCACCTGTTCCTGGAACATCGGCTGAAGTTCGCGGGGCGGCCCCGGCAGCATAACCACCACTTTGCCGCCGGAAGCGGGGCACCACAGGCCGGGAGCGGTGCCGTTGCGGTTGAGCAACGGGGTGGCGTTCTCCGGTACCATGGCTTGGATGCGCAACGATTCGGCGGGCACCGTCACGTTGCGGCCGGCCAGGTAGGCGGTAATGACCGCGTGAACGTCCGGATGATACTTGAGAGGCACGCCCAATTCGCGGGCCACGCTGTCACGAGTCAGATCGTCCGTGGTCGGCCCCAGGCCGCCAATGGTAATCACCACGTCGGCGCGCGCCAGTTCCTCGCGCACCGCCGCCGCGATGGCGGCGCCGGTGTCCGGCACGCACCGTTCGGCGGCCAGGCGATAACCGGCGGCATCCAGGCAACCGCCAATGAAGTGCTGGTTGGTGTTGAGCGTGTGCCCGATGAGCAGTTCCGTGCCGGTACAGACCAGATGAATGTTCATAATTGACGCCCCCCAACGGTTTGGGATCAATGTAGATTAGGTGTTCATTAATACAAACGCATATTAGTTTAAAATATTGTCCGGGAGCCGGTGATGAGCCCCGGCCGGCAGGGGTAGCGACACGCCGCCATCCTCCGCCATAAAATAATACCGTAGAGACGACCTACTGAACATTACGGGTGAAATTTCCGAGACCGATGCCGATACCGACCCCGATACCGATGAAAACATGAGAGAGCCCCCGAGGCAGTGGTTCCGAATGATGCCCCCAACTGCCTTCGGGATCGGTATCACTATCGGTATCGGAATCGTTTTTTATCCCAATTTGGTTTGGTGATGGCTCAAGGTTGCCGCATATGCCCGTTGGGACATTCATGCCCGCCGAATTACGCCCCCCCCCGGAGGAAATGCGCATCGTGGACCGGGATATATTAGCCGCTTCGTTAGTTCTACTTTGTCAGCTTGAAAATCGTTGTCGTGATCGTGTTCGTTGTCGTGATTGAATCGAGTACGATGAACGACAACGAGCACGCGAAGCGGGAATGTAACAAAGCAGAATTAGCAGGAGACTCACGAAATGACGAACAAACTGGCCTGCTTCAAGGCGTATGATCTGCGCGGCAAGGTGCCGGACGAACTCAATGACGACCTGGCCTACAAGGTGGGGCGCGCTTATGCCGCCGAAATCCGGCCAGCAGGACCGGTGGCGGTCTGCCGCGACATTCGCCTGAGCAGCGCCGGCCTGGCCGCGGCACTCTTGCGCGGCCTCAACGACGGCGGCGCCGACACCCGCGACCTGGGCGTGGGCGGCACCGAAATGAGCTACTACGCCGCCGCCCTGCCCGGCATGGGCGGCGGCATCATGGTTACGGCCAGCCATAATCCAATGGAATACAATGGAATGAAACTGGTGCGCGCCGGCGCGGTGCCGATCAGCAATGATTCCGGCCTGGCCGAACTGGAACGCCGGGTCCGCGTCAACGATTTCGGGCCCGCCCCGGCCCGACCCGGCGTCAACCAGCCGCTCAACGTGCTGGACGGCTATCTCGCCAAGCTGCTCAGCTTTGTCGACGTCAAGGCGCTCAAGCCGCTCACCATCGTGGTCAACGCCGGCAACGGCGGGGCCGGCGCCATTCTAGACGCGTTGGCGCCACACCTGCCGTTCCGCTTCATCCGCCTCCACCACCAGCCGGACGGCACCTTTCCCAACGGTGTACCCAATCCCATGCTGGAGGAAAACCGCGCCGCCACCACGGCGGCCGTGCTTGAACACCATGCCGACTTGGGCGTGGCTTGGGACGGCGACTTCGACCGCTGCTTCTTTTTCGATGAAACCAGCGCCTTTGTGGAAGGGTACTACATCGTCGGCCTGCTGGCCCAGTGCATGCTGGAAAAGGCCCCGGGCGCCCCGGTCATTCACGACCCGCGCCTGACCTGGAACACCATTGAGCTGGTGAAGGCGGCCGGCGGGGTGCCGATCCAGGGCAAGACCGGGCACGCCTTCGTCAAGGAGCGCATGCGCAAGGAAAATGCGATTTACGGCGGCGAGATGTCGGCGCACCATTACTTTCGGGAGTTCGCCTACTGCGACACCGGCATGGTGCCGTGGCTGCTGCTGGCCGAACGGCTCGGCACGACCGGGCAGACCCTGAGTCAGTTGGTCGGCGACCGCGCCCGGGCCTGCCCGTGCAGCGGCGAGATCAACAGCACGGTGGCGGATGCCGGGGCGGTCATTGCCCGCATCCGCGCTCTTTACGAACCGCAGGCCACCATCAAGGACGAGACCGATGGCTTGTCGCTGGAGTTTGGCACGGCCTGGCGTTTCAACCTGCGGAGTTCGCAGACCGAACCCATCCTGCGCCTGAACGTCGAGGCCCGCGGTGACCGCGCCCTGATGGAGGCCAAAACCGCCGATCTGCTCAAGCTGATCCGTGGCGGGGCCGCCGGATAAGTTTGTTGGGGCCACCCTTTTGAAAAAGGGTGATCCCCAAACCCCTTCCTAAAACTTTTGTACATTTTTGCGGATTCCGCAGGCAGCCCCGTTGCCCCTGGCGTGATTTATCGCCCGAAAGCTGCCTGCGGAATCCGCAAAAGGCACAAACAGGTTTGACGGAGGGTTTGGGAACCGCCTTTCCTTAAAAGGGGGTTCCCAATATCCGTTTCCCCTTTATGGCAGGCGCGCCAGGGTGCGCAGGGGCTGGCGGATGGCGAGGGCGAAGCGGCCGGCTGCGGCGGCGTCGAAACCGCCGGGGCGGACGTCCAGGCTGAAGCGGCAGGTGACGGGACCGTTCTGGCTGGCCGGGAAATTGGTGAACCAGTAATTGTTCATCAGCCAGCTCATGACGGTGCCGTTGGGGGGCGGCAACTGTTCCTGCCACAGCCCGGTATTGATGCCGTTGACGTGGAGCAGGGGGGCGTCCGGGGTGGCGACGACCGCCGTCCAGGCCGCGCCGTCGGCGACGGCGAAGTAGTGCTGGACCGAGTGCCAATCGGTGGCGCTGCCGGGGATCTGGTCGCGGCCGGGGCGCATGACGGCGCCGGGCAGGTCGACGTACACCGCCGGCCGGCGCGCGGCAAAGGGGAAGGCCAGGTAAAAGGCGTCCGTACGATCAGCGGCGGGCGGCGGGGTGACGGTGACGGCCAGGTCGAGGCGCGGCAGGGCGGTGTAGGCGGTGATGGCGGTCCGCACGCGGGGGAAACCGTCGCCGGTGCTGGCGTATTCCTGGGTGACGCCCAACGGGTGCGGTTCGGCGGCAACGGCGGCCATGGCGGGGGTGGTCCGGTGGATGATGGCATTGCGGAGCACGCCCGACCAAGCGGCGAGGGTTTCGCGGCCGGCGGGAATGGTTTCGTGGATGAGCTGGCCCAGTGCCCAGGTTTGCGGGTTCACCAGTTCCGCATCGATGCCGGTCTGGCGCAGGCTGGCAATGGCGCCGGTGGCGGGATTGAGGGCGGCGCGCCACGCCGGGGTGGTCAGCACATGGTCCCGCAGTTGCACGCCGGTGGCGGCTTCCGGGAGGTCGCCGGTGAGGAGGCGGTAGCGTTTCCAGCCGAGGGCGGGAACGTCGCGGGCAATGAAGCGGAGGCGCTGGCCGGGATGGCGGGCGCTATTGAGGATGACCGGCTCGCGCCGCACGGGAACGGCGGCGCCGCCGGCGGTGTCCGCCAGATGGCAGGCGGGGCCGGGGCGTTCGGGGGTTTTGGTGAGGATCTGCTGTTCGCGGTCGCCGCCGGTCAGCGCCCAGTCGGGGATTTCCACTTCCGCCAAGTCGCTGCGGGGGAACGGCAGCGGATTGAACACGGCGATCTCCGCGGCACCGGCGGCGGGGGCGGGGAACGGGCAGGCGGCGCGCAGGGTGTCGGCCAGCAGGGCGGCGGACTCCACGGCGGCGGTGCAGGCAAAGCCGGCCTTGACATGCCACTGGCCCTGGGCTTCCAGGCTGTCGGGGTTGTCGGTGCTGTTCCAGGCGCCCCAGGTGTGTTCGCAGAAGAGGGTGGCCTGTTCGACCACGGTGGCGGTGCGCTCCGGGTCGGGGGGCTGGCCGGCGGCGTGGGCGGCGGCGCTGGCGGCGGTCCAGTCGGCTTGGGCCTGGCGCACCCAGATGACCTCGCGCAGGGCGGAGCCGTTGCCGTCGGCCCACCAGTCCGGCCAGGCCAGGCCCCGTTCCGGAAACGGTTGCGGACATCCGCGTTCCAGGGCGGCGAACCAGGTGCGCGGGGTACACAGTTCCAGCTTCAATTCGGTGTGGGTGGCATTCCATTGCCGCACCGCCTCGCAGATCCACAGCCCCGGCGGCGCGTTGTCATGGTTCTCGCCATGGATGTTGGCGGCAATGACCGGGTGGGCGTAGCCGGCTTTCTCCTGTTCGGCGAGCCAGGCGGCGACCCGGCGCTTCGCGTCCGGGGTGTTCAGGTTCAGGCTGTTGCCAGTCAAGTAGTGGAGGCCGTGCCAGGTGAGCAGGCTGCCGCCTTGGGGACCGGTCCAGCGGAAGGCGTCGGGGTGGGGGCGGACGCCCAGGGCGCGGGTTTCGTTGATGCCGGTGGCGAAATAGCGCACGCCGTGCCGGGTGAGCAGGTCGGGCAGTCCCCACGTCCAGCCGTTGACGTCATTCTGCATGGCGGTGACCACCTCGGCGCCGTGACGCCGGGCCTCGCCAGTGGCGAAGGCCAGTGACTCCTCCAGCAGCTCCAGGGTAAACAGGTCGGTGAGCTGGCATTCGAGGGCGGTGATCTCGATGCGGCCTTCGCGGACCCGCCGCCAAAACTCTTCCGCCCGTTCCGGGAAGCGGCGCAGGAACAGCTTGACGGCCCAGGCGGCTTCGCAGGTCCAGGCAAAGCGTTCCCCGGCCGGCAGGCTGTCGGTCGCGGTGCAATAATCCAGCGCCTGGGCGATGAATTCCGCCTGCTGCCGGCCGATCACGGTCTGTGATGCCGTATAGCCGATGTCGGTGTGCGAGTGGTGGATCAGGTAAAGGCGGTGGATGGCCATGGTAGGTCCAGTTAGGCTGAAGGCTGAAGACTGTTAGGCTGAAGGAGGGTGGGCGTTCACGATGGCGTGGTCTTCTGATCTGTGGAATTGGCGGGTGCCGGGGGCGGGGGGGGCGGATGCCCGATGGCGGTGGTCCAGTCCGCTTTGTCTTCGTGGTGTCTCTGAACGTTTAAGTGTCATACCGCGTGAGGGTGAGATTATAATGACCTTCAGTCTTCAGCCTAACAACCTTCAGCCTAACGAAGTGCCAGGGTGATCCGGGTGGCGATGGTTGCGCCGGGGGCGAGGGTGGGGCAGGCGCCGCGTCGGGCGGCGTCGGCCACGGAGAGGGCGGCCAGGTTGGCGGGTTCGAGGACCGCCGTGTAGAGGCCGTCGAGCTGGCCGAAGGTGGCGAACAGCCAGCAACAGGGGAAGACAGCGGGGTCGAAATGGCAGGTAAATTCCCGGGTCTGTTCGCGGTTGCGCCAGCCGATCACGCCGTCACGCAACCCTTCCAAAAAGAGGAACTCGGCGGTGCCGTCCGGTTCCGGCATCACCAACTGTCCCGGCCAGGGGAATGGTGCGGAGTCCGCGTGGCGCGACCAGGCGGGATCGGCCACCCGCGCGGTGGCGGCGGGGCAGGAAATGGTGTCGCCGGGGGCGGCCGGCACGGGCAGGTGCAGCTTCCAAAGATAGGGTCGGGGTTCGGGCGTGTCATTGGTCAGCCGGTAGTCCAGGTCCAGCAGGGGGGCGTCGCCGCGCAGGTTAAGGCGCCGTTCGTAGCGGAGTCCGCAGACGGGCAGGCGGCCGCGCAGGACAAGGGTGTCCGCCTCCATTTTGGCGTCCAGCGCCATGGTCCACAGCTCGCCATGGTCGGGATAAGTCTGGCCGGCAACGGTTTCGGGGATGTCCGAGGGCAGTTGCTCGTCAATGCCGCCGTAGAAGTTGGGGTCGTAGGGCGCGCCGGGCGGCCGCCGTTCCAGACGCAGCTTGGGGTTGCGCCAAAGCAGGTTGTGGCCACTGGTCCGGTCATGCAGGCTGACGATGCGGCCGCCGACACCGGGGGCGATGGCCACCTCCAGCGCGGCGTTCACCAGCCGCACCACCGGCAGGCCGTCAACGGTTGAATCGGTGTGCACGGACATGATGCGGGTACTTTATCACGGCCCGGCCCGGCTGGCCCGTTGGCTGCGGCGGGCCGCCCGGTGCCGGGTTGATTGTTTTATATAGAGTAAATATATTCTTTAAAAAGAAAACACAAGCCGGCCGGCTGGGACTGGGAAAAAAGACTCGGACCATTGGGACTCTTGGGACCATTAGGACCATTAGGAGACCGGCAAAACTACGCGCCACCACCCTAATCGTCCCAAGTGTCCCAATGGTCTTAATGGTCCAAATGGTCCTAGAAAACCACGTTCCCGCCGGCGGTCAGCGGCCGCGATTGCCTTTGCCGGCGGGGCGTTTAGATTCAGCCGGCATGCGGCAGTTGTGGAAGACACGGTTGACGGAGGTGGCGGCATGACGGCGCGCAAGCGAACAACGGCACAACCCCAGCTTTCAACCAAGGATATTGGGCTGAAGCTGAAGTGGTTGCGCCAGGAACGCAAGTGGTCGATGAACGCGCTGGCCGAGAAGGCCGGGCTGGCGGTGAGCTATGTCTCCAAACTGGAGAGCGGCGGCGCCTGCCCGACGGTGATGACGCTGCAGCACCTGCTCGCCGCCATGGACGTCAATATTTACGAGTTTTTTCGGGACCGGCAGGACCCCGACCCTTCCGAGCAGGTGGTGTTTCGGCGCGCGGAAATGGCGGTGATGCATGATGACGATCGTCGCTGGTGGGTGGCCTTTCCACGGCATCCGAACATCGGGGTGGAACTGACGGATGAGGAATACCGGCCGCACACCCAGATCACGGAAAAGGAAACCTTTCGCGGCGACATCTGCGGGCTGGTGGTGGCCGGTGAGCTGACCTTGGAAGTGGTCAACCGCGGCGTGTTCAAGGTGGGCGCGGGCGACGCCTTTTACGTCAAGGCGGGGCATCTGCATGCTGGCCGCAATGACGGCGACCAGCCCCTGCGCATCGTCAGCATGTTGCAACTAGCGGTGCCCGAGGGCAGCACCGGCTTGCCGCGCGTCACCAAGGGCAAGTAGGGGCGACCGGCCGGTCGCCCGTACCGTCAGTCCGCAGCGGTGGGGAGGAGGGCGAAGAGGGCGG
This sequence comes from uncultured Lentisphaerota bacterium, assembly GCA_903896595.1. Classification (GTDB taxonomy): domain Bacteria; phylum Verrucomicrobiota; class Lentisphaeria; order Oligosphaerales; family CAITYL01; genus CAITYL01. Next base: position 9,380 of record CAITYL010000220.1, read on the forward strand.
CGGCGGCGGTGGCGAGGTCGGGATAGCGTTGGTCCGGCTGTTGGGCCATCAGGTGCTGGAGAACGGCGGCCAGCTCGGGACGTAGTTGCTGCAATTTCTGCGAGAGTGGCACCCGCAACCGGGCCACATGCCGGACGACCAGCTCTTCGATCTCGGCGGCGTCATAGAGGGTTTGGCCGGTCAGCGCATAATACATCACCTGGCCGAGGCTGTAAAGTTCGCTGCGCGGATCTTCCGGCTGGCCCATGACCCGTTCCGGCGGAATGAAATAAGGCGACCCGGCGAGGCGCCTGCCGGCGGGGTTGGCGGCGTGTTCCAGGGTGAGGACGAGGCCGAAATCCACCAGCGCCGTGTACCCGCCGGGGCGGACCAGGATGTTTTCGGGTTTGAGGTCGCGGTAGAGAAAACCGGCGTCCAGCATCGCCTGTTCGGCGGCCAGCAGATGAAGCGCCACCAGCAGGGTCTGGGTTTCGGACAGGTGCCCCCGGGTTTCCAGCAGTTCGTCCAGCCGTTCACCGGGGATCCATTCCATGGCCAGGTAATATTCGCCGTCGGCATACCCGCCCTCCACGAAACCGGGCAGGCAGGGATGGGGTGGCAGGACGCGGGCGACGAGGATTTCCTTGCACAACGTCTGCACCCGGCGCAGTTTCAGCTTGTCGCCGCGCGACAGGATCTTGACGGCACAGGCGGTTCCCGGCCGTTGGCGGTCCAGGGCCAGGTAGACGCTGCCCATGCCGCCGCTGCCGAGCGGTTCCGCGAGCCAGAAACGGCCGATCCGCAGAGGGGAGAGGTTGAGCTTGCCGCAGGCCAGGCAGTCGCGCATTTCCAGCGGCGCCGGATGGGGCGGCGGCAGGCGCGACCCGCAGTGGGAGCAGAGGATGTCGCCGTCGTTCAGCGCCTGCAACTGCCGGAGCCGTGCGTCGCGGGCGGGATTGGCGGGCTGGCCTAGGTTGCGCAGGAAGGAGAACATCGTGGCGTACTATACAACCGGCGCCAACGGTCCGTGAATGAAGCGTAAAACGTGACGCGTGATTTTTTTCGCGAACTCCGCAAGACCCAGCGCCGCTGCAATGCCCTCTCCAAGTTGTTCATCCCGAACTACCGGGAGACGGTCGCCTACATCGCTGGCTCCCTGGAAGAACGCGAGGAACGGATCATCCTAAAAATGACCCGCGACCGCCTCGCCGACTTCGGTCATCACCGCCAAGGCTGTATGGTATATTTTATCTTGCGATACGATTAGGCGTCGGCAAATGGGCAAATGGTTGCATGGAGTTTCCGCATGAAGACCATTCCGCATTTTGTCTATGGCACCCAGTATTACCGGGCGCCGAGTCCGGTGCCGGGCAATTGGGAAGAGGATTTGCGGAAGTTGAAGGGTGCGGGGCTTAACGCCATCCAGCTCCGGGTCCAGTGGCGCTGGAACGAACCCGCGGAAAACCAGTACCGGTTTGACGACCTCGACCGTTTGTTTGATCTGGCGGAGGAGCACGGGCACCCGGTCATCGTCAAGTTTATGATGGAATGCGCGCCGGACTACATTTTCCACAAGTACGGCGGCACGCGCCGGGACATGCATGGGCAGCCGCTGGCGCCGGGCGCCCACGGCGCCTTTTATATCGGCGGCTGGATTCCCTGTTTCGACCATCCCGGCGTGGTGAAGCGGGCGGAGGCGTTTGTGGCCCGGGTGGTGCGGCGTTACCGGGCGCGAAAGAACCTGCTGCTGTGGAACGTGTGGAATGAGCCGCGTTCCCGTCCCATCGCGGAATGCGGGTGCGGGCATTCCATTACCGCCTATCGCGCCTGGCTACGGGAGCAGTACGGAAGCGTTGCCGCGCTGAATGAGACCTTCGGTAAAGCATGGGAAAGCCTGGATACGGTCATGCCGCCCGGCATGCCCTATGATTATGTTGAACTGTTCCTGTGGCGGCGCTGGGCGTTTGACGCCGTCACCCAACGGCTTCAGTTCATGTACCGGGCGGTGAAAAAGCTTGATGCCCAGCGCCCGGTCATCAGCCACGTTGGTTGTTGCAGCGTGGTTCAGGACGCCGCCGGCGACAGTTCGGATGATGCGGCCAATGCGGCGGCCATGGATTTCTATGGCACGTCCTATCCGGTGGCCAATCATTTCACCTCGCCGGCCGATGACGCCTTTCCGTTCCTGATCTCGGACTGGATGCGGGGCGTGTCGCCCTATTTTTGGGTGTACGAGTTGTACCCCGATTGGGGCAATTGGCTGCGCCCGGTGTCGTTGGAGGATTTCCGGCTCAAGGTCTGGTCCGCGGTGGCAGGCGGGGCGAAGGGGCTGGTGTTCTGGCAATACCGCGCCGAGCGTCTTGGCAATGAGGACAATCTCTCGGGATTGGTGGAAATGTCCGGCGACTTCAAGCCGGTGACCCATGAATCGGCCCGCATCGCGCCGGTCCTGGCCCAATATTCAGATTTTCTCATGCGCGCCCAGCCGGTCGAGGATGCCGTGGCCATCGTTTACGACCGTGACAGCGACCTGATCAGCCGGATCGAAAACACCGGCGGTCCGTCCCACTATTATTTCTGGAACTTCGATCTGCGGAGTGCCGATGGCTTATACCCTTACAAGCGTGCCATTCAGGGTGCGTACGCGCTGTTCCGGGAAGCGGGCTTTGTCCCCCGGTTCATTGACAGCCGCCAGTTGGCCGACCGTTTGGAAGGGATCAAACTGCTGTACCTTCCCGAGTGGTTCATGGTGACGGACGCCCAGGCAAAGGTGCTGGACGCGTTTGTTAAACGCGGTGGCCGGATCATCGCCGAGGAAGGCACCGGGTTGCGGCAGGCCAACACCTGGCTCCACGAGCGGCTGCCGGGCGAGGCGGTTTCCCGACTGTTCGGGGTGCGGACGGTGTCGCGGGTTTATCCCAGCGAAGTTACTGAAACGTTGTCGTATGCCGGGCATGCGGTTTTGCCGGGCGAGTATGTGAACTATCTGGAACCGGTGGGCAACGGTACGGTGCTGGCGTCGTGGGCGGATGGCCGGGCCGGCATCGTGGCCACGGACCGGACGGTCTTTCTGGGCACCAGTTTGGGGGCGGCTTTTTTTGCCGCTACGCGGTCCACGGAGTCATCGATGGCGGTCGCGACCCTGGTGGGCGTGTTGCGGGATCTCTGCCGGCGTTGGAAGATCACACCGCGGCAACCCCCGCCGCTGTTGGATGTTCATCTCCGGGAACTCTCCGATGGTCGGTCAATCCTGCATTTCATCTTCAACCGGAGTTCCCGAACGGTGCGGTTGCCGTTGCCCGCCGGCGCCGTGGTGCTCACCCCGGCCACGCGGGTCAGCGGCAAAGGCAAGCTTGCCCGGCTCGAAATCGCCCCCTTCGATACGGCCGTCTACGGAGTTTAGGCTGAAGCTTGACAGTGGCGGCCTCGAAGGTTAGACTTGATCCTATGAGCAAAGAGGCGTTTGACGAGTTGCGGCGTCAGCACATCCGCCGCTTTATGGCCTTGCCGGCGGCTGAACGGCTGGATTGGGCGTTGCGTGGCGGTCGGGAAATGCGTGACGCCCTGACGCCGGAACGGGCACAAATCGGGGAGCGGATGCGCCATGGCGGAAAACGGTGCCAGCGACGTTTGGGCGAAGTTATTGCGCCAGTTGGGGGACGATAAGATTGATTTCGTGGTCATTGGCGGCGCCGCCTTGGCTTTGCACGGATTGCCGCGAACCACCCTGGATGTGGATATTGTCGTGCCGGCCCGGGCGCTGGATGATCTGTTCCGGGCGTTGCAGGACCAGCTGGCGCTGGCCACGGATCAGGCGGCCATGCGCGGCCTGGCGGCAACGCCGGACTTGGCCATCGGGCAATGCCTGTCCTTCCATGCGCCGGGCGGTGCCGACGTCTTGGATGTCTTTCTGGAATCGGCCGCCGTCATGAGCGAGTTGCTTGCCGACGCCGAACTCGTTCAGATGGGCGGCGTTGCCGTTCCCGTCGCCAGCCTGGCGCGATTGCGGGCGATGAAGCTGGCCATTGCCCGTCCCATTGACTTGGCGGACGTCCAGATGATTGACGAGCTGACCGCGTTGCTGGACGCGAAGTAGCGCACCCGTTGGCAAGTGATTGCCGATCAACAAGCAAAGAGAACTCCGCCAGGCGCAAGCGCGTGCGGGAACGGTTCTGCCGCCTCGCGGAACGTCCCACACAGGCACGATTGCCTGTGCCACGTTTTCAAAAGTCACGATCAAGGAAACGCCGTTCTGGGAATGCGGCAATTCCCTTGAACAGAAGATCGCGAAGACCGCAAAGAACGTATTTACACACAACACTCACTTCAGACCTTCGCGACCATTGCGTCCTTCTGTAAAAAATCCGACTTTTGAAAGCCGTTTGTTATACTGGGTTAGAGCGGGATTACCTAACGCCTACAGCCTAACAAGCTTCAGCCTGGCGAAGCCGATCTCCGGCCGGTGAGGGACATTTGCGCGCGGTACTGTTCCGGGGGCAGGCCCATGACCTGCTTGAAACGCCGGCTGAAATGGTAGGGGTCGGCATAGCCGACTTCGGCCGCCGCCGCTAGAACGGTGAGCTGCCGGGAAACGAGTTGGGCGGCGGCGTGTTTCATCTTGTACTGGTCCACGTAGACCTTGGGATGAAGTCCGGTCTCGGTGATGAAGACGCGGCGGAACTGGCTTTCGCTGAGGCCGCATTGGTCGGCCATTTCCCGCACTGGCCACCAGCGTTGCGGTTCGGCGGCTATCTGACTCAGAATCCGGGCGAGTGCGGCGTGCCGGCCCCCGGCCGGCGGCTTGTTTGCGAAGTACACGTCGACCAACAAGTTCTGCAGCAGGAGATTGGCCCGGATCTGCGCCTCGCGGGCCGGTGCCGCCATGAGGTCGAGGATCGGCGCCAGCCGGCGGGTCAGTCCCAATTCCAACACTCCGTGCCGGAGGATGCCGGCCGCGCGCAGGGCGTCGGCGACCGGTCCCGTGAAACAGAGGGAGTCTTCCTGGTACTCCGTGCCGTCGCCGCCGTAGTCCTGGATCATGCCGGGCAGGGAGAGCACCGCCTGGCCCGGCCCGTAACGGAGCGGGGTGCCGCTGTCTGGCGTCCAGTACAGGCCGCGCCCCTTCAATAGGTGCGAGAGACCATAAAACTCAAAGCGCCGCGGCTGGATCGTCTGCATGGGCGGTGACACGGCCTGCCGCTGGCAGGCGAACAACCACAGGCCGTAGGCCTCATGAATTTCCTGCCGGTGGCCCGTGACCGGATACGTCACCACGCCGGACTCGATGGGAAGGCTGCCGGGGGGCTGGCTGGCGTGCCCGTTTTTGGCATGATGAATGACTGTTTTATCCATTTTTAATCCGGTATTTGTAGTTATGATAGTAAAAAAATGGCAAAATACAAGTACGGTTTTATAAAAAAAATGAGGTGAAGAGGCTGACGCTATCGTTTCGAGACCAGGCAGGATTGCCTGGCCGACGTTCATCGCAGGCAAGAGTGCCTGCGCCACGTTAAACGCCAAGGATGGACGGCCCTCAACGTGGGGCAGGCAATCTTGCCTGCCTGGGAGGTGCCGTAACGCGGTGAAGTTCTTCCGCACCGCTTGACAACAGGAACGGCCAGATTCGCACGCAAATGCGCAAGGTGCAGATCAAATAAGGAAAACTCCATCATGACACCGGTGACGATGTTGGTGGTTGGCTGCGGCAGTCGCGGCACGACTTATGCCCGTTACGCCTTGGCGCACCCGGATCGGTTGCGGATTATCGCCGTTGCCGAGCCGCGCGAGGAGTGCCGGCGGGGCATGGCCGTCGAGTACGGCATTCCCCCGGAAAATCTGTTTGCGGACTGGCGGGAGCTGCTGAACCGGCCGCGCTGCGCGGACGCCGCGATGGTGGCGACGCAGGACGTGCTGCATGCCGAGCCCGCCATCGCCCTGATGGACCGGGGGTACCATCTGCTGCTCGAAAAGCCGATGGCCCCCACGGCCGAGGCGTGCCGACGGATTGCGGAGACGGCCGTCCGCAACCGGACGATTTTTGGCGTCTGCCACGTGCTGCGGTACATGGATTACACGCGGAAGCTCAAAGAGTTGCTGGACGCCGGTGCGGTGGGCGACCTGGTCAGCATCCAGCACCTGGAACCGCTCGGCTACTGGCACTACGCGCACTCCTATGTCCGCGGCAACTGGCGCAACGAGGCGTTGTCGTCGTCCATGCTGCTGTCGAAATCCTGCCACGACCTCGACTGGTTGCGCTACATCTTCGGCGTGCCCTGCCGGCGGGTCAGTTCTTTCGGCTCACTCAAGCATTTTCGCCCGGAATGCCGGCCCCCGGGCGCCGCCGACCACTGTCTGGACTGCGCCGTAGAAGGCAATTGCCCGTATTCCGCCAAGCGCATCTATCTGCGCCAAGTGGAGCGTTCCCAGTCCAGCTGGATCGGCGCCACCACGGAGGCGGATGTCCTGCGCGGCCTGCGCACCCTGCCTTACGGGCGTTGCGTCTACGCCTGCGACAATGACGTGGTGGATCATCAGGTCGTGAACATGGAATTCGAGGGGGGCCGCACCGCCACTTTCACCATGACCGGGTTCACCAGGATGGGGCACCGGCGCACCGGCATTTTCGGCACGCGCGGGGAAATCTACGGCGACGGCGCGCGGATCCACGTCAAGGATTTTCTCACCGACCGGACCACGGTCATGGAGCTCCCGGCGACCGACGGTTCGATTGACGGCGGCCACGGCGGCGGCGATTACCGGATCATGGAGGCGTTTGTCGCAGCCGTCGCCACCGGCGATCCCGGCAAGATTCTTTCGGGCGCGCGTGAATCGTACGAGACGCATCTGATGGTTTTTGCGGCCGAAACGGCCCGGCACGCCGGCACCGTCGAAACCATTCCTGACTGCACCTTTTGAATGCATTCACCACGAAGACACGAAGAACACGAAGGTGGATCGAAGTTTATCCTTGGGGGGGGGATGACCATTGGGACCTGTAGGACACTTGGGACGGAGGAGGACAATCTGAGGCGTCAGTTGGGCGGCCGGTTGTCCTATGAGTCTTAATGGTCCCAAAGGTCCCAAGGGTCCTATTCCATTCGGCCGCCCATTACTTGCTTAACAAGAAAGTCTTAAGCCGTTTTTAAACGGTTCATGCCCGTCACCAGGACCACCATGACCCCGCGCGAAAACATCCTCCGGGCGATCCGCTTTGAACGGCCCGAGCAGATCCCGATGACCTTCCACATCAACGGGGCGTGCTGGCACCATTACGCTCCGGACGTCCTTCAGGAACTGATGGCGGCGCACCCGCTGCTCTTTCCCGGGTTCACGCGGCAGGCCGCGGTCACGCCCGTACTGCTTCCCAACCAGCGGCGGGACGCGCCGTACACGGATCCGTGGGGCTGTATTTGGAAAACCACCGAGGACGGCATCACCGGTTCCGTGCATGGGCATCCGCTGGGGGATTGGGGCGCGTTTGCCGGGTTCCGGGTGCCCGATCCGGAGACGACGGACGGCACCTATCCACTTGATTGGTCGCTGGTTCGCGCGCAGGTTGGGCGTCAGCGGGCGGCCGGCGGCCTGGTTTGTGGCGGTCTGCCGCACGGGCACACCTTTCTCCGCCTGCAAGATTTGCGCGGCTATGAAAACCTGATCTTCGACCTACTCGATGAACCGCCGCCGTTCCAGGCGCTGCTGGAGATGGTGGAGACGTTCAACGCCCGGCTGGTGGCCCGGTGGCTGGAACTGAAGCCCGATCTGATGAGTTATCCGGAAGATTTGGGCATGCAAGTCGGCCCCATGTTGTCCCCCGAGCTGTTCCGCCGTTTCATCAAGCCGGTTTACCAGCGCCTGATGAAGCCGGCGCGCGACCAGGGCTGCATTGTCCACATGCACTCTGACGGCGATCTGCGCACGCTCCTGCCCGATCTGCTGGAGGGGGGCGTTGAGGTGGTGAACCTGCAGGACTTGGTGAATGGCATCGACTGGATCGCCGGCACGCTGGCCGGCCGGGTCTGTGTCGAGCTGGATATTGACCGCCAGCAGGTTACGGCGCGCGGCACTCCTGGGCAGATCGATGCACTGATTCGCGAGGAGGTGACGAAACTGGGTTGTCGGCAGGGCGGCCTGATGATGATTTACGGCCTCTATCCGGGCGTGCCGGTGGACAATGTGCGGGCCGTCATGGACGCCATGGAGCGCTACGCCGGTTATTATGCCTGAGCCAGCAACGTCTCATTGGCGTTAATTCCACTCACACGGGGTGTTTTCAAAAGTAACGGCGCTTTCCCATAACCGGGAGCCGCCCGTCCTCGGGCGGACGAACCCGTCATCGTCGGAGACGCGCATAATTGGTGTTGACGGACGGTGGCTCAATGAAGAAGGACGGAACTGGTGTGACGCCGTCGTTGTCCGCCCGAGGACGGGCGGCTCCCGGGCTTGACATAACGCCGATATTAAAAAGCGGCAAAGGAATTGCCGTAATCCAAAAACGGTGCATTTTAACCTCCGCGAACTCCGCGTCTCCGCGTGAGACAGTTTTGTTTGACCGGATTGCGCCTGGTATCCGGGGATGGCGGGCGGCTGCGGCCGGAACCGGTAAAAACGCATGTGTTACCAAAGACACGCAGGCAGGATTGCCTGCTTGACGTTTTGACCGGCAAGATTGCCTGTGTCACGTTGGTGATCAGAAGCGGAAATCGCGCTGGCCGCTCTGCATCTCGGCCAGGTGCCGGGCGGCAATCGCCTGGACTTTCTCGCTCGGAATGCGCAGGAGTTCCCGGGCGATCAGTGCTTCTCCCTTTTGCTTGGTGTCGGGCGCGGCATAGTCCTCCAGATACTCCTTGAGCGTCATCAGGGCGTTGGGCTGGCAGCAGTTGGCGATCTGCCCGGACTTGACCAGTTGCATGAAGCGGTCGCCGGTGCGCCCTTCGCGGTAGCAGGCGGTGCAGAAGCTGGGAATGTAACCGAGCCCCAGGAGCCAGTTCACGATCTCGTCCAGGGTGCGGGTGTCGTTGACCTCGAACTGCGCGGAATTGTCGTTGGCCGCTTCCGGTTTGACGTAGCCGCCGACGCTGGTGCGCGAGCCGCCGCTGATCTGGGAGACGCCCAGTTTCAGCACCCGTTCGCGGGTGGCCTGTGACTCGCGGGTGGAGACGATCATGCCGGTGTAGGGCACGGCAATGCGGATGATCGCCACGATCTTGGCGAACACGTCGTCCGTGATGGCGTTGGAGAAGGTGTTCGGGTCGATGTCATCGGCGGGGCGGATGCGGGGCACGCTGATGGTGTGTGGGCCGACGCCCATGGCCGCCTCCAGATGTTCGGCGTGCATGAGCAGGCCGACCAAGTCATAACGATACAGGTTCAGGCCGAAGAGGACGCCGATCCCCACATCGTCAATTCCGCCGGCCATGGCCCGGTCCATGGCCTCGGTGTGATACGCGTAGTCGTGCTTGGGGCCGGTGGGATGCAGTTCCTCGTAACTCTGCCGGTTGTAGGTTTCCTGGAAGAGGATATAGGTGCCGATGCCGGCGTCCCTGAGCTTGCGATAGTTCTCCACCGTGGTGGCGGCAATATTGACATTGACGCGGCGGATGGCGCCATTTTTGTGCTTGATGCTGTAAATCGTCTGGATGCTTTCCAGCACATACTCAATGGGGTTGTGCACCGGGTCCTCGCCGGTCTCCAAGGCCAGGCGCTTGTGCCCCATGTCTTGCAGCGCCGCGGTTTCGCGGGCAATCTCCTCCTGGGTCAGCTTTTTGCGGGAGATCTTTTGGTTCTTGAGGTGATAGGGGCAATAGAGGCAGCCGTTGATGCAATAGTTGGAGAGATAGAGGGGAGCGAACATCACGATGCGGTTGCCGTAAAAGCGCTGTTTGATCGTCTGGGCCAGGGCGAACATTTTGTCGATTTCGTCCGGCAGGTCGCATTCCAGCAGCACGGCGGCTTCGCGGTGGCTGAGCCCCTTGCAGTCCTGCGCGCGTTCGATCAAGCTGTCGATCAAGGCGCGGTTATGCTTGTTGGCTTGCGCGTAGGCCAGCGTATCGAGAATTTCACCGTCAGCGATGAATTCGGCGGCGTGTTTCGACTTGGGATCGTACATCGCGGGCTCTCCTATTCGGGGGCGCGGGTCATGATCGACTTGACCTGAACTCCCGGGAGATTGCCCAACTTGCCGGTGAGGGCACTGACGCGATCGACCGGCATGTCCACCACCAAGGTGATGATCGCCACGCCGCGGTCGGGATAGGGTAGGCCGAGCCGCCCGATGACGCCGTCGCCGAAGCTGGAGATCAGCCCATTGACTTGATCAATCGGGGCACTGCCACGGTCCAGCAGCACCGCCACCACGCCAAGCCTCTTTTCCACCGGATCCATCAAGCCTTCTCCCGTGAAGTAGAGATGTTAATATTTTAACAGCGGGGGCGGGAAATGCAAGCGCGGTTGGGCGGTTGAGGGGTTGGGCGGTTGAGGGGTTGGGCGGTTGAGGGGTTGAGGGGTTGAGGGGTTGAGGGGTTGAGGGGGGGGCAGCCGAGCCCGGAACGTTAGTCGTGACGGGGTAAAAGGGGTCGGGCAGCATGAAGATTATTTGGGGGCGCGCATAGTGCCAACCTCAAGAACTAGATTTTAAGTTTGCCGCTTTTTAATACCCGATAAGTCAACGCCGCAGGGCAACGTCGGCGCTATTTTAAGACCGGGAGCCGCGGAACTCGATGGCGTCACACCAGACCCTCTAGTTTGGCATCTCTGTGTTCTCTGTGGTGAAGAACATTGGGGCCGGTGGTGCTGGAGTGAGGCTATAACCGGGCCGACAGGTCGGCGAGCTCTTTGCGGACGAAGGGGCGCGGTTCCGCCTGGGGATAGCCGACGGGCGTCATGGCCACCACGTCCCATTCGGGGGCCAGCCCCAATTTGGCGTGCAATAGGGCCTGGTCGAAGGCGCAGATCCAGCAGGTACCGAGGCCCTCGGCGGTGGCGGCCAGGATCAGGTGTTCCATGGCGATGCTGACGTCGATGACGTGGGCGCTGGTGCCGTCCACCCGTTTCCAGGCCTGATTGCGATTGCCGAGGGCGACCACGATCAGGGGCGCCTGGCGCAGCCACTCGCCACGGGGGTAACAGGATCCGACCAGCTCCCGCTGGGCCGGCGACTGGACCAGCAGGAACTTCCACGGTTGCAGGTTGCAGGCGGAGGGGGCGATGCGCACCGCCTCCAAGACGCGCGCCAGCACGGCTTCGGGGATCGGATCGGGCTTGAAACCGCGGATGCTGCGCCGGGCCTTGAGAGCTTCGTAGAATTCCATGGTAACCTCCCGTGGACAGTTTGGGGTTCAGAGAACCTGACGGGGAAAGCCAAACCACTTTAGTCTGGTAGTCGCCGAAAATCCATGGGCCGGGCGAATGCAGCTGTCTACCCGTTTTATCGAACGATGTTGGGAACCCCCTTTTCCAAAAGGGTGGCCCCAACATTGTCCGGCTAAACGGCTGTGGCGCTGGCGGGGGCGGCGCCGATGATCGGCACGCCCCAGCGGGTCAGGTGTTCGCGGATGAAGGCGACGACCTGGCCGTGCAATTCCGCCTGGGACAGTTCGGGCGACAGCGGCGCGCCAAAGGCGATGTTGACATCGCGGCAGCGGCCCACCGGGCCCATGTCCTTGACCACACTGCCATTACCCCAATAATCGGTGCGCAGGGCCACCGGGACGACCGCCGCGCCGGCGCGGCGGGCAACCTTGACGCCGAGGGTGTTGAACTTGCTTTCGTCAAAGGGCACTTGGCGGGTGGACTGGGGGAACAGGCAGAAGGCACACCCCTCGCCCAGCACGCGCTCGCCGCCTTTCAGCACCGCGGCCAGATCTTCCCGCGGATTGGTCCGGCTTACCGCGACCGTGGTCTGGGCGCGCATGATGGCGCCGAACAGGGGGTGGTGCAGCAGGCTTTCCTTGATGACGAAACAGATCGGCTTGAACGGAATGACCAGGCAGGGCAGGGCGAAGGTTTCGAGGGAACTCATGTGGTTGCCGATGATCACCGCACCGCCCTTGACGGTGCCCAAGTGGTCCAGACCGGTGATATGAAAGCGGGCGCCTGACTGCTCGAACAGGCGGATGGCCAGGGCGGAGGTGTTGCCCAACTCGGTCTGGTCGAAGCGGCCGCGGGCCGCGTAATATTGGGCGCGGGCGACGCAGCGCAGCACGCCCGAGTAGAACGAGAGGCCGCGCGGCAGCAACCGGTGGAGCAGCCGGGGCCGGAAATCAGCCGGCGTATGATATTCGGGGGGCGGGAAGTAAGGTTTCATGGGGGGATATGCTGCGTTGGGTGAAAAAAACGAACCGCAGAGTGCCGAATGTTGAACCGCAGAATATTAAACTTAATCCGACCGGTTCCAGCCTGAGTCAAAGTATAATCGCGCCATCGCCGGATGCCATTCCCCTGGCGTCGCGGGTGCCCGACACGTGTGTCGGTTGGGAACCCCTTTTTGCGGATTTCGCAGGCCACCCCGGTTGCCCCAATCGTGGATTGTTGCGCTGGAACGGCCTGCGGAATCCGCAAAAGTGACGTTTGTTTTTGCCGGCGAACAGGTCATATTGACTACTATGAAAACGCTCAAGGTTCCAGTGGCCGAGGCTAAGCGCCGGTTTTCCGCCTATGTCTCCGGTAGCGCGCACGCCGGGCGTCGCGTGATCATTACCAAGCGCGGGCAGCCGGTCGCGGCACTGGTCAATCTTGAGGATTTGCAGTCGCTTGAGCAGGCTTCGTGTGGTGGCGGTCTTGCGGAAGTGGCCCGGCATTGGCCGGCGGATGCCGCCTTTAGTCGGGCCGTGGACCGCATTTACGCTGAGCGTCAACGCGAGGCTGCGGGGCGCGATGTTTCTCTTTGACACCGACATTGTCAGCAATGTCCTGAAGCCCCGGCCATCCGCCCGGTTGCTGTCCCGCTTGGCGTTGTTGGCGTCTGAACGGCAATGCATCAGCGCGGTGACGTTGGCCGAGTTGACCTATGGCGCGGCGCGCAGCGAACAGCCGGACCGGCTGCGCCGGCTCATCAGCGAGGAAATTCTTCCGCGCGTCATGGTTTTGGACTTTGATCGGCTGGTGGCGTTTCAGGCTGGCGAGTTGCGGGCGGCGTTGGAGAAGGCCGGTGGACCGCTGGCCTGGCCGGATATTCAAATTGCCGCCACCGCGCTGGCCCACGACTGCACGCTCGTCACCGGCAATGAACGTCACTTCGCACGGGTGCCGGGCTTGCATGTGGAAAACTGGCTGTAAATCTGATCACTTAATTGTCGTTGAAGCCATATGGCTTACGTGTGTGCAGCCGTTTCTTCCATGAATTTTCAAGGCAGATCACTTCGTTCTTGTCTGCGTCCGGCGAGACTCGTTCGAGGATGGTGAAGAGAAACTTATTTGGATCACGTTGCTGAAGCAAATTATTTCCGCCGTCGCCATTGCTTGCATTACGTTCTCCAGTTTCTCCTTTTGAATTTGTTGATATGCGTTGAATACGTCCGGTTCTTCTGCTGCCAACCGGGATAGCTGTTTGTTTAGCTGAGGTTCACGTGGTCAATGACGAAATACAAGAACTTGCTGCGGATCAATATTATTACGTTTCAAAATATTGTTGAGATTCATCGTGGTCTCGTCTTTTATCGAGTTTTTTAAAAAGAATTATTCTCACGAAGATGTGCCGCTGGCCTGGACCGCATGGCAGGCGACGTGGGCGCCGGCGGGGGCGGGCAGGAGTTCGGGGCGGGTGCGGGGACAGGCGGCGGCCCAGGGGGTGCCCGGCGGGGCGGCGGCCAGCTGCGGGCACCGGGGATGAAAGGGGCAGCCGGAGGGCGGATCAAGGGGCGACGGCACGTCGCCGGCGAGGCGGACGAAGGGGCGCTGGACGCGCGGATCGGGCACGGCCGCCAGCAGCGCCTGAGTGTAGGGGTGGCGTGGGTTGGCGAACAGAACGTCGGCCGGCGCGGTTTCCACCAAGTGCCCCAGGTACATCGCCGCCACGCGGTCGCTCATGTGGCGGACCACGGCCAGGTTGTGGCTGATGAACAGGCAGGTCAGGCGCCGGCGCGCCTGCAAGTCGAGCAACAGGTTGAGGATCTGGGCCTGCACGGACACGTCGAGGGCGCTGGTCGGTTCGTCGAGCACCAGCAGCTGCGGCTCCAGCACCAGGGCGCGGGCCAGGCTGATGCGCTGGCGCTGGCCGCCGGAAAATTCGTGGGGGTAGCGCCCCAGGGCGGCGGCGTCCATGCCGACTTCGGCCAGGGCCTGGAGCACGGCCGCGCGCCGGTCCGTCGCTGTCAGTTCGGGCCGGTGCACGGTCAGCCCCTCGCCGACCAGCCGTTCCACGGTCAGGCGCGGCGACAGGGCGGCCAGCGGATCCTGAAACACCACCTGCAGGTGCCGGCGCATCTGGCGGAGTTCGCGCCGGTCCCAGGCCAGCATGTCGCGGCCAAGAAAGACCAGGCGGCCGCGAGTTTCCCGCAGCAGCCGCAGGATGGCCAGGCCGACGGTGGTCTTGCCGCAGCCGGACTCGCCCACCAGGCCGAAGGTTTCGCCGCGATTGAGGGTGAACGACACGCCGTCCACCGCCCGGGCTAGGCGCGGCGGCCCGGCGAACAGACCGCCGCCCACCGCGTAGTGAACACGCAAGTCGCTGACTTCCAGCAAGGGTGTGACAAGGGGGGCGTCGGCCGGGGCTGGTGGTTGGGGAGCTGAAGCCGGCAGGGTGGTGACGAAAACGGGGGGCGGCGGCGGGCGGGCCGCGGCCTCGGGTGCCAGCAAATGGCAGGCGGCGGCATGGCCGGGGACGATGGTGTACAGGGGGCTCACCGCTACGGGGCAGGGGGCGAAGGCAAACGGGCAGCGGTCATGAAATCGGCAACCGGCCGGCCAGTCGGTGGCGGCCGGGACCATGCCGGGAATGGCGGCCAGCGGCTGGCGCGGCGGCCGGTCCAGGGGCAGCGACTGGAACAGGGCGCGGGTGTAGGGATGGGCGGGGGCGGTGAACACGTCTTTGCGCGCCCCGTGCTCGGCAATGCGCCCGGCATACATCACACAGACCCGTTCGGCGATCTGGTTGACGATGCCCAGGTCATGGGTGATGAAGAGCACCGCCATGCCGGTCTCATCCTGCAACTCGCGGATCAGGGCCAGGATCTGCGCCTGGATGGTGACGTCGAGGGCGGTGGTGGGTTCGTCGGCGATGAGCAGCCGCGGCCGGCAGGCCAGGGCCATGGCGATCATCACCCGCTGGCGCATGCCGCCGGACAACTGGTGCGGATAATGGCGGGCGCGTTCGGCCGGGTCCGGAATGCCGACGCGGCGGAGCAGGGCTTCCGCCTCGCGCGCCGCTTCGCGCCGGTCCATGCCGCGGTGCAGGCGCAGCGGTTCGGCGATCTGGCGGCCGATGCGGTGCAGCGGGTTGAGGGAGGTCATGGGCTCCTGGAAGATCATCGCCAGGCGGTCGCCGCGGCGGCGGGCCATTTCCTCCTCGGGCAACTGGAGCAGGTCCTCGTCGTCAAAGAGGATGCTGCCGCCCGGATGCACGGCATTGGCGGGCAGCAGGCGCATGATCGAGAAGGCGGTGGCCGACTTGCCGCAGCCGGACTCGCCCACCAGCGCCAGGGTCTCGCCGGCGTCCAGGGTGAACGACACGCCGTCCACCGCCCGTGCCACCCGCCCGCCGGGCAGCCGGAAATGTGTCTGTAAGTTGTTTACGGATAAAAGCATGCGATGACGGTTGGCGCTGCTTGCGGCGGTGGCTACTTTTGCTTCAAAACCATTTTCTCACAGAGGCACAAAGGCACGGAGAAACAAACCAAATGCCGCGGCCCCGGCCGAATCCGCCTAATGTAACGCGGCGGCGGGATTCCGCCGGAGTGCAAGCCTGTATCACAAGCCATACCAGCTTTCCGCAGAGGCGCGGAGGCGCAGGGAAACCGTCAGCGATGGAACACTTTTACCTTGTAAAACTTAAAATTCCGGATTCACCACGAAGACACGAAGAGCACGAAGATAAATCGAAGAGGTGTTTTTAGCGCTCATTTTGCCATTGAAACGCTTCGATCGAACTTCGTGTCCTTCGTGCCTTCGTGGTGAAGATTTAAGCTTTACTGGGTACTAGGTCACCGGGATGCGGACGCGGCGTTTGAGTTTGGCGCTGTGGATGGCGGCGAGGACCATGGCCAGGGACTGGATGTTGTCGTGGCACTCGGTCTGGGGCGTTTTCCCGGTCCTCAGGAAATCGAGCATTTCCAGCAGGGCGCCGTGCATGCCGTTCTGCGGCGGCCGGCCGGGGGTGATTTCCAGTTCTTTGAGTGGCCGGTTGAATCCCTCCTCGGGGCCGGCCAGCAGTTGGCCGCGGGGGTCCTGGTCCTGTTCATAGATCAGGGTGCCGCGGTCGCCGACCAGGCGCCAGTCGCCGTGCCAGCTGGTGGGACAACCCTCGGCGCACCAGGAACCGCGGTAGGTGAAGACGGCGCCGTTTTCCATCTCGAAGATGCAGGTGGCGGCGACGTCGCCCCGGTACCAGGAGCCGTGCGGATTGAATTCGTGGGCGTAAACGGCCACTGGCGTGCCGGCGCCGAAGAAGCGGGCCAGGTCGAAGTGGTGGATCGCCATGTCGAGGATGAGTGGACTGGGCATCTGGTCGCGGAAGCCGCCGAAGTGGGCGCCGATGTAGAAGTCGCAGTTGAGCGTGGTCAGGGTGCCGAGGCGGCCGGCGCCCACGGTGTCGCGGACGGTGTAATGCCGGGGTTCCCAGCGCCGGGACTGACTGACCATGTAGAGGCGGCCGGTCTGTTCGGCGGTGCGGACCATTTTTCGGGCCTGGGCCAGGGTGGCGGCCATGGGCTTTTCGCCGATGACATGGCAGCCGGCCCGGAGCGCGGTGCAGGTGACGGCGCAGTGGGCCTCGGGAATGGTCAGGTCGAGGACGAAGTCGGGCCGGTGTTTTTTGAGCGTGGCCGCCAGGTCGGTGGCGGCTTCGCAATCCGCCAGTCCGTACTTGGCGATCTGGGTCTGGACGCTCTCCAGCCGGAGATCGACCACTGCCGCCACCCGGACCCCCTCGGCCTGGAGCGGCGGGAACCAGGCATTGGAAATGCCGCCGGCCCCGCAGACCACGGCGGAAAAAGGGGTGGATGATGACATGGGATGAACCTCGGGGGGTTGAGGGGTTGAGGGGTTGAGGGGTTGGGCGGTTGAGGG
>CAITYL010000221.1 GCA_903896595.1 uncultured Lentisphaerota bacterium
AATAAGGACGGAACTGGTGTGACGCCGTCGTTGTCCGCCCGAGGACGGGCGGCTCCCGGTCTTGAAATAACGCCGATATAAAAAGCGGCAAAGGAATTGCCGCACTCCAAAAACGGTGTCACCTTGACGGGGACTTTTGAAAGTTTGGATGAAAACAAAGGCTTGTCTTCCCAAATCGTCTTTCAAGGGCGCTGATATTTTTCGCCATTTTTACCCGAAAAACAACGTCTCTTGTTTCATAAAAACAGCCGAAATATGCAATTGTTTTGTGCAATAAATCGACAAAAATCCCCCTTTTTTCTCTCCAGTACGCATTAATTCGCCTCTCTGTGCTCTCTGTGTCCTCTGTGGTGAAAAACCGGGTTCCGCTACGCTGAGTTGACCGTCGGGGACGCGGCCAAAAAGGTACGGAGAAAGGCAAGTTATTTCTCTGTGCCTCCGTGAGAGAATGGTTTTTAAGTAAAAGTAGTATCAGGTGAGTGAAAATGCGACTTGAAAGGCGCGGTGCAGGGCGTGGTCGCCGTGACGGTCGGGGCGGGCGCCGGCCAGGTCGGCGGCGGCGTAGCCGGAGCGCAGGTCCAGAATGGTGACGGTCCGGGCCGCCGGATCGGTTGCGAACTCCGCACGCCAGGTGCGGTAGGCGATTTCCCAGCGGTCCCCGGCCAGGGCGCGGACGCGCTTGCGGTGACCGCTGGTGGGGTCTTCCCGGAGCTGCTGTTCCAGAAACGGCCGGAGCGCGGCCACCCCCTGGTCCTCCAGCCAGCGCAGGCGGGCCTCGGCCGGCGGCGCCAGCGTGATCTGCCAGACCGGCGCGGTGGCAGCCGCCGTTTCCAGCCAGCCGGTGCGCGCGTCAGGTACACTGTCGGCATAGGGGATATAGGGTTTGAGATCCAGGATCGGCGTGCCGTCGAGCAGGTCATGGCCGCGGACGCGGACGGTGAGCCCGTCCACCCCGTCCAGCGCCACGCAGCTCAGGCCGATGGGATTGGGGCGGTAGGGCGCGCGGCTGGCGAACACCCCGACCTTGCGCCGGCCCCGGGGCGGGGCGGTCAGCGGTTTCCAGTTCGGGTTGTGGTGGAACACGTAGAGCAGCCAGACATGCGAAAACCCGTCCAGGTCGCGCACCGCCTGCTCGAAATTGCGTCCCGGCAGCAGCCGGACCTCGCCGGGGTTGCCGGGCGCCAGCGTTCCCTGGCGCGCGGCGTCATAGGGATGCCGCGCGGCGCAGTGAAACACACCGATGGCCGGAAAGGTCCACGTCAGATTGGTGGTGGTGGGCATGGTGTTTGAGGTGCGGTGAAACGGACGTCATGGAACGGGATGCCCGGCTTGCGCGTCATGTTTGTTGTACCGGCTTCAGCCGGCGGAACGTTGCCGGGAACCGAACAGCCCCGACTAAAGTCGGTACAACAAACATGGTTTTTCTGTTCACGGCGCCAGGAGGGGGGCGAGGAAGGCGGTGATCTCGGCGTCGGTGAGGGCGCGGGGATTGGCGCCCATGCTGTTGCTGCGGCAGCGGGCCAGAATGTCGGGGATGCGTTCCCGGCGGAGCTTGGCGGTGCGGAAGTCGGCGGGTACGCCCAAGTCATGGCAGAGCCCGCTGATGGCGTCCACCAAGTCCGGCCCGGTGCGGAGTCCGCAGGCGGCGGCCAGTTCATCCAGGAGCGCGCCGCAGGCGGGGGCGTTGAGGCGCAAGACATGGGGGAGCAGGATGGCGCAGGTCAGGCCGTGGGGCAGGCCGGTCAGGGCGCCGATGGGATGGGCCAGGCCGTGAACGGCGCCGAGAGCACTTTGGGAAAAGGCCATGGCGGAGAGCAGGCTGCCTTCGGCCACGGCAGTGCGGGCGGCGCGGTCGGTGCCGTCGGCGACGGCGGCCGGCAGGTGGGCGTACAGCTTGGCGGCGGCGGCGGCGGCCAGGGCGCGGGTGGGCGCGCTGGCCCGGTTGGACAGGTACGATTCCACGGCCTGGGTCAGGGCGTCAAGCCCGCTCCAGGCGGTGAGATTGGGGGGCTGGGACAGGGTGAGTTCGACATCCACCAGGGCGGCGCGGGCGATCATGCCGGGGGAACGGATCGATTTCTTGTCGCCGGCCGCCGGGTCGGTGAGGACGGCGTTGTTGGTGATTTCGGCGCCGGTGCCCGCGGTGGTCGGCAGGGCGAAAAACGGCAGGCCGGAGTTTGGCGCGGGCAGCCGGCCCTGAAACACGGCGGTCACCGGGAGATTGGCGGGGGCCAGGATGGCGGCGGCCTTGGCGGCGTCCAATGTGCTGCCGCCGCCGGCGGCGACCACCAGATTGGCGCCGCTGGCGCGGAGGCGGGCGGCGAGTTCGTCAATGCAGGCCAGGGGCGGATCATGGGGCACTCCGAAGAACTGGCCGCGCCAGCCGCCGCAAAGCTCGCGCAATTCCTCGACGCGCGCGCTGCTCAGGGCGCTGGACGAGCCGACAAAAAAGACCGCCGGCGCGGCGGCGGCTTCCCGCAGCAGCGCCGGCAGTTCCCGGCGCACCCCCCAGCCGAAACGGATGACCGGCGGGTAGCGCAGGGTGTAATCGGAAAGAGGCGCCGGACTCATTTGTCGTCAACGGGCGGAATGGTGGTCAGCCAGCGGAGAATGGTCGCTTTTTGCTCGTTGGCCTCCAGGCGCTTGGTCAGGTCGGTTTTGGCCAAAGTCAGTTTGTCGTTCTTTTTGCCGGCGCTTTCAGCTTCGCTGATCTTGGTTGAAAGCTCGGCGTCCTGGGCGACCAAGGTTTCTTTCTCGGCATCGACCGGCTTGAGCTGTTTCTCATATTCCTTGGTCAGCTTGTCCAGCAGGGTTTTGAAGCGTTTTTCCAGCTTGGGCAGGTCCTTCTCGGCCTTTTTCTTGCCCTTGCTGGTGCCATCGGCGTTGAGCGCCCGGATGTCGGCGCCCAAGATTAGAGTTTTTTCCTTCATTTTGTACAGTTCGGGGTAGGCCTTTTTGACCATTTCCTCGTCCACGCCGGTGGGCAGGCCGGTGGGGGCGGCTTCCGCTTTCTCCTTGGCGGGAGCAGCGTCATCCTTTTTGACCTTGGCGGCTTTTTTGTCGGCCTTTTCCGTCTTGGCGGGCTTTTCCGCGTCCGCCGCCTTGGCGGGGACGGGGGCGGGGTCGGCGGCGCGCAACACCGGCGCCAGCAGCAGGCCGACGGCGGCCAGCAGGACGATCCTGACTTGGGTGTGAATAAAGCGGGGCATCATGACGGGAGGTCCTTTTTACCGTTATGCCGGTGGGCGTTGGGTCCGGGAAACGACACCTGTAACTATACCGCCATAAAACATAGTCAAATGCGGAGTCTGGCGCAACTCCGGTTGCGGATTCCGCAGGCCGCCCCGGTTGCCCCAGCCGTGGATTGTTGCGCTGGAGCGGCCTGTGAAATCCGCAAAAAGGCACAAAAAGGTTTGACGGAGGGTTTGGGAACCGCCTTTCCTTAAAAGGGGGTTCCCAACAGCTTACAGCTTAATCCAGCGCGGTAAGCGGTTTCCAGGTCGGTGACCATGTGGCGCCAGTCGAAGCGTTCAACGGCCAGGGCGCGGCCGGCGGCGCCCATGGCCCGGGCCGCCTGCGGACTCCGCAGCAGCTCCAGCAGGGCGGCGGCGACGGCTGCCGCGTCGCCGACCGGGCAGAGCCGGCCGGTCTGGCCGTCGCGGATGACCTCGGGGGTGCCGTCGAGCGGGTAGCCGACGGCGGGCAGGCCGGCGGCGAAGGCCTGGACGACGGCGCGCGGCAGCCCTTCCCGCAGCGAGAGATGCGCGAGGATGTCCATCTGCGCCACGTAGCGCGGCACCTCGGCCGGGGAGACCAGGCCGGCGAAGACCACGCGGTCGCGGATGCCGAGCCGGGCGGCGGCGGTTTCCAGGGCGGGGCGCAGGAGGCCGTCGCCGACCAGCAGGAAACGGGTTTCGGGTACCTCGCGGATGACCTGGGCGGCGGCGGCCAGCAGGCAGTCGTGCCCTTTGAGCTCAAACAGGCGGGCGATCTTGCCGACCACGGGGGCGTGCTCGGGGATGCCGAGCTGCCGGCGCAGTTCCGGGTCGCGCCGGCCGGTGAGGTACGGTTCCAGTTCCATGCCGCTGTAGACGACCTGGTACTTGGCGGCCGGGGCGATGCCGGCGGCGACGCACTGGTCGACCATGGCCTGGCAGACGGCGAAGATGCGGTCGGAGGCGTGGGCGGCCCGGCGTTCGGCGAGGATGAACAGGCGGTTGCGCCACCAGCGTTCGTTGGCGTGAAAGGCCTGGCCGTGGACGGTATGCACCACCAGCGGCACGCCGGCGCGGCGCGCCGCCAGCCGGCCCAGGATGCCGGCCTTGGAGGAGTGGGTGTGGACGACGTCGAAGCGCTGGTCGCGGAAGAAGCGGACCAGGCGGCGGCAGGCCAGGGCGTCCTGCCACGGCCGCACTTCGCGAATCAGGTGCGGGATCTCGGCGACGGTGACGCCCGGCGCAGCCATGCGGTCGAGCAGGCGCCCTTCGGGGCCGGGGCTCGGCCCGGTGGCTAGGGTCACGGCGTGCCCGTCGGCCGCCTGGCCGCGGGCGCTCAGCAGGGTGTTCTCCTGCGCCCCGCCGACAATCATGCGGGTGATCAGATGGCAGATGCGCAACGGTTGGTCCGGCATGGAGGAACCGTATACGCCGGGCAGAGGCAATCAAATCGTGAAGCGTGATCCGTGAAACGTGACTCGTGAGGCGTGAAGTTGCACGGACATACACGGACGCACACGGACAGTCACAAACAGTCACGGACAGAAATTGCCGGTCCGTGTATGTCCGTGTGAGTCCGTGCCTGTCCGTGCCCGCTGGGCGTGGCCTGAACGCTATATTGGCGAAGAGTTGCAGCGGGTGATTCAACGACCATGACCACAGCTTATGTCCACGGCTATGACCGGACCGAGGGTGTCCGGTTGCGCGACCAGGCATCGACCCTGGCCGAACTGATCCACGGCGACACGCTGTTCCCGCCGGGCAGCCGCGTGCTGGAGGCCGGATGCGGCGTCGGCGCGCAGACGCTGATCATGGCGGCGCAAAACCCCGATGTCCGATTCGTGTCCATCGACCTCTCGCCGGCCTCGGTGGCGCAGGCGCGGGCGGCGGCCGCCGCCGCGGGACTGCGCAATGTCGAGTTCCAGCCGGCGGACATTTTTCACCTGCCCTTCGCCCCGCACTCCTTCGACCACGTGGTGCTCTGCTTCGTGCTGGAGCACCTGCCGGAACCGGTTGCCGCACTGAATCTTCTGCGCGACATGATAAAGCCGGGCGGCACGCTGGTGGCCATTGAGGGCGACCACGGCTCCACCTCTTTTCATCCCGACAGTGTCCTGGCGCGCCGGGCCGTGGCCTGCCAGGTCGAGCTGCAGCGCCGGGCGGGCGGCAACGCCCTGATCGGCCGCGAACTGTTTCCGTTGCTGACCCGCGCCGGATTTCAGGAGGTGGCGGTGTCGCCGCGCCTGGTCTATGTCGACGGCAGCCGGCCGGCGCTGGTGGACGGCTTCATCCGCAAGACCTTCACCGTGATGATCGCGGGGGTGCGGGAGGCCGCCGTGGCAGCAGCGTTGCTGCGTCCCGACGAGTTTGATCAGGGCGTGCGCGACCTCTATCGCACCGCCGAACCCGACGGCGTCTTCTGCTACACCTTCTTCAAGGCGGTGGGCCGGGTGAAAGCGGAAACGGGGAAAGCAGCAAGCTGAAATCAAGCGTCCGCTTTATTTCAGCTGAGCGGTTTTCAAAAGTCCCGGTTTTGGCGCGCTGAAGGCGCATCGGCATCGTAGCCAGGGGCAACGCCCCTGGCCCTGGAGTTTGGCAGAACTCCACGGTTGCGGTTTTCCCGTCCCAGCGGGACGGGGCGGGAATAGGCAGGGGCTTCAGCCCCTGATTTGCCACCCCCCCATTTCGCGTGCCGTAGGTACGCGGCGAAGGGGGCCAGGCAGGGTTGCCGCGATAATTTGACACG
>CAITYL010000222.1 GCA_903896595.1 uncultured Lentisphaerota bacterium
ATCCCAGTCGTGGCCTATCGCACAACGGCGGCCTGCGAAATCCGCAAAGGCACAAACAGGTTTGACGGAGGGTTTGGGAACCGCCTTTCCTCAAAAGGGGGTTCCCAACAGCGTCACCCATGGAAGAGAACGGGCTTGCCTTCGCATTTCCGGCAGGCTAAAGTCGTTGCAATGTACGGATAGTCGTGCGGGAACCAGCGGTTCACGCCGGAAAGCGGGCCACGATCCATGCCTAACCTCGCCCCACCCGAGGCGCGACCTGAAAAAGGCGCCGGCAACGGCCAGGCCGGCCGGGGAGCGCGCGCAAAAACAGTGGTCTTGCTGGCTCTGCTCACCGGAGCTGTGCTATTGGTCTGGTGGCGGGACTTTTCCCACCCGCCGCCGCAATCGCACCGGAGCGGCCCAAGCGTGGAAAAATCGGCCGGCGCCCAGACCTTCCTCCAGCCGCAGTCCGTAGTTTCCACGCCGCGACAAAAAATCGCGTCTACCGCACCGGTGCTTGACGCCGGGGAACGCCAACGGCAAAGCTGGCAACGGCTTTTGGAGCAGCCCGGCGCACGGCCGCACGAGGCGGTGCTGAAATTTTCCTCGCCGGCGGCACTGAACGCATTTCTGAAGCATCCGGAAAAAACGGGGTTGAAAATGCTCGGCCGACTCGACAGCCTGGACGCCGCCTGCGTCGGTTATGAACAATTCGATCAGCTCGATGCGGCTTTGTCGCAGGCCAGCACGGAAATCCGCGTGGATGCCAACTTTATTGCGCGTACCCCGGACATTCTGCAAAAAGAGGACCGGCCCGCCGGCAGCGGCACGGCATCGTTTGAAGGTGAAGGGTTCTTGAATGCGATTGGCGCCACGGGCGACCGCACCGCCTGGGGCCAAGGCGTGACGGTGGCCGTGGTGGACAGCGGCGTTGAAAATAGTCCGACCTTCGGCGCGAACCAGGTCACGCATGTGGATTTGGTCGGCGACGACCTGCCCTTCAATGGTCATGGCACGGCGATGGCCAGCCTGGTCGCCGGCCAGAACGAGCAGGCCGCCGGCGTCGCGCCCGCCGCGCAAATTCTCGATGTGCGGATCGCCGATGCGACGGGCACCAGCGACAGTTTCACGCTCGCCAGCGGCATCATCCAGGCCGCCGATGCCGGGGCGCAGATCATCAACGTCAGCCTGGGCTCCTATGGCGACTCCACCCTGGTGCGTGACGCCGTCGCCTACGCCGAGGCCGGGGGTGCGGTCATCATCGCCGCCGCCGGCAACGATGCGACCGGCAACCAGCTCAGCTTCCCGGCCGCCATTCCGAGCGTGATTTCCGTCGGCGGAGTGGACGCGAATGAGGCACAAGCCTATTTTTCCAATTCCGGCACCGGCCTCGACCTGGTGGCGCCCGCCGTGGGCATTCAGTCGGCCTATGGCCAGGACTACATCATCATCGGCGACGGCACCTCGCAGGCGACCGCCATCGTCTCCGGCGTACTGGCGCAGGCGTTGGCGAGCGGCGCAACGACCACCGCCACCGCCGCCACCTGGCTTGAACAAAACGCCAAGCCCCTCAGCTTGCCGCCGGAACGCGGCGGCGCGGGCATGGTCCAGATCAAATGACCGGCGACGTCCAAAAACCTGGAAACCGACCATCTCAGCCGCCCGCCGAAGACGATGGCGAGGTTCTCGGACACATCAATCACAAGGTAAAATCATAAACGCGTTCCGCTGATGGAGAGCCGCGGACTGGACAGGCCGCAGGCGGCGGCATAGCGGAGGATCGTATCAATGCGAACTCCGCGTCCGTTCTCGATTTGGGCGATGGCGCTCTGCCGCGTTCCGAGACGGGAGGCGAGGTCTTGCTGGGTGAGCCGGGCTTTCCGGCGCATGGCGGCGAGCTGGGCGGCAAGGTCAAGCTGGGCACGCTTGGCTTCATAAGCCTCGCGGAAGACCGGGTTCTGAAGGTCGGCGGCCAGCCGGGCGTCGTAGGCAACGCTGGCGGCGGAAATCTGATCGGAAGAAAGTTTGAAGATGGTCTCTTTCATGGGGGCCTCACGAGGTAAAGTTGCGGATGCGCTTTTGGGCAAGCGCGAGTTCGCGCAACGGAGTTTTCTGGGTTTTTTTAGTAAATGCATGAGCGGCAAAAATCGAGTCGCCGGCAGCGTAGCAGTAGATGATGCGGGACGGGGGGCGGGAGGTGATGCGAATCTCGAACAGGTTGTCACCGATCTTCTTTCCATCCGGTTCGATGAGCCGGCCATGAACGCGGAGATGCTCGACTATGGCCCGGTAGATGGCCCGCGCCGCGACGGCCTGGGTCGCCATGAAATCGATCACCTGCGGATGTTCAACGTAGAACTTCTTCACGCCCTCAATATAGGCACTGCGCTTATTTTTACCAAGCGTCATACTGAAGGTGCCAACGACGCAGCAAGCCGGCCTATTTCGCCGCAAAGTCAATGTTCACATGACAGTCTCCGCGCCATATGCGGAGCTGGTCTTGCGGGTCTTTGCCTGATCCCGCCCGGACCGCCGGCCGTCCCTCAGTGGACGGTCACGGCGTGGTGAGGACGGTCCGTTGCGTGACCGCCAGGGTGGTGGTCTGCCGGGGGTTGGTCCCGAGTTGCAGGGCCACGGCGAGCACGCCAGGCTGGCCCTGCCGCACGAGCGCGGCGTCACCCCGGCGCAAATGGAACTCCCAGGTGCGCTTGGCCAAGTCAAAACTCAAGTTGACCTCGCCCGCCGCCGTCGCGCCGGCAAAGGTGCGGCGAGTGTCCGCGACGACAAACTGGCTGGCCGGAAGGGTCAGTTGCCAGCCGTTCAAGCTCAGCGAGACCTCGCCGAAATCGGCGGTCAGCGCCGGAAAAACGCCGCGGGTGAGGTTCAAGGTGTCGCGGCCGCTGCCGGTGCGGCTGGAACCGCTGAAGGCGCCAACGGCGAACGGCGTCGCCAGAGTGCGCGGGGCGGTGTAACGCCAGGTCGTCGCGTACGCCGGCGTCACGACCGTGGCGTAAGTGGTGTACGCATCAAGCCGCAGGGCCACGGGGATGCGGCGGCCCCAGCCGCCGGCGCGGACGTCGGCCCGGGCGGCGGAAAAGGTCCAGGTATGACGCTGGTAATCGAGGGTCAGGGAAACGGCGGGGACGGCGCCACGCCAGGACTTATAGGTCCACATGCCCGGGCGCGCATTTTTCCAACTTCCTGAGTTGCAGGGAAAGGTGGTGCCGCCGAAGGTGACGGCAACCCCGTTGCGATCCACCGGCGGGCCGGCGGCGGGCGAAGCGGGCAATTCCGCGTCACGCACACTGACCGCCAACTGGTTTTGCGCGGGGGAGGCGACGCCACTGCCGGCCAGACGGCCGGGACTGATGGCGTGGTCCAGGGAAAATACGGCGGTGGCGGCGGCATCCCCGGTGCAGACGAGCGTGCCGGGATCCGCGATGGCGCAGAAACCGCTGTCGGTCCACCCCGCGAAGACATAGCCCCCGGGGAGAGCCGGAGTGGCGGTGAGCGACACCGGGGTGTTCATTTCGACCAGGCTCACTCCGGCGGGATTGACCGTGCCGGCCGTCACGGGCAGAACCGCCGTAGTGAGGGTGGCAAGCCGGTCGCGCCGGCGGCCGACCCAAGGATTGCCGGCGTACATGGTGGCGAGGATCTTGTCGCCACGGTCGGAAACGGCGACTCCCGTCCACATGCTCCGTTGGCCGTCGGCGGCGCCGAGCGGCGTCCAATGGGTGCCGGCATCATGAGACAGAAACAGCGGGGCGCCAAGGGCGGCGGCGACGACGGTTTGGCCGTCGGCCGAGCAGGCGATGCCACACCAGGCGTGGGCATCGGTGATCTCCGGCGTGACGCCGAGTTGGGCCCACTGCCGGCCGCCATCACGGGAGCCGAAAAGAGCGTCTTGATGAGCGGCAAGATAGAGGTGGGAACCATCGGCGGAGCAAGCGGCGGCGTACCATTTCTTGGGTTCGTCGGCGGGAACGACTTCGCGCCAACTGCGGCCCTGGTCGTAGGAAAGAGAGGCGTCGCCGCCGTCATGGAGGACCACGGCCACGGCGGCGTCAACGGAACAGGCGGCGACGCGCCACGGTCCGGGGTCAAGCACGGTGTCCCAGGTGGCGCCGCCGTCGCGCGAGACTTTCACCACCCCATCCTGGTCGCCGCCTTCGGAAATGCCGCAGGCGATGAGCAACGCGCCGTGGTCGGCGCAGGCCAGGCCGTTCCAGGTCTGGGCACCGGCGCCGGTTTGCTTGATCCAGTCCTGGCCGCGGTTGGTGGACAGATAGAGAAAGTGATCCTCCAGCGATGCGGCGAGCAGGGTCGCGCCGTCGCGCGAGCAGGCGACGCGGCTCCAGGCGCCGTCAGGCGAAAGCTGGCCCCAGGTGGCGCCGCCATCCGTGGAGCCGCAGACGGGTTCCTGGCTGCCGCCGACGAACAGGCCAGCACCGGCGCCGGTCATGGCCGCGGCGCGCCAAAAGCCGCCGCTGGGCAGGCACGTCCAATTGGCACCGGCGTCGGCGGTGGTGTAGAGGCCGGTCATGGTGGCCAGCAGGAGAAGATCGCCGTAAGCGGAAACGCGCACCCCCGTGAGGCGGCCGGCATTTGCGGGCAAAGGCAGCGACTTCACGCGCGCTTCCGGCGTGTCGGCGGCGGGTGTGACGCGCCAGAGCTGGTCATCGGTGACGCCGACCACCACTCTGCCGTAATCCTGGACCATGTCAACGCTTTTCCATTCCTTGTCCCCGACACCGTCCACGGTCTTCCAGGCAACCGCGGCGGTGTCCACGTCACTCGCCAGATAGAGCGTGCCAGGGCTGCTCACCACGGCGAAGCTGGGGCGGTCCTTAATCTCCCCTGACGCGTCGCGGCGGAGGTAACCGTTGGCGGCACAGAAAATATCCGTGGCCGGCGGCGTGGCGGGCAGCTCCAAGGTTTTGGCCCAAGTGGCGCCTTGGTCGGCGGAAAAATAGACGGCGTGGTGCGCGAGATCGGCCGCGATGACCGAGCGGCCGTCATACGAACAGGCGAAACTGATCCAGGCGGCGTGGTCGGCGTCGGGCAGGCCGGCCATGACCGTCCAGCTCGTGCCGCCGTCCACCGAGCGGTAAACCTCGCCCGCACTCTTGCCGGCAAAGAGCGTGGTGCCATCGCCGGAGCACGCCACATGCGTCCAGGTGCCCTGACCATCACCGATGGGGACAACGTCAAAGAGATTGCCGCCGTCCGTGGACAGAAAGACGCCGACGCCCATTTCCGCCGCCAGCACGGTCAAGCCGTCTTCGGAACAGGCGATGTCCGTCCAAACTCCGAAATAATGATGGCTGATCCAGCTTTGGCCGGCATCGCCGGACGAGGTCAAGTACTGGTTGAACCCCGCCGTGTGCAGGAACGACAGCGAGGGATCGGCGGCCAGATGCACGCCGGCCACGGCGGGCGCCACCGGTGGCGTCGCCTGCCACCACACCCAAGATGGCGCGGGCGGGATTGCCACCGCACCCGGTTGGGCGCCAAACCAAACCAAGGCTGAAAGCACAGCGGCCGCCGCCAGGAAGTGGGCACGGTGGTTCATGGGCAGGCGTTCCTTATCTCATGGCGATGACGGTTTGGCGGCGGGGAACGGGAAGGCATCGATGCCGACCGCGTTCTTGAGAATCAGCCAGCCGGTGGGCACGGTGCCCGCCGGAACGGCCGGATACGCGCAATGCAGCCAGCTCTCGCCGGTCATCGGCTCCATGACGCTGGCAAAGGGACGGCCGTTGGCGGCGGCAAAAGGATACCAGGCTTGCACGGCGCAGGGCAGCCAGCGAATGGCCCCGGTGGCGTCACGGCCTTCCAGATAGACCACCGGCCGGGCGCTGCCAAAGAAGGAACCGCGCACGGTCAACACCGTGCCCCGGGCCAATTTGCCGGTGTAGCTGATGTTCCAGAGCACGGGCCGGAGCAGGCGCGCCAGGCCGGCATCGGCCGCGACGAGGCGTTGTTTGTCCGCGGTCAGGCCAGTCAGCCACAGCTGGAAGTCGCTGCCGGACAGGCGGGCCAGCGAACTGCCGGCATCGTTCCCCGCGCGGCGGCTGGCCAGGGTGCCGGCTTCATCCCACAGCTTCACCCGTGAATTCCATTGGAAGTCCGCGGCATAGGCGCGGGCGCCCGAATGCGGGTCACGCCCGTTGCGGATCTTGGACAGGCCGGACAGTATCCCGCGAGTTTCGGGCAGTTCGACGCCGGTGGCCGCCAGGCGCGGAGCGGCGGCGAAACTGGCGCCCGGGCCCGCCACGTCACCGGCGGCCACGCTTAGTTTGGAGCCGACGGTGACCGGCCGCGGCAGGGAACGCAAGGTCGGGTCGCCCTGATAATGCACGGCGTACTGCAACGTGAAGAAATCGTATTTGCCGGGGTGCCCGCCATAGGCCAGCGGGGCCAGGTTGATCTTCTGTTCGACATACGCCGCGCCCAACGTTTTGCCGGGAAAACCACCCTGGGTGATGCGCTGGTGAAATTCGAGAATATTCCAACCGGAATCGCCGCTGTACAAATCATAACTATCGGCCAGGCCCAGGCGGGAGCAGCCATGGTAGACCAAGGCGCCGCCGTCCGGATTGCGCAGCAACGCCTCGCTCAGACAGGGATCCGGTTCGTGATCGAAGCCGCCGCTCATGCAGGAGACGGCCGTGACCACCGCGAAGATATGCTGCATGCGGGCGGCTTCATCAATGGAGAAAAAAGTCGGCGGTGGGCTGTCGCTACCCCACTTCACCCGCAGCATGAATCCGAAGAAATGGCCATGGGTGGCGTTGATGAGGAATTCCCACCCCAGGTTGCCTTTCTCCAGCATCCGTTCCGGCGTGATCGGATAATCGCCGGGAACGCGGTCCCAGGAGCTGACGGAGTCAAAGAGGCACTTGACTTCGGTGGGGGGGTTGCCCAGCATGGGAGCGTCCCGGAACAGGCGCCGCGACCAGACTTCGCCATCGGTCACGGTGGCATGTTCCCGTGGCTGCGGCAGACCGTCATTGAACACGTCGGCCGGCCGGGTCTTCCCGGTCATCTCTCCGGTGTCATAGAAGCAGCGCACTCCCGTGAGCAGGTATTTGCCTTTGATGGCCTGCCAGGCGCCGCCCTCGTACTTCATCACCTTGCCGAGGTAGCCGTACACCTGTTCCGGGGTGCGCAGGGGCAGGCGGCCGACAATGACACTGGGCACCATTGGCGGACGCGGCGTGACCGCCGGTTGCCAGCCGTTTTCCAGCATGCCGTAATACAACTCGGCCGGCCAGCGGTCCAAGGAGTCAATGTCATGGGCCATCGGTTCGTTGACGTAGCGCACGGGAATGCCGGGGGCGTCGGTGCCCAGAATGACGTAATTGATGCCGTCCTGTCGCAGCCGTTCGCTGAGGTAATTGCGCAGTTTTTCGGCGCCGTCGGCGCCGGCCTGGCCGGCGATGGCCGCGGCGTAGTCCACCACCTCCAAGACGAGGCCGTCGGCCAGCGCACGATAGTCCGCCATGGCTTGATAGGCGTCGACCAGGGCGGCGGGCGCGATGATCACCCCGTCCACCGCCGGCGCCACCGCCTGGCCCCGCAGGGCCGGATCGGGGTTGATGACGCATTCATTGATGAGCCCGGCGAACAGCGGGGTCATGGTCCCCGGCGCGGTGGCGGGCGGCAGCGGCTTGGTGCGCACCGTGAACTCCAGGGAGCCGATCACCAACAACCGCCCCATGACCGGCAGGTAGCGCACCGGATACACCAGGAACTGGGCCACGCGGCGGCCACGAAGGGTCGCCGTGCCGGTGTATTCCACCGGCGCCGCGGGAAACCCGCCATTGACCCCGTAAACCGCGGGATCACCGGGAATGAAGTCGCCCGGCGGCAGGTATTCCGGGGCGATCGCCGGCTGGGCGGGGAGCAACAGTTGCTGGTCCGCCCACGGCACCTCCGCCACCCGTTTGACGGTGAACCCGTCGTAGTCCGTGCCGGCCGGCAGCAGCACGCTCACCGGCTTGACTAGGAGCTGAGGCAGCCCATCCGGCACAGGGGCGGGATAAAAGCCCTGGCCATGGATCACGGTGTAGGACGGCGCCCCAGGGCCGCCGAGGGAAAATTGCGTCAAGAAAAAAGTTTCCGGCCGAAACGCCATGGAGACCTCGACCGCCACGGCACGGCAGGAAAGGCAAACCGCGCACCCGGCGAGCAGCCGCAAGCACCAGCGTAGTCGATTCATGATCCGCCTCCACCTCGGGTTGTTTTACTCGTGGTCCGGCAGGGCAAAAGGAAAGGCATCCAGACCGGCCCCACCCCGCAGGATCAGCCACCCGGTCTCCTCCTGGCCGGAGCGCCGGGCGGGATAAACGGCATAAACGGTGGCCTCGCCAGTCACCGGGTCACTCACACTGGCGAACGGCCGGCCGGCGGCATCGGCAAAGGCCTGCGTCCGCGCGACTTTGCACGCGTCCCAGCTGTAGAAGCCGCCCCGCCGGCGCTCCAGATAGACGGTGGGCAACGCCTTGCCAAAATAATGGCCGCGAATGGTGAGCTGCGCGCCGGGTTGCAGGGCGGAATCCCAGGTCACACTCTGAATCACCGGCCGCACCAGCCGCACGGTGCCGGCGGCGGCGTGGGTGAGGCGCCGCCGGTTGGGCAACCCCACGCTTGCCTCCAAGGCCAGCTCCGCCGCGCTCCCCCGCACCAACGCCGCGGGCGCCGACTGGCCGGCCCGCAAATGGGCCCGCGTCGCGGACAAATCCAGCAACGCGATCCGCGGGGAGCACTCCGCCAGCGCCGCGGTGGCCGGCTGGCCGGTGGCGCGGATCTGCCCTTGGAAGATCGCAGTCAGGCTCCGCAACGGCCAGCTGGTCCGGCGTTCCCAGTCGGTCGCCCCGGTCACCGCAAAGGCCGGTTGGGCCCAAAAGGTGTCGCCGACGCCGGACACGCTGGTCGCCGTCACCGTCACGGCGGCGCCCGGCCAGACCGGCGGCGGCGGTGCCGCCAGCGCCGGATCGCCCAGCAGGTTGGTGCACTGTTGGAGGAAGACGAGGGCCGCCATCGTGGGCGAGGGGTAGGCACTGCTCACCCAGGGCACGGCGGCGAGCTTGGTTTGCCGCCAGGCCTGGCCGTAGGTGGCACACGTCCCGTTGGTCAGCCAGCTGTGATACTCCATCAGGAAATAGGCGGTCGCCCCGCCATAGGGATCCGTATTGTCATGCACGCCGGGGCCGCCAGTTCCGAAGAACACCAGGGCGCCGCCCCGCGGATTGCGCAACAACGCCTCCGCCAAGCAGGGATCGTCAACGTCTTGGAACGCGCCGGCATAGCCCGCCGTGGCGACCACCGAGGCCGCCAAGCCGGTCAACGCCGCCGCATCGTCGCGCGTGAAAGCGTCCACGGGTGACAGGGACAGCGCGCCCGTCGGCGCCCGTCCTGTCGCCACCAGAATGGCCTGTTCCCAGCCGAGATTCCATTTTGCCGCCAGACGGGCGCTGCTGATGGGAAAGGAGCCGGGGCCGGCGTCATCCCAGGAACTGATGGTGTCAAACAAAATCCCCAACTGGTTGGCGGGCGCGGAGGCCGACAGCCCGTCCCACAGAAGACGGCGCCCCGACTGTTCCGCATCGCTCACCGGAGCGTGCCGGCGAAACTGCGCCAAGCCGTCATTAACCACGTCATAGCCCAAACTGTCGCCGCCGACGTCCTGGGTGATCCGCGCGCCGGCCAGCAGAAAACGGTTGGCGACCGCGGCGCGGCCGCCGGTTTCGTAGGCGATCACCTTGGCGATATAGGCCGCCGCCTGGGCGGCGTCGCGCACCGGAATGCGGCCAACGCTGAGCGCCGGCACAACCTCCCCGGCATCAGGATCCAACGCCGCATAGTAAAGATCCGTGGGGCCGCTTCGTCCGGTGTCCGCATCCTCCCAGAGCCGGGCGGGGACCACGGTGTCGTCACCGCCCAGCACCACATATTCCAAACCCCAACTTTTGTAGTTATTCTGCAGGTAATTGTGGATTTTTTCCGCCGGCGTCGCCCCTTCCGTGACGGCCAGAATCGCCTCTGTGGTAACCACCGCCGTCCGGCCCGGCCCGAATTGCGCGGCGCGGTAATCGGCCAGGGATTGAAAGCTGTCCGCCAGCGCCGCCGACGTCACCACCAAATAAGTCACCCGGGACGGTACCCCACCGCCCGCCGGCGCCAACGGGGTCAGGAACCACATGGCGAACAACGCCCCAATCAGCCCTGATGCGACATGCGACGTTTGCTTGAGCATGATTCGCCCCCGGGGTTGCGGTGGCTATACGCGCTGACGTGCAGCTTGGCTGGCACCGCCCCTTAGTTTAAGCCATAGAGTAGCCACCCCGTGTTCGAATGCAAACCACCGGTTTGACGTTTGCCGGGGTACGCAAAAGTACTTGTCGAGATCGCCCGTTGGTTTATCCGCGTAAATCCGTGTAATCAGCGGTCGAAAAAAGACTTTAACCGCGGATGGCGCGGATATGCGCGGATAAAACCAAGAAACGCTTCGATCGAACTTCGTGTTCTTCGTGCCTTCGTGGTGAAGGATTTTGGGTTACTAGGTTTGGGCTATTTCCCCGCGAAATCCACGTTTGCGCGCCAGTCCCCGCGCCAGCTGCGGGCCTGGCCTTGCTGGTCTTTGAACGTCAGCACCACGTCCTTGCCTTCGCAGCCGGCAAAGGCCGCCGGCAACTGCCAGGCATCGTAGAAATAACGGCGGCCGAGGGCGCGGTAGGCGGCTTCGTCATTGGACAGCCGGTGGTCCTTGGCCAGCAGCCGCAGGGCGGGCAGCTTTGGATCGCCCGGGTTCTGCTTCTCCAGTTCCGCCGCGTAGCGCTTCGCCACCTCCCACCACAACGGATCGGTCATCAGCATCCACTTCTGTCCCGGATCGCGCCGGCTCAGGTCCGTGGGGCCCTGCCGGAAGTTTGGCATGGCGCCGACCGAAGTAATACCACTTGAATATTGAAGGGAGCTGCCCGGCCTCGGGCGGCCGGGGGACGTCCGTCGCGCCGCAACCCTGCGGAAGGCCAGGACAGGCACGATTGCCTGTCTCACGGTTAGACGCCAATGAAGTGTAACGTACCCCCGTTTCAACCATGAAACACCCGCAGATTGGCGGATTCCGCCGGCCGCCTCGCGCAACCGGCTATGCCGGGACCGCCAGGGCGGCCGGCGGAATCCGCCAATGGCATTCGGGGTCGGGAACGGTTACGTTGCTGGCATGTCTTGTCCCTCCCTTACCGGCCCGGTCGGCCTGACCGTTCTCGGCAGCGGCAGCAACGGCAATGCGCTGGTGCTGCAGGCCGCCGGGTTTACCCTGCTCATTGACGCCGGCTTTTCCGGCATCGAGTTGCGCCGGCGCCTGGAGGCGGCCGGGCTGGCGGCGGTGCGGATTGACGCCATGCTGGTCACGCACGAGCACGACGACCACGTCAAAGGGTTGCGCGTCACCGCCAAACATTTCACAGCGCCGGCCTACTGTTCGCGCCTCACCGGCGAGGCGCTGCGCAGCCGCGGCGACGCCCCCGAAACTCTGCACCTGTTCACCCCCGGCGCCGCCTTTGCCCTCGGCCCGTTCGAGATCAGCCCGTTCAGCATTCCCCACGACGCCATCGACCCGGTGGCGTTCGGCATCCAGATCGGCGCCTTCAAGCTCGGCTTGGCCACCGATCTGGGCCACGTCAGTCACCTGGTCGCCCGGCACCTGCGCGACTGCGACCTGTTGCTGGTCGAAAGCAATCACGACCTCAAGATGCTGCGGGATTCCGCCCGCCCCTGGAACCTCAAAAAACGCATTTTGGGCAATCACGGGCACCTTAGCAACGACGCCTGTGCCGACCTGCTGCGCCAAGTGCTGCATCCCCGCACCCGCCACTTGGTGCTCGCCCATGCCAGCCGCGACTGCAACCGTTCCGACCTCGCGGAAGCCTGCGCCCGGCAGTGCATCGCCAGTCTCGGCCGCACCGATCTGGTGCCAATGGTCGCCCGGCAAGACGCCTGCCTGCCCACGCTCTGGCTGTAACCCCACCAACTGATAGGAATTTTGATTTCAGGGATTGGGGCGGGTGGGAAAAATAAACCATTTTTACCGCGGATTTCGCGGATTAACGCGGATAAACCTGGGCATTTCCGACCCTCGTTTTCTCCGCGCCGCCGCGCCTCCGCAGTTGAACAGGCTGCTCACTTCCCGCTTTCCAAACGTGAGACAGGCAATCGTGCCTGTCCCGGCGTCACGGGGCGCCGCGACACCAAACGGCCCCCCTCCTCCGCCGGCGGCCCGTTTCCCGCGTCGGCCAGCCGTAATTGCAAATAGTAGGTGACCCCAATGGCTTTGACCCCAATGGATTCGAACCGGTTCCTATTTCGGGGTGAACATCAGCACCCGGTCGAAGAGCAACTCGGACTTGGCCGGATGCGTCTTGGTCGCCGGTTCGGCATAGGCGCGGAAACCAACGCGCAGCGTGTTCAAGTCGACAGGACGATCCGGATTCTGGCAAAAATCCGCGCTCGGGAGTTGCGTCGCGTGGGCCCCGGGATTGCTTGCACGGGTGAATTTCCAGGCGTAGAACATGTCCGCGCTCGGCTGATCCTTAATGTAATCGCATGCGCTACCCTGTAGACTCGGACTTTGCACCGTTGTCAGGCCGACCCCCAGCTCTTCGTCAGCGTAAACGGCCACGCTGGAGTAAGTGGCCTTGCCGGTGGCACGATGGTGGGTGCCATAAGCGACCAAGAACGCGCCATCCGGCAGGGTGAAGTTGTCGGTAGCAAGATAGGTGGCATCAGTGGTCGCGCCGGCGACACCATCTTGGTGCGGCGGAAAAGTAACCATATTGCGCTGCAGGCCGGGGTAGGGTTCCTCGAACCAGTGATCGACGCGGATGTCGGTAGCCGTGCAATCTGGATAGGCATCAATGATGCGCTGACGCAGCAGTTGCAACGTCGGATTGAAGTCGAGTTCGCTGGTTCCGGTTCCGGCCACGCGCTGCCGCGGAACCGGCAACGGATCGGCGGCGAACACCGGTGTCACCTGATTGGCCTCGGAAGCACTCTTGGGGCGAACGCGGAAAATCCGTATCTCCTTGGACAGCAAGTTTAGATAGTCGTCGAACGTCTTGCTGTCTGCGGGCAACGCGGTGCGCATGGCGAAGATGAACTCGTTAGAGTCCTCGTCTAGGCCAAGCCTGAACAGAGAGGGCGAGATGATCTGCTCGTTCGTCATTGGGCCAAGGCCGGCAACGCACAGCATGCGGTGTACCAACGCCAGCGTCTTGCGATGCCCCGTCCCGACGACGGCAAAGGGCTTATTGAACGGTGTGGAGCCGATCTTTCGCAGGGTCAAACTACTAACGGGATCGACAACCGGAACCCACAGGATCGGCGGGCCAATCTCGGGACTGAGCGAACCATCGAGCATGTGGAAGTTAAAACTGAAGTAGGCCATCTGCGGCGGCGTCACCCCGATCACCACGACCGCCTCATCCTCACGGAGCCGGAACGACCCACCGCTTGCCACCGTATTCGCCTGCCCGGGCACCGCCGGCAGCACGCCACTGATGTAGGGCGAGTTCGGGTTGGGATAAAGCGGTGCCCACATGGAACCTTGGCAATACAGTTCATTCAGGTCGCTGATTACCGGCAAGCCATCCTGCACCACAAAGCCAACCTTTGCCGCCGCGTTTTTGAAGCGTGAAACGTGCTCATCGATCCGCCTGAACGGTGGGAGCTGTGCGGCGCATGGCCACGCACCGACAAGATTAATCACCGCCGCCAGCGCGACCGCCCAAATCATGGATTGTTTGTTCTGTTTCATAAACTGATAGGAATTTTGTTTCAGGGATTGGGTCGGGCAGGGGGAATACGGGGGGGGGGAAACCGGGGAAAATTGCGCCAAAATCGGCGCGTTCGTGGATGCCAGCCAACCGGCCGGGGCGTTGCTGGCGTTATTTTCGGCCCGCGTGGCGGTTGGGGTGGGGTTTGGCATGGTTTTGTCCATTTTTAGCCGTAAGACAACAAACTACAAATCCCGCACGGTTATCCGCAAATACGGGGACTTTAGCGTATCGGAATCCGGATGGCAAACCTGTCAATCGTAATCCGGTGTTGGGCATGGGGACGTCGCTGCGTATTCCCGAATTATACTGCGTTAGGCTGAAGCTTTTTAGGTTCATTTGGGTGATGCCGAGAGTCCGTATTTCGGATTGCTCTTGCTGAAGACGCGGAGCATCGGCCACTGGCGATGCATCTTTACGTCGCGCTCCTGACCTGGTGCGATCTTCAGCCTTACGTTCCACTCGGGAGTGTCGGCAAAAGGCCAGGCAAGGAAGATCATCACCAGGTCGCCGCCGTCGTTCCATTTGAAGCAAAGGGGCTGCTTCTTCTCCGCCTTTTCGAGAATATCACGGCGCTCGTTCCCCACCGGACTCACCCACGACTTGCCGCCGTCCAGGCTGTACTCCACGACGTTGCGGGGCATGGTGAGAAAGCGTTCATACTGTTTGAGGCGATACTCGGCAAGCTTGCTGTAGGCGAGATTATAGCGAGGCTCGCGGGGATAAAGCGGCCCCTTGGGCACGACGCCCCCACCACCATCGCTCGGAGACCCCAGCACCAGCGGCGCCTTGGCCGGGCCGTCCGAGTCGGGTTCCCAGATGTACGGCCCCATCCCATAATCATCGGGACGCCTGCTGCGGTCGCTGCCTTCCGGGCCGTTGTCATGCCACCAGTGAAACCCGTCGCCAAACAGGTGGCCGATGTACGTCGCGGTCATCACCCACCAGGGGGCCGGCACGATGCGGTTGTAATAGCCAAGCCACCCACCTTCCATGCGGATGTATTGGCGGTAGGGCAGATCGTTGTCCGTGCCGAACCACGCGAAGCCGAGAATGGTGGAGTCGGCCGGGGCGATGAGCTTCGCGTTGATGGTATCGAAAAGATTGCAGTAGATCTGATAGATCGCGGTCCGGCGACGATCGGGGAAGATATTCGATTTGAGATACCAGTCGATGGTGTAAACCCGGCAGACCTCGCGCATCGAATGCCGGGTGCCGTCGCGGTAGGTGAACGACCGGAAGGCCGGGCCGGTGTTCTTCTCGGGATCTTCGGTTTGTTCAATGAACTGCGGACGCAGCGGATAAGCCTCGCCCTGGTCATAGAACGAGTTGTTCCATTTAAGGGCCCGGTAGTAGTCGCCGTTCTTCCGGGCGGGCTGCAGCCGATTCATCTCGGAAATGAAATCGTAATAATTGCAGAGCACCTTCTCGTCCGGCAGATCGATACTCCAGTACGTCGGGGTGTTATGCCAGCCGGGCTGCTTTTCCCAGTCGGTGAGATAAAAAGCGAGCGGCGGGACCTTCGACGCGTAGCTGGCGAGTTCCTCCTTGCTCAGCGCGGCGAAACCCTGCTCGCCCATGGCATCGAGAGGGTCGCCGACGGTCAGCAGCATGTTCTCGTGTCCGCCCGGACCTACGCCGCTGGCGGTGTGGCTTGCGCCGTGCCGGAGGATATCCTCCCACGTCTGGTCCGCGTTGTACCGATAGGAGGGCGAGACTTTGCCCAAAATCGGCTCAAACGGCGGGATGGCTTTGTGCTCCTGGTCGCGCCAGTCTTCAACCTCGATGGCAAAGGTCGGCGGAATGAACAGTTCGCCCTCCACGCCGAGCGGCCCGGGCTTGATCACCCACTCCATGGCCGTTTCCGCGTCCTTCAAATCCCACCGGTCTTTTCCCTCACGCCAGCGTTTGCACTGGATCTGGTAGATGCCGCCGCGCTCCGGCAGCGGGTACCCGTTCTCGAGCGAGGGCCCGATGTTCTCCATGTCCACGTAGTAGGCGCGGCGCGGACGGGAGTCCTTGTAGTTGGCATGCTTGATTCTGTCCCGGACGAAGTAGCGCCCGCTTTCCTGATAAATCTCGATGTCCATGAAACCCGGGAAGGCTTTCGAATAGATGACCTTTGCCCCCATGTTCCAGGCCGGGATTTGGGGGTTCGTCGGCGCGGACGGCACGCCCGTGGCTTTGACCCTGGTTTCTGCGGCCAGGGCCAAGTTGGACACAAAGACGAGAATCGTGATCGACCGGATGGCTAAGTTAATCACGGGAGTTTCTTTGCCTGGAGTTAATAATGAGTCGCTTGCAAAACCCACGGTTGCCAGCCTTCAGTATGCGATATTCGGGCTTTTCCTTCCGAGCCCGGAATATCCAAGTGGCGATTTTATCATGCCAGTCGCCGGATGTCAAGCCCCGTCAAAATCCAGGAACGGCTGCCGGCCCTCGTCATCATCACCGAATCCCTGGCCGTCACCATCCGCGACGTAGAAGAGAGCGCATGCATGGGCATCCTTCTGTTGTGTGTTGCGACCATTTGTGGCCGCGTCCTCCTAGTCCTCTAGGTCCTCCGGTTTTCCCCGTCCTCTCCGTCCTCGGCGGCCATGGCCACTGGGCGGGAACGGGGGGGGGGGCGAGGACATTGAGGACACGCAGCGCCAATGAGGACCATGAGGACGGGGAGGACGCCCCCCATGACGGGGATTATTGGGAATCGCTTGGTTTTTGGGGGGGAACACGGTGGTGCCGTTTGGGAGTACGCAATGCCTTTGCCGCCTGAAGGCGGAACTCCGAACCTGCGCACAAGGGGCAGATTCAACAGTCGCAGATCCTGGCTCCGGTTTGCGGATTCCGCAGGCCGCTTTTGTGCAACAAACCTCGATTGGGATCGCAGAGGCGGCCTGCGGAATCCGCAAAAGGCACAAATAGGTTTGACGGAGGGTTTGGGAACCGCCTTTCCTCCAAAAGGCGGTTCCCAACATTTTCCACAATTTTACGTCTCACGGTTCACACTTCAGGCGATTCGGATTTATATTAAACTCTTTTGGACCTGACCGTCCGGGACACCGCCCCGCGGAGCGGTGGGACCGGCGGTGCTCAGCGGCAGGAGTTTGACATGCGCGTTCTCATCACCGGCGGCGCCGGCTTCATCGGCAGCCATATCGCCGAGCAGCTTCAGGGCCAGGCCGAGGTGCGGGTGCTCGATAACCTGCGCAGCGGCTACCGCCGCAACTTGGCGGGCTTGCAGGCGGAGTTCGTCGAAGGCTCCATCCTGGACCGCGACCTGCTCGCCCGCGCCATGGACGGCGTCGATTACGTGTTCCACCTGGCGGCCATGATCAGCGTTCCCGAGTCCATGCTGCAACCGGCCGAATGCGAGGAGGTCAACAGCATTGGCACCCTCAATGTCCTGGCCGCCGCCGCCCGCGCCAAAGTGAAAAAACTCTGCTTCTCCACCTCGGCCGCCATCTACGGCGACAACCCGGTGGTGCCCAAGCGCGAGGAAATGATCCCCGAACCCAAGAGCCCCTACGCCGTGACCAAGCTGGCCGGCGAATATTATGGCGCCATGTACACCCGCGAGCACGGCCTGCCCACCGCCTGCCTGCGCTACTTCAATGTCTTCGGCCCCCGCCAGGACCCCGCCAGCGCCTACGCCGCCGCCGTGCCGATCTTCATCGCCAAAGCCCTCCGCAACGAGCCGCTGACCATTTTCGGCGACGGCGAACAAACGCGCGACTTCATCTTCGTCAAGGACATCGTCGCCGCCAACCTCCACTTCGCCCTGCACAGCGACGCCACCGGGGTCTTCAATGTCGCCTACGGCGGCCGCATCACCATCAACGCCCTCGCCCGGCGCATCGTGGAACTGACCGGCTCCACCTCGGAAATCCGTCACCTGCCCGCACGCCTCGGCGACGTCAAGCACTCCCTGGCGGCGGTGGACAAACTGCGCGCCACCGGCTTCCGCCCCGCCGCCGATTTCGCCGCCGGCCTGGAACAGACCATCGCCTTCTTCGCCCAAGTCGAACGTTGAACATCGAACATTCAACGTCCAAAGATTGCCGAACAACGTAAAACTTCAGTATATATTCGATGTTGAATGTTCAATGTTGGACGTTCAATGTTCGATGTCCTTTTACGAAACACGCCATTAAGGTTCAGTTGGGGATGCCATGAAGACGGTTCTCTTGGTCTGCACTGGAAACACCTGCCGCAGCGCCATGGCGGGCGCGGCCCTGCGCCACCTGCTGCGGCAGCGCCTGGTGCGGGGAGTCGAAGTGCGCTCCGCCGGCCTGATGGCCATGCCCGGCGACACCATGCCGTCCTATGCCCACCTCGCCCTCTCCCGCGCCGGCATCGCCCCCGGCGACCACCGCGCCCGCCTGCTGGACGCGGACGAAGTGGCCGGCGCCGACTTCATCGTGGCCATGACCAAGCAGCACGCCCAGGACATCCTGGAGCGCTTTCCGGAAGCCGCGCCCAAGACCCGAACCCTGCTCAGCTTCGCCGGCGTCACCGCCGACGTCTCCGACCCCATCGGTGGCAGTGCCGAACGCTACGTCCATTGCCTGCAGATCATGACCATGGGCCTCGAAGGCCTGATCAAGGCCCTGACCCAGCCCGAGCCCAAGCACGGCAAGACTCACGGCAAAAGCCACACTCCCTGACCCGGTCCGACGGCGCGGCAACGTTCGTCGTCACGGTCACCCCGGAAAAATGAATGCCCCCCCTGGGAACGCCGAGCCCCAGCTCGGCGCGGCGTATTCCCAGCCGGTTCCGGCCCCCGCCGGAACCTTTCGAGTGACGGTGGCTCGACACCGCTTTCATACTGCCTTTTTCCGAAAACCGTGGCCACGCAGTAGGAAAAACAGGGACAGGGGGTGAATTGGGACGCGATGAACCCCATGGACTGGAGAGACTGGAGTGTTTTTGCCGTCCCCCATTCCGGTCTCTCCAGTCCATCCCGTCAATCGGGTCCGTCCAACGACCGGGGCGCG
This sequence comes from uncultured Lentisphaerota bacterium, assembly GCA_903896595.1. Classification (GTDB taxonomy): domain Bacteria; phylum Verrucomicrobiota; class Lentisphaeria; order Oligosphaerales; family CAITYL01; genus CAITYL01. The sequence goes on from CAITYL010000222.1 coordinate 18,821, forward strand.
GGCCAGCATGATGTACCCGTCCCCAACGTCCGAAAGGGTGGCCCCAACATTGCCGACCGGTCAGGCGAGACGTGCCAGGGCGCGGCGCACAGGCCGGTCACTCGCACGGACGGACACGGACCCTCACGGACTTGCACGGACCTAAAACCACTCTTCTCAAGGCGGGGCGGTCCGTGTTGGTCCGTGTTGGTCCGTGTTGGTCCGTGCCCGTCCGTGTTGGTCCGTGGTTTTCCGCCCCGCCCACCGCGCAAATCCATTCTTTCGGGGAAAGCGGGGTCATTCCTGGCGGGTAATTCACCGACGCGGGCCGCCTCATGCGCCCGGCAGCCGCTCCACGACGGCGGCGGCGACCGCAACAGGATCAAGGGTGCGCTGACAGGCCGCGGTGCCCAGGTGGCAGCGCATGCGGAAGCAGGGGGCGTGGGGGCAGGCGCCGCGGAACACGGCATGGCGCGGGCCGTAAGGGCCGGTGAGCGCGGGATCGGTCGGGCCGAAGAGGGCGACCGTCGGCACGTTGACGGCGGCGGCCAGGTGCATGGGGCCGCTGTCATTGGTGAGCAGAACGCCAGAGCGTTGCAGGAGCGCCAGCAGGTCGCCCAGCCCCGTGCGGCCGGTCCAGTCCAAGGGCCGGGCGAGGCGGCAGGCGGCGGTGACGGCGGCGGCGGCGGCCTGTTCGTCCCGGGTACCCAGCAACCAGACACGGACGTCGGGCCGGGCCGTGGCCACGGCATCGAGCACCGTGGCGAAAAAGTCCGGGGGCCAGCACTTGGCCGGCCAGCGGGCGCCGGGGGCCACGGCCAGCACCGGTCCCGACCCGGCGGCGGCGGCCGGCCAGCCGGCCTCGTCCCACAGCCGGGCGGCGGCCGCGACCTGTTCGGGCCGGGGCGCCAGCAGGGGGAGCTCCGACGGCGGCGGAACGGCCGCACCGGCCGGCTCGCCAAAGGCCAGGCGCACCAGGGCCAGGTTTTTGTCCACGGCATGGAGCACCCCGGCCGGCATCCGCACGCGTTCGGTATAGAACCAGGCGGCGCCTTCGCGGGCGGCGGCAAAGCCGATGCGGCGGGCGGCGCCGCTGCGCCAGGTCAGGAAGCCGCTGCGCAATAGGCCCTGGAAATCCACGGCGCAGTCATAGTGCCGGGCGCGCAGGGCGTTCTGGAACGTCCATAATTCACCCCAATGCCGGAGCTTGCCAAAACGGCGGCGGTCGAAGGGATGGATCTCGTCCACCAGGGGCGACAGCGCGACCAGGGGGGCGAACTCGGTGTTGACCAGCCAGCCGACGCGGGCGGCCGGGAACCGTCCGCGCAACCACGCCACAGCGGGCAGCGCATGCACCACATCGCCAAGACTGCTCGGCTTGATGACCAGGATATTGGACGGGGACGTTATCATTGTTCTTCGGTGGCCAAAGGCTTGCCGCCCGCCAGATCAAAAACCTTATGCTCAGAAGAGTACGAAGATCAATGCCCATCCGAGCCGCGAACGACGTGACCGGTCAACGTTACTTCAAGGCTGTTCACGCATCACGTTTCATTTCTGCTTTCTTAATTTCAGCTTTTGATTCTGGACCCGTCACTAACGTTCCGGGCTCGGATAAGCAAATCTTGAGTAATGGGGTCATTCGACATTTGTTGCGGCTTTTTGGTGTCGAGCCACCGCACTCCAGGCGGTTCCCAAGCGTGGCCGGACCCCGCCAACTCAGCGGCCAGTGGCCAGGCGCTGCCAGAGGCGCTCGGGCAGTCCGGCCTGGCGAATTTTCTGCTGGGTGGCGGCAATGTCGTACTCGACCCGGTGCAGGTTCACCAGCATCTCCTCGGGGGAGTAGGTGATGAAACTGGCCCGCGGATCGCCGTCGCGGGGCTGGCCGACGCTGCCGCAATTGATCATGTACTTGTGGCCGGCCTGAATGCGGACCTCGTCAAAGGGGCCGCCCTTGACGTCGCCAAACTTGTCAAAGGCCAGCGGCACGTGGGTATGCCCGAAGAAACAGAGCTGGGTGAACTGGTAATGCAGGGAGGCGGCGGCGGTCAGTGGGTCGAAGATGTAGCCCCACTTCTCGGGCATGTCCAGGGTGGCGTGGACAAGGGTCATCTTGGCGCCGAGGTTTTTCAGCATGGGCAGGGCGTTGAGCCAGGCGCGCTGGTCGTCAGAGATCTGCTGGCGGGTCCATTCAATGGCCATGGCGGCCTGGGGATTGAAGCCGGCCAGGCGCGTACTGCCGCTGGCCTGCTCGTCATGATTGCCTTTGATGACCACTTCCAGGTTCATGCTGCGCACCAGCTCGACACATTCGCGGGGGCTGGCGTTGTAGCCCACAAGGTCGCCGATGCACAAATATTTGTCCACGCCAAGTTCCTGGCACTTGCGCAGAACCGCCTGCAGCGCCTCAAGGTTGGCGTGGATATCACCCAGGATTGCGTATTTCATGCGTGGATTCCGGCCGGTTGCGGCCGCCGGGCAAAACCGATTGAAACGAGTCCAGCGATAATGTATGCCGCCGTGAACGCCGGTTCAACGGGGCGGCTTTATATTACGGTCCGGGAACCTTCTGGAAATCCTTATGTCAAACAGTTCAGAAAATATCGCCGTGAGTGACGCCGACCTCATCGGCCGCTGGAAAGAGGGCGACTCTACCGCCTTTGACCTGCTGGTCGACAAGCATGCCGGCAAGGCTTATCAGATTGCATATGGTGTACTGGGCAACAAAGAAGATGCCGAGGAAGTGGCGCAGGATGTGTTCGTGCGCATCCACCGCGCGCTGTCGCGTTTCCGCGGCGACGCGGAGTTCAGTACCTGGCTGTATCGCATCGCCCTCAACCTGGCGCGCAACAAATATCGCTGGAACAAGGTCCGCGGCCTGCGTGAGATGGTCAGCTTGGACGCCCCTCAGGAAGGCGAGGACGGTGACAGCCGGGGCCCCATGGCGGTCCCCGCGCCCAAGCCCTCGCCCGACCATGAGGCCATCTTCCGGGAACTCGAACAAAATATCGCTTCCGAACTGGAAAACCTGCCGGCCGCCTTCCGCGAAGCCCTGGTCCTCCGCAATATGGACGACATGGATTACCACCAGATTGCCAGCCTGCTCGGCTGCAAACTGGGCACCGTCAAATCCCGGATTGCCCGGGCACGGGAAGAATTGCGCCGGAGATTGAAGTTATGACTACCGAAACACGCCATCCCGGGTTGTGCCCCGCCTGCCAGGATCTCAATGTGATCCATGACGGCCAGTCCGAGCCGGCCGCCATCTTGGCGCACATCGAAACGTGCCCGGATTGCGCCGCCGTGCTCGCCGTCTACCGCCGCCTGGACCAGGCCGTGGCCGACGCCCTCCGCCCCCCCGCCGGCATGGCGGAACGGGTGAAGTCAGCCTGCCGCCAGCAACCCGTGCGCCAACCGGCCCCCAGCCGCTTCCAAGGCCGGCCGGTCCTGGAATGGCTGCCCAGCCTATTGCGGGCCGCCGCCGCGGTGGCGGTCATCGGTGCCGCCGGTTGGCTGGCGTGGAGCACGGCCCATCCCGCCCGGCCGCCGTTCGCCGCCCCCGCTGACACCGTGGTTTTCGGCCAGCCGTATCCCGCCCCGGAAGCGGAAACCGTGGCCGCGGACACCGCCGCCCCTGCCGAGCCGACACCCGCGGACAACAGCGACCGTTTCCCGGACAGCATGGCCACCGCCTTCCCCGAGTCCTCGCTCGTCTCGCCCCAAAATCTGCAACTGGTCAACATCGCCGGTGGCCTGACCACGCCCGCGTGGGGTGACAGTGCGGGTAGCAAGTTGCCCCGCCGCATCCGCCATGTCTGGGTGGTGCATGACCCGGCCGACGCCGGGCGCCGCCTGGAAACCATCCTGCCGCCAGGCGCCCGCCTGGACCGCCCCCGCGCGGCCAACAGCGCCAGCCGCAACCTCTTCCGCATCCGTCTGCCCGACCGCGACACCCAGACGCTGGTGGACAACTTGTCCCGCGCCGGCTTCTCACTGGTTTCTCCCAACCTGCCACAGCCCGGTGAAAGCCGCCGCCTGGCCACCACGGGCAAACCGGTCATTTACGAAGTCGAGCTGGTGGGCGACACCCCGCAATAAGTCGGTGTTCGCGCCAATGTAGCAAAGCGATTGCGTCGCGCTCTTCGAGCGGCACGTTTTCGATCTGGCGGGCTGCAAGCCCTTTGCTACAGAAGACGTTCGCTTTTTGTGCTAGATTCTGGCTTCTGAATTCTAAATTCCAGGCAACTACATGCACTTCCGCCATCTTGACACCGTGTCGCTGCTGATTGGACTGGCCGTCCTGGCCGTCGCCGCACTGGCCGTGGTCCTGGCGACGCGCGGCCGGCGGCGCGTGCTGGCCGAGCTGGCCCGTCCCCCGGTGGCCGGAAAATTGGTATCAAGCCTGTCCCCCGTGCGGCGGCGGCTGCGGCAGTGGCTGTTTTTCGCCGGGCTGGCGTTCCTGTTGCTGGCCCTGGCCCGCCCCTGGTGGGGCACCCGCCTGACCACCGCGCCGCGGCATTCGCGCGACCTGCTGTTCGCGGTGGACGTCTCCCGCAGCATGCTGGCACGGGACGTCCCCCCCTCCCGCCTGGAACATGCCAAGTGGTTTGTCCGTGAGGTGGCCCGGCGGTCCCCCGGCGACCGCTTTGGCCTGATTGCCTTTGCCGGCGACGCCATGCTCGAATGCCCCCTCACCCAGGACATCAATACCCTGTTCCAATTTCTCGACACCCTCGACACCCGGAGCGCCGCCATCGGCGGGACCAATCTGGCCAAAGCCCTGGACGTCGCCCGGCAGGCCTTTGCCGGCGCCGAAAGCGGGCACCGGGCCGTGCTCCTGCTCTCCGACGGCGAGGAACTGGAAGGGCATGCGGCCGCCGAAACCGCCTACTTCAAGGAACAGGGCATTCCCCTGTTTGTGGTCGGCATCGGCGATCCGGCCGCCGGCAGCATGATCCAGCTCACCGACGGCACCTTTGTCCGCGATGCCGCCGGCAAGATGGTGGCCAGCAAGCTGAACGAAAGCGGCCTGCGCGCCCTGGCCGAAGCCACCGGCGGCATTTACGTGCGCTCCACCGCGCTTGACGCCAATGTCGGGCCGGTGGAAGCGCGGGTCAAAAACCTGGTGCCCGCCGAACATGTCGGTGGCACCCGCCAGGCCCCCATCGAACGATTCCAATGGCCGCTGGCCCTCGGCCTGCTCTGCCTGCTGGCCCGGTTGTTGCTGGGCGAGCGCCGCCCCGCCCCCGCCCGACCGACGCCGCCAGCCGTTGCCGCCCTGGCCGCTGTTCTCGGCGCCGCCCTCCTCGCCACCGGCGACGCGTGGGGTCAAACAGCACCCCCCGCCCCGGCCCTCATGCCCCCGCTGACGGCAACCGCCCCCACCGCGACTTCCGCCACCCCTGCCAACGCCAAAGCTGACACTGAAACGCAGCGCCGACGCCAGGAAGAAAACCAGCAGGCCATCACCGCCCTCACCGACGAACTCGCCAAGGCCCCCGCGGCACAAAAAGCCCGAATCCATTATAATCTCGGCTGCCGTTACCAAGTCGCCGGCGACACCCCGCGTGCCCGCCAGGAATATGAAGCCGCCCTAGCCGCCGCCGCGGACCAGCCGCTGGTGCGCGGCTTTGCCCAACAGAACCTGGGCGTCCTCCGGCACCATGAAGCGCGTGAGTTGTTGGCCCGCGATCCCAAAGGCGCCATCAGCGGCCTCGAATCCGCCCGCCAATGGTACCGCGAAGCGTTGCGCCTCCTGCCCGGCAATGAAATCCCCGCCGCCAATCTGGAACGGCTGGAACACGACATCGAAGCGGCCAAGCAGCTTGAGCAGTTTATGAAACAATTCCAGCAGCAGTTGGAACAGGCACGCCAGGAAACCGCCAAGGCCGCCGAAGCCCAGGCCGCCGCCAACCAGCCGCCGCCCAACCAGGACGCCAAGTCACCGCCGCAGAAGGACGCCGGACAACAGAAGGACGCCGGACAACAGAAGGACGCCGGACAACAGAAGGACGCCGGACAACAGAAGGACGCGAACCGCCTACAGGAAGCCGCCAACCGGCAGACCCAGGCCAGCCAACAGGCGGTGGACAAGCTGGTCAACCAATCGGGCAAAAACCTTAAACCCGAAGCGGCCCAACAATTTCAGCAGGCCGCCGATCAGATCCGCCAGGCCGCCGCCCAACAGCAGCAGCAACAAGGACCGCGCACCAGCCAGGGCAAAAAGGACGCCGGCCAACAGGCCGAACAGCACCTGCGCCAGGCCGTTAAGATGCTCGGCGGTGAGCAACCGCCCCAAGACCAGCAGCAAAAGTCCGAGCCGCAAAAACCGCAAGACCAGAAGAAGGACGGCAAGGACCAAAAGAAACCGGACAACCAATCGCCGCCGGGCGACCAGCAAAAACCGGATCAAAAGGATAAAAAAGACGGCGCCCAGAACCAGGACAAACAACCGGACCAGGCCGGCCAACCCCAAGCCGGTGAAGAGTTCAGCCTGTCCCAAACCGGCACCGATGGCAAGAAGCCGGAACCCGCCAAGAGCGGCACCGCCGGCAAGGAAGAAAAAGCCATCGATCCCAATCAGGCCGCCGCCCTCATGCAGGGCATGCTCGAACAAGAAAAAGAACTGCGCGAAGCCATCAAGGAACAACGCCGCAGCACCCAGCCCGACCCCGACAAAGACTGGTAAGCCACACGAGACGGGTTGTTGGGAACCCCCTTTTGAGGAAAGGCGGTTCCCAAACCCTCCGTCAAACCTGTTTGTGCTGTTTGCGGATTGCGCAGGCAGCCCCAGTAGTCCCAATCATGGCCTGTCGTGCTACAGCTGCCTGCGCAATCCGCAAAAAGAAACAAAAGTTTTAGGAAGGGGTTTGGGGAGCACCCTTTTTCAAAAGGGTGGCCCCAACAGAATTCTATGAACGTCATTCCCACCAGTCTGCCCGGCGTGCTTCTGCTGGAGCCGCGCGTGTTTCCCGACGCCCGCGGTTTTTTCCTGGAGAGCTACAACCGCCAGGCGTTCGCCAAGGCCGGCATCAGCTGCGAGTTCGTCCAGGACAATCATTCCCGGTCCTGCCGCCACACCCTGCGCGGCATGCATTACCAGCTGCCGCCCCGGGCCCAGGACAAACTGGTCCGGGTGCTGGCCGGGGAAATCTATGACGTGGCGGTTGACCTCCGTCCAGACTCCCCGACATTCGGCCGCTGGGAAGGCTTTCACCTGAGCGCCGACAACTTCCGGATGCTATTCATCCCCAAGGGCTTCGCCCACGGTTTTTGCGTGCTCAGCGAGAGCGCCGACCTGTTTTACAAGTGCAGCGACCTCTATGCCCCGGAGCTGCAGGGCGGCTTCCGCTGGGACGATCCCGCCGTCGGCATCACCTGGCCGGTGACCACCCCGCTCCTCTCCGACCGCGACCGCCAGCACCCGCCATTTTGAAGGTCGAATGAATCCCATTATTCAAGATGTTGCTTATCCGAGCCCGGAACGTTAGTGACGGGTCCCAAAGGTGGCAGTCTTCTAAGAAACGTGGATTCTTTTTGACCGGTCACTTTCGCTCCCTGCGGTCGCTTCGTTCGCGGCTCGGATTGGCATCGAGATTACGGACCGGAAGACTGGCACCATGAAGATCATGAAGGGCATGAAGAATGGAGTTCCGTCCGCCAGCCGATCGCGTGCGGTATAAACAGAACGGAACCACACCCATGCGCAAACGGGTCATCGTGTGCATAATTTGCCTGCTGCCTGCAGGTTTTGTGGTTTGCGGCAGCCTATTGACGTATCGTTTGATCGCCGCGCGGACACTTCCCCCGATCAACCGCTTTGTCACGATCGCCATCCAGGAACCGGTTGCCAACAACAACCGTATACGGCTTGGCCCCGTCGTCCTGACTCTGCCGTGGGAAACAAAGAATTGGGAACCTATTTTTGATTATGGTTTTAAGTGCCGCGTCCATCAGATTGGCTGCATAATAGCGTGTGTTAATGCCTACCCAAACCTAGACGTCCCTGAGTATCGTGCGCAAATTGATCAATTGTTTAATTTGGAAGCACCATTCCCAGGAGGCGAACGTTTACGACGGTCTCTTCTCTCCACCTTGTACGGCGACTCGACGGTGTACCTTTTTGAGACCTCCACACAAAAAGGATTTTTCGTGGAGCGGAAAAATCGGGGCGGGTATACGATTACCATTTTTTCAAAAACCGCCTCAAATTCCTTGAGCATCAGTATTGTTTTCAAAGAAAAAATCGAGACATCACGCGGCATTGAATTGGCTCGGACCCTGGCCTCCTGCGTCCGGTTCGACACGGGGCAAAACTACCTGACGCCCGAACAGTTTAAAAGCGTTGTTCTCGGCATGAACCGAACGACAACGACCGCTAATAATCGCCACTGAGCAGCACGACGACGCCGACGTGCCGGGCCAACTTGTAATTTTGATAAAAAAGGAATATATTCCATTTTTTTCGGATAAATCGGGAGCTTGATGAATGAATAAAACAATCCGCCGCACCTTGGCGCTGGCCGTCCCAGACGGGCAATCGGCGTTCCTATGGGGGCCGCGAAAAACGGGAAAAACCACGTTTTTACGGCAGACCTTTCCGCTCAGCGCGGTGTTCGACCTCTTGCAGACGGATCTCTATCTGGCATGCTTGAAGCGCCCGGCGGTATTTCGCGAATATGTCCTGGCATTACCGGCCGAACAACGACGACTACCGATCATTGTGGACGAAGTGCAGAAGGTGCCGGCTGTGCTGGACGAGATTCACTGGCTGATTGAAAACGAAAAACTCGCGTTTATTCTGTGCGGATCAAGCGCCCGTAAACTGAAACGCGGGCATGCCAACATGCTCGGCGGACGGGCGTGGCGTTATGAGATGTCTCCCCTGGTCAGCCACGAACTTGACCATGTCGATCTGCTCAAGGCGCTGAACCAAGGATTGATACCGTCGCATTATCTTGCGGAACCGGCGGCGGCCCGGCGTTCGCTCAAAGCCTATGTGCAGGATTATCTGACGCAGGAAGTGTTTGCCGAAGGGCTGGTGCGAAACATTCCGGCGTTTTCCCGCTTTTTCGAAGCCGTCGGGTTTTCGCACGGCGAAATGGTCAACTACGCGAACATTGCCCGTGATTGCGGCATTGACGCCAAAACCGTCAAGGAATATTACCAGATTCTGGTTGATACGTTGCTGGGGATCATGGTCGAACCGTATGCCAAACGGCAGAGCCGGCAGGTGATGACCAAAACGCCGAAATTCTACGTGTTCGACGTTGGCGTGGCGGGGGTGTTGTGCAAACGGTCGATCACCGAGGCACGGGGTAGCGGGTTCGGCCGGGCGTTCGAGCATTTCATCCTGATGGAACTGACGGCGTACCGTGCGTATGCGGAGAAGGAGTTCCGCATCAATTACTGGCGGACAAAAACCGGACGCGAAGTCGATTTCATTCTTGGCGACGGGGCCGTGGCCATTGAGGTTAAAAGCGGCGGCAATCTTGGTACGCCCGAACTTGCCGGCCTGAAGGCGTTTATGGAGGATGAACCTTCGTGCAAGGCCTTTCTGGTCAGCACGGAGGCCAAGGCGCGCCAGGTGGGATCGGTGCGGATTGTCCCGTGGCAGGAGTTCCTGTGTGCCTTGTGGGCGGGGAAGATCCTCTGAGCAAACCGACGATCCTGCCTCCGCTGCACGGAATTCAATCTTATTCCCTGTCGATAACGACGGTCCAAGCCTGGGTGACCGGCACGGTGCCAAGATCGACGAGCAGGCGGCGGGTGGCGACGTCGTAGTTAAACTGGCTGGCCGGCAGGGGACGGCCCTGCCAGGTGATGCGTGCGGGAGCCGCCGGCGCGACGATACGCAGGCGCAGCTGGCGGTCGGCGCCAAAAGCTTGACCTTGCAGGGCGGCACCGGACAGGCGCAGGGTGTCTCCCCGGTCAACCAAGGCAAAGGCCGTCTTGCCAAACCCGTCCTGGCGGTACGCCTGGCTGCAGCCGTCATCTTCGTACAGGACCGCCGTGCCATCCGCGCCCGGATAAACGTCGAGAAGCAATTCCTGGACGTGGACGGCAACGGGGGCGGCGCCCTCCGCCACTTCCTGGCGGACCACGATCGCGCCCGCCTTGACGTACACCGGCACCTGGCGGAGTTCGGCGTAAACGGTCAGTTCCCGGCCGCCCTCCAGAGACTGGCCGGTTTCAAAGTCAAACCATGTCCCCGGCGGCAGGTAGACCTGGCGGTGATTGCCGGCGCCTAAAATGGGGGCGACCAGGAAGGCCTCCCCGAGGAAATATTCGTCGAAACGGTAACTGGCCTCGTCACCGGGCCGGTCCAGATACAGGCCGCGCACCAGCGGCAGGCCGGTTTCGTAGGCCATGCGGGCGGCGCTGTACAAATACGGCACCAGGGAGTTGCGCACCTTCAGCCAGTGGCGGGCCGCCACAAAATTGCCCGCGCCATAGTCCCAGGGCTGGCGGCTGCCAGCACCGGGGCTGCTGTGGAAACGCAGGATCGGGCTGAATACGCCAAATTCCAGCCAGCGCATGTAGAGCACGGGATCAATCAGGGGAGTCTCGGGATGGAGGAAGCCGCCGATGTCATGGGAGACATAGGCCATACCCACCTGGCCGGCGCGGATGTTGAACTCGCACTGCGACCGGAGCACCTCCCATTGCGCATGGGTGTCACCGGTAAAGTAGACGCCGTAGCGGTGCGAGCCGAGCCCGCCGTAACGCCCCAACAGCATGCCACGGCGGCCGTCCACTTCGGAAGTCTCATAATAGGCCTTGCTGGTCAGCAACTGCGTATCGACGCCATTCATCTTGGCGGCGGCACCGTCCAGCCACCAAAAATCGGCGCCCTGGCGGATGATGGGCTCGCAGCAGAGTTGCTGCAAGGCCCGGACCTGCGTTTTGTCGGCCATGTCGAGGGTGACCCGGCGGTCGGCAGGGCTTTTCAGCTTCCATTCCAACCGGTCGCCGGCGGGAATGCGGTCAATCCGCGCCTGGCTGCCGCTGGCCTGAACAAAGGCGTCGAAATGGGAGTCGGTCTCCAGCAACACTTCCGGATGCACGTTGAGCGTCACCTGGATCTGCTTGCCGTGCAGCCACGCCAGGAAACCTTCCGGATCGGGAAACAGCGCCGGATTCCAGTCCCAGTGCCACCAGTCCGGCACGTGCCATTCCAGGTCCAGGACCAGCACCGACAACGGCGCGCCCTCCTGTTCGAAACGGGCGACCAGCTCGCGCGATTCCAGCTCGCTGAAGGCGGGAAAACGACTAAAAATGATGCCGAACAGGTTGCGGGCGGGCAGCGGAATCGCGCCGCTCAGCACGGTAAAATCCCGCAGGGCCGCCGCATAATCCAGGCCGTAGCCGAAGAAATAGAGGTCGCGGGTGCCGGGGGTGTTCCGGGGCATGGGGAAATGGTCGGCATCCAGCACGGCGCCGGTGGCGTCGTTGAGCAGGAAATAGCCGTTGCGCGACAGCAGGCCGGGCGGATAATGGGCCTGGTCGTCGACATAATTGCGCACGCGGTTGTAAACCAGTTCCGGGGTGACACGGGCGGAAGTGGCAACCCCCTGGCGGCCGATGGCGTCGGCCCAGGAAGCCCGGCCGTCCCGCGCATAGACCTCCAACGCGTCGCGAACCTCGTCGTAGATCCGCAGATAAACGTCGGGCGAGTCGCCGCCGGCCGGATGGACGCCGGTGAGCAAGCCGTCACGGTGATAGCCGTCCAGCGAGCGAATGGTGCCGCCGAGATTGCGGTAGTCACGGTCGCCAAACTGCCAGTTTTGGGTCAGCCCCCCCAGTTTCCACTCGATCATCAGGTTACCGGGAAAGAAATCGCCGTCGTTTTCCCGGCTGGTGATGACCAGCTCTGCCGTGGTGAGAACCGTCGCGTCCCCGACCTGGCTGACCGTGGCGAACGGAATGGCCTGGCGCGCCGCCGGGACCACCAGGCTGGGCCGGTCTTCAAAGCCCCCGGTCGGCGAAAACTCCAAGCGGACCAGCCGCGGCGTCAGACAGGTAAAACGCCGCTTGCCAAGGACGATTTCATTCATAAACTCTCTCACTGCCCCCTAATGGCCCACGTCTACCCATAAAACACATTGAACAGGAGAACCTGAGAAAAACGTCTCTGTGGCCTCTGCGGCCTCCTGAAGTGCTTTCAAAAGTAACGCTGTTTTCCCATAACCGGGAGCCGCCCGTCCTCGGGCGGACGAACCCGTCATCGTCGGAGACGTGCGGGGAAATGCGGAAGTAGCAGAATTCAGTAGCCAGTAGTCAGAAGATTCGGAAACGGAAAGTGTGGAAAAGGGCGGAACTGGTGTGACGCCATCGCCGTCCGCCCGAGGACGGGCGGCTCCCGGTCTTGACATAACGCCAATATTAAAAAACGGCATCTGACAAGCCGCCCCGAGCCACCCATGTTCAGGCGCTTTTGCGCAGGGTTTCGCCGGCACGGAGTTCCAGGCGGGGCTGGCAATGGCCGTTGACCACGGCGGCATCGACGATGCAGCGGGCCACATCGGTGCGCGACGGTACCTCGAACATGATATCGAGCATGAGCTGTTCCAGGATGGCGCGCAGGCCGCGGGCACCGGTGCCCTTCTTTTTCGCGCGGCCGGCCAGGGCGTCCAGGGCTTCCGGGGTAAATTCCAATTCCACCCCTTCCATGGCAAACATCTCTTGGTACTGCTTGACCAGCGCGTTTTTGGGCTGGGTAAGAATGTGCACCAGCTCGTCGCGGCCCAACTCATGAAGGGCGGCAACCACCGGCAGGCGGCCAATGAATTCGGGAATCATGCCGTAGCGGATCAGGTCTTCCGGCTCGACCCGGCGCAGCATGTCGGGATCATCGGGCGTGAGTCCCTGCACGTCCGCCCCGTCCTCGTCCGTGGCGGGCGTGGCGCTGGCGCCAAAGCCAAGCACGCGCTTGCCGACCCGACGGTAGACGATCTTGTCCAAGCCGACAAAGGCGCCGGAACAGATGAAGAGAATGTTGGTGGTGTCGACCTTGAGATATTCCTGGTGCGGATGCTTGCGGCCGCCCTGGGGCGGCACATTGCACACCGTGCCCTCCAAAATCTTGAGCAGCGCCTGCTGCACGCCTTCGCCCGAGACGTCGCGGGTGATGGAGACGTTTTCGGTGCGGCGGGCGACCTTGTCGATCTCATCGATGTAGACAATGCCGATCTGCGCGCGGGCCAGATTGAAGTCGGCGGCCTGCACCAGGCGCAGAACGACGTTTTCAACGTCTTCCCCGACATAACCGGCCTCGGTCAGCGGCGTGGCGTCGGTGATGGCGAACGGCACATCCAGCATCTTGGCCAGGGTGCGGGCGATCAGCGTCTTGCCGGACCCGGTCGGCCCGATCATCAGGATATTGCTCTTCTCGATCTCCAAGCGCGCCTTGGCATCGGGATGCTCGCGCTGGTACTGGACGCGCTTGTAATGATTATGCACGGCCACCGCAATGGCGCGCTTGACCGGGTCCTGCCCGATCACGTAGCTGTCAAGGAATTCCTTGATCGCCAGTGGCTTGGGCACTTTGAGCTCGGGGATTTCGGTAACCGGCGCGGTCGCCGTTGCGGCGGCGGCGGCCGCCGCGGCGCCCTTCTTGCCCTTGACCTCGCCGGCAACCGGGCCCGCCCCATCGGCGGGCGCGCCGGCCAGCATGCGGTCGCAGGCCTGCACACAGTCCGCGCAGATGAAGACCCCGGCCGGACTGGAAATCATATGCGGCGCTTCCAAACGGCTGCGCCCGCAGAACGAACAAAAGGAATCATCGCGACGGCGTGGCATGACGGTCACACTCCCGGGGACACGGTTGAAAAGGCGGCTAATATAGCCCGTCAGGCCTTGACAGGGGCCTGCTTGGGCAGCAGGATCTCATCCACCAAACCGTAGTCTTTGGCTTCCTGGGCGGACATGAAATGGTCGCGGTCGGTGTCGCTGGCGACCCGCTCCACGGACTGGCCGGTGTGATGCGCCAGCATTTCATTGAGAATCTTGCGGATGCGCAGGATTTCCAACGCCTGAATATGGATATCGGCGGCGGTGCCGTCGGCGCCACCACTAGGCTGGTGGATCATGATCCGGGCGTTGGGCAGGGCGAACCGCTTGCCGGCGGTGCCGGCGGCGAGCAGGACGGCACCCATGCTGGAGGCCTGCCCCACGCAATAGGTGCGCACACCGCAACTGACCATCTGCATGGTGTCGTAGATGGCCATGCCGGCGGTGACCGAACCGCCGGGGGAGTTGATGTAGAGGTCAATGTCCTTTTTCGGGTCTTCGGACTGCAGAAAAAGGAACTGGGCAATGATCAAATTGGCCAGGTGATCGTCCACCGGCGAGCCCAAGAGGACGATCCGGTCCTTGAGCAGGCGCGAGTAGATGTCGTACCCGCGTTCGCCGTGAGCCGTCTGCTCAACCACATAGGGAATGAAATGCTGGGCTTTGATCATGGCGGCATCCACTTACTTTATTGGTCCGGGCGCGGCTCAGGCCACGGCGGGAGCATCACTGATCTGGGCCAAGGCAACCACGCGTTCCACGGTCTTGCGGTCGCGGAGTTCGCAATAGAGATCGTCCAAGCGGCCATTTTCCATCAGGCGCCGCTGCACGTTCTTGTCGGTCATCTTGTTGGCGGTGGCGACCGACTTGATGGCGCCGTCCATTTCGGCGGCGCCGACCTCGATCTTTTCCGCCTTGGCAATGGCTTCAAAGAGGTAGTGGCGTTTCAAGGAGACACTGGCGATGGCACGGGCCTGTTCCAGGTTCTTATCCTTGTCCTGAGCCACTTCCTCTTCTTTTTTGCCGCCGCGCATGGCGGTCTCATAGATGCGCATATAGGCATCCACGGTCTCGCGATAAAGCAGGGCCGGCGGCAGGGGGAAATCGGGAACGGCCATGAGCTTTTGCACGGCCTGTTCGCGCACTGCCAAGTCGCGACGGCGGTCATCTTCAGCGGTCATCATGTCCTTGACCCGGGTCTTCAATTCCTCGGCGCTCTCGGCCCCCATCTGCTTGGCCAGATCGTCGGTGAGTTCCGCGGCCTTGCTCTCCTGCACTTCCACGATCGCCACCTTGACCATCACGGTTTTCCCGGCCAAGGA
Organism: uncultured Lentisphaerota bacterium; assembly: GCA_903896595.1. GTDB lineage: Bacteria > Verrucomicrobiota > Lentisphaeria > Oligosphaerales > CAITYL01 > CAITYL01. Next base: position 33,913 of record CAITYL010000222.1, read on the forward strand.
CTTCTCAAAATAGTCCTCGGGAAAGGTGGACTCGAATTCTTTTTCCTGACCGGCCGCGAGACCGGCGAGGGCCGCATTCGCCCCGGGAATCATCTCCGGAACGCGCAGGGGCAACCAGCGGTCGCTGGCATTCAATAAAAATTTGGCATCTTCGGACAGTTCGCCGCCGTCCGCCAAGTGCCCGCTCAGATTGGCCTTGAGCAGGTCGCCTTCCCGGGCCGGGCGCGTCACCGTTTCGTAGGTGGTGCGCCGTTCCAAAATGCTGGCAATGGTTTTCGCGACACTCGCCTCGGTGACCGTGCTGGCCGGACGCTCGAGCGCCACCCCTTTATAGTCGGGCACGCCGAACTCGGGCGCAATATCAAAGGTGAGTTTGAAGGAAAACGGAGCATCCTCGGCAAAGACCAGCTTGTCCTGGTTCTCAATGGTCGGCCGGGTTTCGGGGGTCAGTTTTTCCTGCTTGACCGCTTCATCGACCAGCTCACGGACCAGGCGGCTGCAGGCGTCCTCGCGGATTTTCGCTCCGAACTGGCGCAACACCAGCGCCGGCGGCGTCTTGCCCGGCCGGAAGCCGTCGATCTTGGCGTGCTTGCGGAACTCCACCACGGCGGCCTGATAGGCCTGCCGGCTCCGTTCCACCGGCGCCTCGACACTCAGTTTGACGCGGCACGGCTCCACCGTTTCGCGCAACACGTTCAGTTTCGCAGCTTCCATGGTCGCACCACCTTGCGAAAGCGGCGGCCCACCCGGACACCTGCCGGACCTTTCGGCCGCCGCATGAATATTAGATATGGAAATGGCTGCCCGACCTGGATTTGAACCAAGACTAAGTGAGTCAGAGTCACTTGTGCTACCGTTACACTATCGGGCAACAAAGCAGGCGATACTTTAGCACTGGTCCAAGCCTTGGCAAGCCCCTCATTTCGCCGCCGCTGGCAGGGGGCGGCGGCACGAACTACATTCCCCCTAGTGTCGTGGCAGGCGGAATGCCCCTCCGCCCGCCCCGCGCGATCCCCTTTTTTATGTTGCAGCAGACGCTTTCACAAAACCAATCCTTGCGGCAGGAACAGATCCTGGCCCCCCAGCAGCTCCAGTCCTTGGAACTGCTGCAAGCGCCCCTGCAAGAATTGGAGCAGAAACTGGCCGCCATCGCCGAACAAAACCCCACCTTGGAACTGCTCCGGCCCGGCACGGAAACCTTGGTGGGCGACCCCACGGAAGGCGACTACGCCATGCCCGCCGCCGCCCCGGACGGCGGCGAGGACGGCGGCATGACCACGGCGTTCCGCGACGAAGACGGCTCCGCCATGCCCGCCGTGGAGCCGGCCGGAAGCAATTTTGAAACGTTCAACGAACTGTGCCGCGAATTTCTGCCCACCGAAGACCGGACTCCAGAAACCCATACCGCCGAGGATGCGGAACGCCGCCAGTTCCGTTTCGACTCCCTGACCGTTGCCCCTGCCCTCCACGACCGCCTGCTGGAACAGCTCCGACAAACGGATGGCCTGGATGACAACGCCTTACGTATCGGCGAGGAGATCATCGGCAGCATTGACGACACCGGCTACCTGCGCACCCACCCCGCCGATATCGCCATCGCCACCGGCAGCGACATGGCGGCGGTGGAACGCGTGCTCCGCCTGGTGCAAGAGTTCGACCCGCCCGGCGTCGGCGCCCGCGACCCGCGTGAATGCCTGCTGCTGCAACTGGAGCGCCAGGGGAAAAAAGGCACCCTGGAATGGGAGGCCGTGGCCAAGCATCTGGACGCCCTGGCGCGCAACCAGATCCCCAAAGTCGCCGCCGCCCTCGGCGTCACGCCGACCCAGGTTTACGACATCCTGGCCGCGCTCCGCCGGCTGACCCCCTACCCCGGCACCGCCAGTGCGTCCCTCGCCCCCGACATCAACACCTTCATCACGCCGGAAATTCACATTTGGCAGACTGAGGACGGCGGGTGGCAGGTGGAATCCAATCGCGAATACCGCCCCCGTGTCCGCATCTCCCCCGCCTACCTCGACATGTTGGAGGATCCGGAGACCACGCCCGAGGTCAAAAGCTGGCTCCGGCAAAAACTACTGGAAAGCCGCCAGGTGATGCGCGCCCTGCAAAATCGCGAAAACACCCTGGAACGCATTGCCCACAGCCTGCTCAAGTTTCAGCCCGAGTTTTTCGAACACGGCCCCAGTTTTCTCCGCCCGCTTACCTTGGACCAAGTCGCCCAAGACCTCGGACTCCACGAAACCACCATCAGCCGCGCCATCGCGGGAAAATATCTGGACGGCCCCTCGGGCGTGGTGCCGTTCCGCAAGTTTTTCGCCGGCGGCATTGTCTCCGACGCGGGCGACAAGATTTCCAGCCAAAGCATCAAGGAACGGCTAGCCCAGTTGATCCGCGAGGAAGACACCGCCAAACCCCTGGCCGATCAGGATCTCGTCAAGTTGCTGGCCGCCCAGGGCTTCAAGCTCGCCCGCCGCACCGTGGCCAAGTATCGCGAAGAACTGAACGTCCCGCCGTCACACCTGCGCCGGCACTTCACCCTCGCCCCGCACTAGTGCCGTCCCACTCGATTAACCGCGAAAGAACACAAAGAACGCGAGGCAATCGCTTTGCCACACTGGATTGCTTTCCACGCGGTTGCTTATTAGATTCTCACCCCCTCAACCCCTCAACCCCTCAACCCCTCAACCCCTCAACCGCGCAACCCCTCAACCGCGCAACCCCTCAACCGCCCAACCGCCCAACCCCTCAACCGCATGAGGCTCCCCATATGACTCTTTCCACCAGCTTATCGTCCGCTCGCCAGTGGCAGGCCAGCGCCCTGGCCTTGGCCCTGGGACTTCTGACCACGGGTGGCGCCTGGGCCCAGCTCGGCATCCAGATCAAGACCGACCGCCCCAGTTACTTCACGTTTGAACCCGTGTACGTGACGGTGACGCTGCGCAACAACAGCGGCAATCCACTGGTCTTTTCCGACCAGAAACCGCTGTCCGGTTTCGTCAACGTGAAAGTCACCAGCGCCGACGATCGCACAGTGGCCCCCCTCTGTCCCGCCCCCAACCTGGGCATGAACCTCATTCTGGGCACGGGCGAAACCAAAGACTTGACCGTCCGTTTGGACAGCTTGTTTAACCTCCAACGCGGTGGCAGTTACCTGGTTCATGCCCTGGCCGGCCATGACCGCTTGCCCGATGACTACCGCAGTGATCCGGCCCAATTCGTCCTCCAAAGCGGGCTGCCCATCTGGCAAAAGCGCCTGGGCGCGCCGGCCGTCGGCGCCAAGGATACCATTGCCGCCCGCCAAGTCTGCCTGTTGCTGATGACGGAACGCAAGACCGACCAGTTCGCGTTGATAGTCGAGGACGACAACACGGTGTACGGTTTCAAACGGCTGGGCGCGCGGATCAGCGGCACCAAGCCGATGTTGGACATGGATGCCCTAAGCAACATCCATGTGCTCTGGATGTCCAAGCCGCGCCTGTTCGAACACCGCGTCTACGACCGGGATCTGCGCCTGTTGCAGACCAAATATTACATCGCCGACCGCGCCGTGCCCACCCTCCAGCGCGATCCCGACATCGGCCGCATCATGATCACCGGCGGCCGGCCCGCCACCCCCGGCATCGACTTCAAATTTGACGACACGGAGACGGCCGCCGGCACCCCTTCCCCGGCCGGAACGCCGACGCCATCCCTGCATGGCGCGCCGGCGGAAGCCACCACCGCCCCCGCCGCGCCGCGGAACCTGCAGCCGGATGCCGGACTCCGGCCCGCGCACGGCATCATGGGCCCCGCCGCCCCCTAGCGTCTAACGGTGATCACGTGATTTGGATTCACCACGAAGCCACGAAGAGCACGAAGATAAATCGAAGATGTGTTTTGAGCGGGAGCCGCCCGTCCTCGGGCGGACAACGACGGCGCCACCCCAGTTTCGCCCTCTCTATTCCTAGCCGGAATGATTCACCCTCATTTGACTAACCGCGAAAGAACACACGGAGCGCGAAAGAAAAACCGTACAAATTCTTTCTTTTGCGATCATTTACGCACGTCTTCGACGAGCACGGGTTCGTCCGCCCGAGGACGGGCGGCTCCCAAAGCGCATCACGCCCGAGCAAACACCACGCTGGAAAAAAGCGATTGCAAAAGCCTTCCTTATTATACGGATGGTCGTCATACTGCGTCAGAGTGAGAGTTTATGCCGCGTCGGCGTAATAACGTAATGACCTTCAGCCTACAGCCTAACACGCTTCAGTCTAACGACGTATACCATGGCCGATTATCACAACTGGTTTGGACGGGCACGCGAGCGCCTGGAACGGCGTGGCCTGTGGCTGGACGGCGGTGAACCGGGACGGCAGCCGTCCACGGCGTTCGCCACCGCCCGCGGCCGCCTGTTGATCTGCCGCCTGTCCCCCTACCCGGACACCCGCCCGTCCATCACCCATCGCCTGCTGTACTGGGCGGCCCGCCAAATCCCCGGGGTCTACGCGGACCTGGCCTGGTTCCCCACCGCCCACGACGCCGCCGTCCTCGACGCGGACCAAATACCGTGGTGGCTGGCCACCGGCGGCAAACAGGCGCCGGCCGCCTTTGACCTGCTGGCGGTCAGCCTCTCCGTGCCCCAGGAAGCCATCAACCTCCCCGTCACCCTGCAACGGTCCGGGATCGCCCTGGACAGCCGCACCCGGCTCGACGACCCCGCCGCGCCGCTGCTCCTTCTCGGCGGCAACGCCGCCGGGGGCACGCCCTTCCTGCACGGGGATGCCGCCGGCCCCGGCAGCGGCGGCCTGGCCGACGCGGTCTGTTTCGGCGACGGCCTGCTCTGGCTTCAAGACTGCCTCCGGGCCTGGTGCGAAGCCGGTCCCGCCGCGCGCACCGACAAACGCGGCTTCCTCCGCCAGCTCGCCCGCCAGCTCCCCGGCACCTGGCTGCCGTGGGCTCCCGACCAGCCGTCATCCTCCGTACAACGGCGGGTGGAACCGATGACGGCCTGGGCCGCCGGCTATGACGGCGGTTTCATCCCCTTTGATGACGAGGAAGCGGAGGAAACACTGCCGCTGGTCCTCGGCTGTCCGCACCGCTGCCACTTCTGCCAGACCGGCTGGGAACGCGGCGAACTGACCAGCACACCTGCCCCGCTCCTGGCCGCCGCCGCCCAACGGCTCAAGGCGGCCACCGCCGCCACCGACCTGAACCTGCTGGCGCCGGATGCGGCCAGCCTGCCCGGACTGCGGGAGGCGCTGACCGCCGCCCGCCGCGCCTTTCCCAAGGTCTCCGTGAAAAGCCTGGCCGTGGCCAGTCTGGCCCGCGCCGGTGCCGCCGCCACGTTCCCGGAACTGGCGGACAAGCGGGAGTTCTCGCTCGGCGTCGAGGGCATCAGCACGCGGCTGCGGGCCTGGCTGGGCAAGCGCGCCGAACCGGCGGCCATCACCGCGGCGCTGCGCCCCCTGGCGGCGGCCGGCCTGCGCCAGGTCAAGCTCTTCTTCATCGCCACCGGCCGTGAAAACGCGGCCGACCTGGCGGAGTTCGCTGGTCTGCTGGGCCAAGTGCGGAACGCGGCCCCCGGCGCCCGGCGCGTCGCCAGTTTCACCCCGCTGTTTCACGCCCCGTTCACCCCGCTGCAAGTTGCCGCCGTGCGGCCGCCGGACCGGCACGTCATGGAACAGATGGCCGCCCTGGCCGCCGCCCAGGGCTGCGAATTCCGCTGGAGCGCGAGCCCCGAGGAAATCACCGCGCTCAACCGCCTGTGCCGCGCCGGCCGCCAGGCCACGCCCGCCGTCGTGGCCGTGAGTCTGGAGGACGGCATCCGTTACGGGAGCGCCCTGCCCGCCAAAACCGGGGCGCTTCTGGAACGGCGGTGGCGCCAGGCCGGCCTGGACCCGGCCGCGCTCGACGCCGCCCTCCCCGCCACCGCCCCCCTGCCGTGGGACACCCTCGACGCCGGCACCTCCCGCGCCACCCTGTGGCGCCACTTTGAACAGGCAGAAGCCGCCCTCGCCGGCACGCCGTCAACGAACGGTCCCGCCCTGAACCAACCAACTGCCAGCCAGGGCACGGCACCGGCCGGCCACCGGCGGCCGGTAGCGGCACACCCCACCTTCCCGGCCGCCCCTGGCGCTCCCGTGACCGCCACCCCACTTCCGGATGAAACCACCGGGTCCTGGTGGATTGAACTCCCGCCGGCGGCCGCCTGGCAGCCGGCCACCACCGTGGCGCGGGGCTGGCTGCGCGAGCGCTTCCTTGCAGACCCCACTCTTGCCGCCGCCTATCGTGGCGGGGTCCGCCTGACGCCCGGCACCGGCGCCGCCGGTCTGGCCCGCCTCAGCGCGCAGTTCCAGGGCGGCATCCCGGCCACCGCCGGCGCGGACACGGCCACCCTGGCCGCCGCGGACGCCGAGCTTTGGTGGTGGCTGACCTGGGGGCCGCAACCAGCTGGCAGCGTCCTGACGGCATGGGAGGCGGAATGGCGGACCCGCGGCGTCAAAGCCCAGCGCCGCCGCCGCCCCGACGCGGTCTGGCTGGTCACCGGCGCCACCTTCCGGACCAAGACCGGCGTGGCCATGGCCGGCGAGTGGAGCGACGGTTCCGGCGGCGCGGCACTGTGTTCCGGCGACGTCCGCCAGCGGCTCGGTGATGCCGCCGCCGTGCGCCTGTTGCCCGCGCCCGTCCTGGCGGTGGCGGCGGGCCGGTGGGCGGAAAACTGCCCGGCCTGCGGCGCCCGCCGCTGGGAACCCGTGCGCGTCACCACGACCGCCCCCGCCACTCTGCCGCCCTGCCCCGCCTGCCTGCTGCGGTAACCATTCGGTTGGGAACCCCCTTTTGAGGAAAGGCGGTTCCCAAACCCTCCGTCAAACCTGTTTGTGCCTTGTTGCGGATTCCGCAGGCTGCCCCTGTTGCTCCAGTCGTGGGTTGTTGCACTGAAACAGCCTGCGGAATCCGCAAGCGGGGTTAGATTACATTTTTCCAGCTGCAAAATCTGGTTTTCCCGAGGAGACCCCGTTCATGGCCCGTGTCACCCTGGAACATGTGTACAAAACCTATGCCGGCAATGTCACGGCGGTGCGGGATGTGAACCTAGAAATCGCGGACAAGGAATTCGTGGTGCTGGTCGGCCCCTCCGGCTGCGGCAAATCCACCACCCTGCGCATGGTGGCCGGCCTGGAAGAAATCAGCCAGGGCACCGTCACTATCGGCGACCGCAAGGTCAATGACCTGCCGCCGAAAGACCGCGACATCGCCATGGTGTTCCAGAATTACGCGCTCTACCCGCACATGTCAGTCTATGACAACATGGCGTTTGGCCTCAAACTGCGCCGCTTCCCCAAGGCCGAGATCGACCGCCGCGTCCACGAGGCCGCCGAAATCCTCAGCATCACCCCTTATCTGGACCGCCGGCCCAAGGCGTTGTCGGGCGGCCAGCGCCAGCGCGTGGCCGTCGGCCGCGCCATCGTGCGCAAGCCCGCCGCCTTCCTGTTCGACGAACCGCTGTCCAATCTGGACGCCAAAATGCGCGTGCAGATGCGCTCCGAAATCATCAAGCTGCACCACAGTCTCGAATCGACCATGATCTATGTCACCCACGACCAGATCGAAGCCATGACCATGGGCGACCGCATCGTGGTGATGAAAGACGGCGTGGTGCAGCAAGTGGCCACCCCCGGCGCGCTCTACAACCAGCCCGCCAACCAGTTCGTGGCCGGTTTCATCGGCACGCCTCCCATGAATTTCTTCGCCGGCCGGCTGCTCCGGCGGGACGGCCAGCTGGTCTTTGACGGCGGCACCCTGCGCATTCCGCTGCCCAAGGAGCGCGAGACGCTGGCGGCGCCCCTGGCCGACCAACCGGCCGTCTTTGGCCTGCGCCCCGAAAACATCGGCTCGCTCAACGCCGAAAACACCCCCGACGCCCCCAAGGTCCGGGCCCTGGTGGACATGGTGGAAATGACCGGTGCCGAAACCATGGTTTATCTCAAGACCGGCGCCCATGGCTTCATTGCCCGTGTCGAACCGCACCGCCGCTGCGTCATCGGCCAGGAGGTTGCCATGGCCCTCGACCTGGCCAAGTGCCATCTCTTCAACCCCGCCACCGGCGCCGCGCTGTTTTGACCTAAACGAGCCGTTTTCAAAAGGAACGAGGTTTTTCCATTACCGGGAGCCGCCCGTCCTCGGGCGGACGAACCCGTCATCGTCGGAGACGTGCGTAAAAGATCGCAAAAGAAAGGGCTTGTACGGTTTTTCTTTCGCGGTTAATCAAATGGAGGTGAATCATTCCGGCTAGGAATAAAGAGGGCGGAACTGGGGTGACGCCGTCGTTGTCCGCCCGAGGACGGGCGGCTCCCGGTCTTGACGTAACGCCGATAGTAAAAAGCGGCAAAGGACGCGAAGCTTGATCGAATAATTTTGGAATCAATTTAAAGCGTGACTGGAATTACCGGTTCCGGCGGCGGCCGGAACCTTTTGAGTGGCGGTGGCTCGACACCGCTTTCATACTGATTTCCCAAGCCACACGCGTCAATACAGTATGAAAGCGCCGTCAAGCCGGCGACACTCTAAAGCGTCAGCCCGGTTCCCGGCTGACGCGGTTATACTGATTGCACGTCCATCTTCGAGCATTGTTTCTCTGCGCTCTTGGCGTGCTTGGCGAGAGAAAAATACGGACCCGCATTTTCTTTTGCGATATTCAGACTACCGGAACCCGAGCCGATGACTACCCCCACGCCCACTCTGGTCGCCAACTCAGCGGAGTTCGCACGGCTGTTCCCCGCCGACGCCGCCCTGGTCACCCTGGCCGGCGGGTTTCAGTTTTTGGAAGGGCCCGTCTGGTACCCCGCCGGCGGCGGCCTGATCTTCAGCGACATTCCGGCCAACCGAATGTGGCGGTGGACCCCCGAAACCGGCCCCCAGCCTTTCCGCGACCCCAGCCGCCATGCCAACGGCAACACCCTTGACCGCCAGGGGCGTCTGCTCACCTGCGAGCACTCGGGACGGCGCGTCGTCCGCCAGGAAGCGGACGGCACCCTGACCGTCCTGGCCGACCGCTACCAGGACCGCCGGCTCAACTCGCCCAACGACATCACCGTGGATGCCCAGGACCGCGTCTGGTTCTCCGACCCGCCCTACGGCATCCAGCCGGAGGAGCAGGAGCAGCCGGCCTGTTTCGTCTTCCGCCTGGACCCGGACGGCCGCCTGCAGGCCGTCGCCGACGACTTCATCAAGCCCAACGGCATTTGTTTCAGTCCCGATGAAACCACCCTGTACATCAGCGACACCGCCAATGACCGGCACCATATCCGGCGTTTCCGGGTTCTGTCCGATGGCCGCCTCAGCGGCGGCGACGAATTCATCGCCATTCGCCCCGGCAAATCCGACGGTTTCCGGGTCGACCGCCAGGGCCGGATTTGGACGTCAGCCGGCGACGGCGTCTGGGTGCTCTCCCCCGCTGGCGACGTGCTGGGAAAAATCCTGGTCCCGGAAAGTCCCTCCAACCTCTGTTTCGGCGGCCCGGCCGGGGACTGGCTGTTCATCACCGCCCGCACCAGCCTCTACGCCATCCGCCTGGCGGCCGGGTTAGACTGTTAGGCTATTAGGCTGTTAGGCTATTAGACTGAAGGCGGTTAGGCTGAAGGTAAGACGTTGGAGCCTCTTGCAAAACTCCGGCAAAGCCGAAGTAAATGTTGAATGCTGAATTTTGAATGTCGAATGTCGAAGTTCCCGTTTTACTTCAAAATTCGACATTCAGTATTCGACATTTGCTTATCCGAGCCCGGAACGTTAGTGACGGGTCCCAAAGGTGGCCGTCTCACAGGAAAAATTGAATATCCAATATCCAACAAGGAATGTCCAAGGATGAAGGAAAAAACTACTCAGTTCTGTAAAAAGACAATTGACTTGGACATTGGATATTCCTTG
>CAITYL010000223.1 GCA_903896595.1 uncultured Lentisphaerota bacterium
AGGGGTTGAGGGGTTGAGGGGTTGAGGGGTTGAGGGGTTGAGGGGTTGAGGGGTTGAGGGGTTGAGGGGTTGAGGGGTTGAGGGGTTGAGGGGTTGAGGGGTTGAGGGGTTGAGGGGTTGCCGCGGCTTTACTTCAGCATTCTGCAGTTCGAAATTCGTCAATCTGCGGTTGATTTTTGTATGTGGTGGTCAGGGGGCGGCTGGCGACACGGGTGCCGGGGGGCGCGGGGCGTTGTAGTCACGGTTGCGGGTTTTGAGGAAGACGTTGTAGCTTTGCAGGGTTTCGAGGGCGCGGGCCAGTTGCGGGTCGGTGGCGGCGTCGGGCGCGCGTTTGGCGTTCAGCGCGGTGTCAATGGCCGTTTCGACTTGGGCGCGGCTGTCCTCGCCGACCACGACGCTAAGGTCGGGTTCAATGCCATGCTCGTGAATGATCCGTTTGCTGGGCGTGTAATACTTGGCGGTGGTCAGGCGCAAGGCGCTGCCGTCGGCCAGGTCGATCAGGTTCTGCACCGAGCCCTTGCCGAAGGTTTTTTCGCCGACCAAAACGGCGCGTCCCCAGTCTTGCAGGCAGCCGGCGACAATCTCGGCGGCACTGGCCGAATTGCCGTTGACCAGGATGGCCAGGGGGCGGTCGAGGTCGTGTTCCTCCCGCGTGTCGGTGAGGAATTCCTTGCGCTGGGAAGGCTGGCGGCCTTCGGTGAAGACCACCAGTTTCTTGGGCGGCAGGAACTGACTGCAGACCGCCACGGCGGACTCGAGCAGGCCGCCGGGATTGTCCCGCAGGTCGAGAAGGAGCGCCGGCGCCTTGCGCTGGTTGACTTCGGTCAGGGCGGCGCGGAATTTGGCGGGGGTGGTTTCGCTGAATTCGTCCAGGCGGATGTAGGCGGTGCAGTCGGGGAGGAAGTAGGGGCCTTGGACGCCGGGGCTGTCAATGACGGCGCGCTGCAGGGTGATCTCCCACGTTTTTTCCGTACTGGGACGGTACAAGGTCACGCGAAGTTTGGTGCCGGGTTCACCGCGGAGCCGGCTGACGGCTTCGCGGTACCCCAGCTTGGCCACCTCCACATCGCCAATTTTGACGATCACGTCATTCGGCATGATGCCGGCCCGGCTGGCCGGAGAATTGTCCATGGGGATAATGATGGTGAGCCGGCCGTTCTGCTCGGCCACGGTGATGCCGAGGCCGCCGAATTTGCCCTCGGTCATGTCCAGCATGCTCTTGAACTCGGCCGGGGTAAGGAAAGAGCTGAAGGGGTCAAGGCCGTCCACCATGCCGCGAATGGCATCGTAGATCAGCGGTTCGAACTCCGTTTTTCCGGCGTCCACATAATCCTGCCGGATCAGATAGAGGACCTGCATGAGCACGCCCAGCTTGTCGTAAGCCTGGGCTTCGTCCGCGGCCGTGCCCTTGCCGGCGGCGGGGCGCTTTTCGGGAGTGCCGGCCCCCGCTGGGCAAGACGCCAAGAGGCTTAGCGTCAGCAGAGCACCAACCATCAGGAACCGCAGGGCAGGTGAAGTCAGCTTGGAGTGGCGCATGATCAAGATCAAGGATGATGAAAGGGTGAGTTGGTTCGGGACACGCTCAAGGGAAGAATATGACCGGGAAATGGCGAAGTACCATTGGGATAATCGGGCGGGTGCATGGCAAGTGTGTCGGTTGGGAACCCCCTTTTGAGGAAAGGCGGTTCCCAAACCCTCCGTCAAACCTATTTGTGCCTTTTGCGGATTCCGCCGACAGCCCTTGCGCGACGGACTGCGCTTGAGATCACGGGGGCTGTCGGCGGAATCCGCAAACAGAAACAAAAGTTTTAGGAAGGGGCTTGGGGAGCACCCTTTTTCAAAAGGGTGGCCCCAACATCATCCGACAAATTGGCTAGGGGCTCAGCCGCCGTCTTCACCCCGGCTCGCTCACCCACAGTTCGGCCTGGTTGGGCGGGAGCGTCAGGCTCAGTTCGCCCTTGGCGCCGGCGGTGGCGGCAGCGCCATGATACAGGCCGCGCCAATGGCCGGGGACGCCGGGAACGGTCAGTCGCACCGGTTCCTGACCGCGGGTGGTGGTGATGAGGAAGGCCGGCGCGCCGGCCGGCGTGCGCAGCACGTCCACATGCGTGGTTTCCGGGGCGGCGGCATCCGTCGTGGTGGCGGGGGTGACGCCAGCCACGGCCGCCGTCTTGAGCAGCAGGGCGCGCAGGCCGCCGCCATCCTTGGTGGCGCCCTGACCCAGACGGGTTCCGGCATAAATGACCCGGCCTTTGCCAATTGATTTGGACACCAGGCAGGGGACGCCGTTGAAGGTGCCTTCGATGGCGATATCCTCGCCGGCCAGGGCCGCGAACTGCCGGGCGCCCCAGATGGTCGTGCCGTCGGCCAGCGTGAAGGGAAAATACTCGTCACCGGTGGCGCCGCCGGCGGCTTGCAGCGCCTTCAAGGCGTCGCCGGTGGCGCCGGTGTCACCGTCGGTCTGGCGTTCCAAATTCAGATGGAAGCTTGAGGTGGCCTCCTCCTCGCGGAAGCCCCAGCTGGCGGCCAGGCCGAGCCCCGGGCAGGCGGTGCTGTGGCGGCCGCGGTCGGCGTCGTAGCCGCCGGTGTGGGCTTCGCAGAGGAGGGTGCCGCCGGCGCGCACCCAGGCGTCCAGCGCGTCGGCTTCGGCCTGGAGCAGGTAATAACCGCACGGCAGGATGAGCAGGCGCAGGCCGTCCAAAGCGCCGGCCGCCAGTTGCTGGCCGGAGACGATGCGCTGAGGCAGGTTGTTCCAGTAGAGTGAGTTGACGAAGCCGGTGACGTCCGCGGCCAGGGACTGGAAATTGTCGTGCATGGCGAAATGAAAGAGGTCGTTGGCCCGGCTGCGCCAAACCCCGATGGGGGCATGGGCGGCCGGCGCCACGGCCTGGCGCAGGGCCTCAAGGTGCGGCGTCAGTTTGGCCATGAAGTCGCGGGCGGCGCGGGTGACCGGCCGGTCGCTGCCGTCGGTGCGCACCAACCCCCAGGCGGGGGCCTCAATGCCGAGGACTTCGGCGTGGAACTGCCAGAACAGGAAACCCTTGACGCCCCAGCCGAGCTGGGGCAGGATCTCCCGCAGGAAGAGCGGCAGTTCGATCACTCGCGGATGCAGGCCGGTCATGCCCCAGTTGAGGTGCCACTCGGCGTTGTAGGTGACGCGGCCCTGGGCGGCGGAGACCACCTGGGCCACGGTGAAGGGGTCGTTGTTCATGGAGGCGCCGAAGACCTGGCACGGCTCGGCCACTTGGAAATCGTCCACGCCGGTGACCGGATTGAAACAGGTGGTGGTGTTGGGCACCACATGCAGGTACCGCACCCGCTTGGGGTCGTGCTGCTTGACGGTGGCGAGCCGCCAGGCGGCTTCGCCGGCCATTTTGTCGAGGTGGAACTCGCGCCAGTCGATGAAGTCGGCGACGCACTGGGGCCAGACGGGCGCCTCGCACTCGTTAAAGTCCAGGTAACAGCGGCCCCAGACCGCGTTGAGTTTTTCAATGGTCTGGTATTTGCGCCGCAGATAGTGGTGAAACGCGGCCTGGCAATGGGGGCAGTAACAAACCTGGGTCAGCGCATCGGCGGCGCGGATGTGCAGGCTGTGTTCCGGTTCGTTCCAAACGTCCCACATAGCCAGCGCCGGGAAGGCGCGGAAATGTTCAGCGGCGGCGGCAAAGAAGCGCTGCCGGGCCGCCAGGGCCTGGGGGTGCGAGTAACAGGGGCCGGGATAGCCGCCGATCTGCCGGCAGACATTGGGCTTGCAGGGGACGGTGTGGCCGCGGGCGTCAATCATATAGGCGTCCGGGTGCTGGTCAAAGAGCCACTGGGGCGAGGTGTCCAAGATCAGATTGAGGGTGACCCGCAGGCCATTCTGCTCCGCCAGCCGCATGAGCTGGTCGAGGTCGTCCCAATAATACTCGCCCGGCCGCCGTTCGCTCCAGCGCCATTGCACCCAGAACTTGGCGTCGCGGAGCCCGAGTTCGCGCATCCGCCGCAGATCCGCCTCCCAGCATTCCGGTCCGGGGGTGGGCGCCCGGTAATATTGGGCGCCCCACAGGAACGGGTATTCGGACGTCGCGGCGGCGGAGGTTGGCATAAAATAAGGTTCCGGGTTTCGTAGGGGCGGGGCGCCTCTGCCCGCCCAAAAGGTGACGGTCAGGAGGATGGTTTCAGTATTCAGGTTTCAAGGGAGGACGTGTCTTGTGTTCGGGGTTCAGGGTTCAGGGTTCGGCAAAGGCGATCATCCGAGCCCGGAACGTCAGTGACGGGGCATGAGTGTAGCAAAGGGCTTGCAGCCCGCCCAATCGGGACGTCGCAGCTCGAAGAGCGCGATGCAATCGCTTTGCTACAGTGGGCGTTGTCCTTTTGTTGTGAAGAATCCAGGCTGGTTTTAAGTGAGCTGCAAGGTGATGATTTTCTTAGGATCAACGGTCACTTTGATGCCCTTGGCGGTCAGCCGACCGCCGGTGCCGGCGGGACGGCTTTCGAGGTCCACGGGGCGCCAGGTGGCGCCGGGCCGGAGCAGGGTGGGGCCGGGGACGAGGGTCATCACGGTGGCGGTGGTGGCGGGGTTGAAGACGCGCACTTCCAGGCCGCCGGCGACCTGGCGGGCGCTGGTCAGCACGGCGCCGCCGCCGAGGCGGAACAGGCCGGCCGCGAGGGCCGGGGCATTGGGGGCCGCCGGCAACTCGGCGCGCAGCAGCCGGAGGTCGGTGGCCTGCAGGCAGAGGTCGCGCAAGCCGGCCCCCACCTGAATGCCGTATTCGGCGAGCTGGCGGCGGTCGGGGGCGCCGGTGAGCGGCACCAGCCAATAGCGGAAGGTCAGCGGCATGGTGTTGAGCTGGCCTTCCGGTTCGCCGTCGGTGAGCACGGTGCGGCGGGTGCCGCGGAAGAGGGTCAGCGCCAGCGGGCGTTCCGGCAGGTCGCGCACCGCGGTTTCCAGCAGGCCGGTGCTGACCACGGCCAGGCCGCGGCCTTTGCCGACCACGGCGGTCCAGCTCTGCTGCGGCTTGGTCTCGATCTCGGGCTCGCGGTACAGGTGGTTGTCGGCGCGCAGGGCGATGGGACGTTCGATGACATCGAACGGCGCGTCGGCGAGGTAAGTCTTGGCGGTCGTCGCGCCGCTGGGGAAGAGCACGCGCAGGCGGTGGTCCTTGGCCGGGTTGGTGACGGTGGTCGTGATCTCGACCCGGTCGGCGCCGGGGCGCAGGGAGACCAGGCTGTCCATGACCAGGGTGGCGCGCTCTTCGCGGCGGCGCATGGCGGTGAAGTCGAATTCCGCAGGCACCGTCATTTGGGTGCGGATGCGGAAGGTGGCCAGATGGTTGCCGTTGGCGACCAGCGAGATCTCACTGGCGCAGGCGCTGGAGACGAAGGTCGTGTCATTGACGGCGCGGCCGTGGTACCAGCCGTCGCCGATGTCGGCGGTGTCCTCAAAGGTCAGGCAGCGCTCGTAGACGGCCTTGGTGCGCAGGTCGGTGATGGTGAGCGTGCCGTTGTCGGCGATGGTGACGGCGAGGATGCCATTGGCCATGGCGCGTTCGCTGGTGGCCAGGACGGGCGTCATCGGATGCCGCACCGGCAGGCCCGGCGCCTCGCGGCGGATGGCGAGCGTCACCCCGCCCAGCGCCGGCAGGCGCAGCGGCAGGCTGATGCGGACTTCGCGCACCTGGATGCCCTGGGGGAAGTTCATTGGGTATTCGCGGCAGCGGGTGCGCGACGGCGTCTGTGACAGCAGTTGGTAGGGGATTTCCGTGCCGTCGGCGGCGAACACGCGGAAGGCGTGGCGGCTTTCGAACAGGAATGAATCGGCAAACTGCGGCCAGTCGGGCGGCAGGTCGACCGTGACTTCAACGGTCTCGTCCAAGTCACGCGGCAACGGGTTGAAGACGGCCAGCGCGACCTCGTTGTCCTTGATCTCGCCGGTGACCGCGGCCGCCAGGCGGCGCAGCGCGGTCTGGGTCACCCGCTCGCCGATGGTCTGGCTCTGGCTGAAGCGGTATTTCATGTCTTCGTGGACGCGGTCGATGCTGCAGCCGCAAATGGAGTCGTGGGGGTGGTTCTGGATCAGCCACTTCCAGGCTTCGCGGAGGAAGTCGGCGCGGTCGTCGCCGCCGAGGCCGGTCTGGGCCAGGGCGTTGAACGGTTCGGCCCAGTGGCAGAGCAGGTTCTGGCAGTCGGCGTTCCATTGCTTGATCCAGACCCGGCTGGAGAGGACGCCGGGAATGAGCCATTGCTGGTCGGTCTTGTCGTCCCAGCGGCCGGGATCGCGGAGTTCGCCGCGCAGGACCTCCGTCACGCGGTCAAACTGGGGAAGCAGTTGTTCCAGGTGCTCGTCCAGTGTGCCGTGGTGGAAGGTAAAGCCGGGCATGCCCGCCGCCACGGCCGCCTGCATGTGGCCGTAGACCGCCGGATTCCATTCCAAATGGTCACCGCCGTCAAAGAACAGCACCGGCCCGGCGACGGTGGTGTCCGCCTCTTCCTTGGCAAAGGCGAGCAGATCGTTCTTGACCGTTTCGGCGGTGGGGACGAACGCGTGGTCGCCGGCATGGCGGACCTTGGCGGCGTAACAGCAGTAGCCGTTGTACTGAAATTTGTAGGTCGGCAGGCAGGTGCCGTCGGCCGCTTCCCACCAAAACAGGCGGTGTTGCATGTCATTGACACCGCGCCAGATATAGGCTCCAAAAATGCCGAACCCGGCGAAGATTTGCGGGAGTTGTGAGTTGTGGCCGAAGATGTCGCAGACATATCCGGCGTCGGAGGGCACGCCGCCCCATTCGCGCACCACCTCGCGGCCCATGCGCAAATTGCGCACCAGTGATTCGCCGGAAACCAGGAATTCGTCGGGCATCACATACCACGGTCCGGCCTTGATCTGGCCGGCGGCGACCCGGCGGCGCACTTCATCGGCGCGGCCGCGGCGGATTTCCACGTAGTCTTCCAGCACGATGCTTTGGCCGTCGGATTGGAACGGGCCTTGCAGGGTGCCGTTGTTCCAGCCGTCCAGGACGCGGTCCATGAGCTGGACCAGGCGGTCGCGGTAGACCATCAGCGGCTGGTACCATTCGCGGTCCCAGTGCGTGCTCAAGACGTAGATGAGCTGGCGGCTGGGGGCGGCGGCGGCCGGGCGGGCGGCACGCTTGGAAACGGCGGTTTTTTTCATAAATGTATTAAGGGGGTTAGGCGCTCATGCGTGGTCGTGTGGAGTATGCTCCGGCCTGCCCGCCGGTCAAAACGGATCAATATAGCCGTGCTTCGCCGGCTTTCCGTCACTGTTCTCTTTGGCACTGGTCGTTTCATCATGGGGCACGGAACCGTCGTCCCGGGCATCCACAAACAACAGGAACCAGAACATCGACCAGACAAAAATGCCGACGGTGATCCAGCGGTCCATGCGGTTGAAATGCTCATCAATGCCGATGATCCGGTACAACCAACGGACCTTGTGAGGCGCCTCGTGAACCGCTTCCCCGGCCGGGCTTTTGAGATAGTCGAATAGATGCCGACGCCAATCCCCATGAAGTCGGCCACGCTGCGAATGTAGCGCCGGGAATACAAGGCAATGCCACAACACACCGCCAGGGGCAGGACCATGATCACCCAGTCAATCAAATGCACGTAAGATCTCCAAATTTCCAGGCAAATGTCGAATTTTGAATGCTGAATTTTGAATATTGAAGGCCCCGGTCTAACTTCAATATTAAAAATTCGACATTCGAGCCGTTTTCAAAAGTCTTGATCAAAGTGGCACCGTTCTTGGAGTGCAGGCAATTCCTTTGCCGCTTTTTAATGCCCGGCGTTGAGCAACTCCCCCCCCTTGATTCAGTCAAAACACATTTGAACAGAAGATCGCGAAGACCGCAAAGAACGCCTTACACATTCATAACATCCGATCAATCCTTCGCGATCTTTGCGTCCTTCTGTTAAAAATCCGACTTTTGAAAGCAGCTCATTCATTATTCAATATTTTGGGGAAATGACAAAATGCGTATAGTAGACATGGCATGCAGCCCGGTGGAACGTTTCCGCCGCAGGCACCGTTCCGTGAAATTCATCCCGCCGCGACGACTGGGCGGACGTTGCCGTCCAAAAAAGTCACCGGCACATGCAGCATACAGGCGCGGTTGGCGGCGGTGAGTTCCAGCACCAGCCGGTTGGTGACCTGCCGGATCTGGTCGCAGGCAAAGGCGAACCGCAGGGTGACGGCTTCGTTGTACCACGCCTGCTGCACGATCACCCCGGCATCGGCGGTCGGCGCCACCGTCCAGCCCTCCGGCAGATACCAGTGCAGGGACATGGCCGCCGGAATATGCACCTTGCTCCTGAGGGTGACGGCCAACGTCTTGGCCTCGCCATTGCGAACGAACGGCCCATCGCCATAGTCGAGCCGGACGGTGAATAACTCAAACTCAAATTTGGGGCCGTTGGGCGAGTCATAAAGCGCGGCGCCATGGTCCGGACTGGCAAAGGTGTCCACCTTGTCAACGGTGTCCACCGTGTCCACAGTGTCAACCAGTCGCATGCCCGGGTGCCGCGCCAACAGTTGCGCTGCCACCCGGGCGGTGCGTTCCGTCAACTCCTCAATGGTTTTGGGCGGCGGCGGGTAGAGCTCGGCATTGTTTACGCACAGGGTCCGGATTTCCCGGCCGATGGGTGCGATCCACCGTTCAGGAATCGCCTTGGCGCCGTGAATGATTCCCCAGGTGGCGCCGGCGGTCGCGGCCGTGCAGTCGGTGTCCTCGCCGCAGTTCACGGCGGTGCAGAGGACCCGGCCGAAATCATCGCCGCCATGCAGCAGGGCCAGAACCGTGATGGCGATATTGGAGGGCGCGTCATACCCTTGCACCCCGTCAAAGAAGCCTTTGGCGATATCGTCCGGGCTGATCTTGGAGGTCAGATTGAAGAAGGCCGAGCCGCGGTGGCTGCGCAGGATCTCGTCCCGGATTTCCAGCCAATCCTTGCCCGCGTCGACGAGGGCGACCACCGTCCGCACCGCCCGCGCCACGCCACACTCGGGCGGCAGGTACGACAGGGCGATCCAGACTAGTTGCCGGAGGTCGCCGACCACAAAGGCGGCGCTCTGCAGGGCGGCGGTGAAGACTTCCGCATAAGTGCCCTCGCCGTTGCCATGATCGACAATGGCGTCCTCATAGGCGTAGCGGGCGGCCACGGCGGGCAGGCCGGGGGCGATACAGGCCCAGATTTCCGAACGGATGAAGGCGCCGCAACTGTTCTTGTAGGCATTGTCCACCGAGCCCGAGAGCGGCGGCGGCAACCCGAACCGGAGATTGCTCTTGCCGGTGCCATACTCCGAATAGTGCGGCGTCACATACAGCAGCCAGTAGTCGGCCAACGTCCGGGAATTAAGGTCAATCCCGTGGGTTTCCAGTGCGTGAAGCCACACCAGTTGCAGGTCGAGATCGTCGTTGGGGACAGGCTCCCCCTTGAGATCCTGGGTATAGAAGGTGACGTGGTTGACCTGCCGGAACCATTCCGTCGGCATGCCCAGCGTGCCGCCGGCGTTCTTGCCCAGCCAGCAACCCATCACCTGGTCGAGATAGTCGGTCTTATTTAGTTGCATGATGTTACTCAACGTTGCGTCGGTTATAAGCGAGCGGATTGAATTGAGATATCGAAACGTTATTCGATTTCCACGCCTTGCAGGATTGCGTCGTGTACTCCCTCCGCACATATGCGGATCGCGATGACCCCTTCCGCGTCTGGGGAGATCATTTCGAAACGAATGTCGGCAGACATGCCATGCTGCTGGGAGGTTGTTGCCGGGTCGAAATTCCGTAGCACCGAACGGGAATTAATTATCACCTCCATCGAACGGCGTTGAGTCGCAGCCAACCATAATTCGGCGAATTTCAGATGGACGGTATAGAGGCCCGGTGTCACCGGAATGCGATAGCTAAATTCGCGCCCGCAACGCGCCGTCTGATAGAGTTGTTGATCGTAGAGTGTCGGCGATGCCTGAGCCACCGGCGATGACGAATGAATTGTCGCTCCCCCTAAGTAGTACTGATCACCAGACCAGATAAAACTGTTCCAATCGATGAACGGTTTCGGAGCCCCCGCGTTAATTCTGATGCAGGATCGTAATTCCGGCAACATCTCGAAAGCCCGGAGGATCACGGGAGTCTCCTGATCGTTGTCCCGACCGGCACTGAAAACGCGGAGGATAATCCGTCCATTCCCATCGGGAACGATATAATGAAAGGCTTTGTCTGCGGTGTGTTCCCTGCTGCGGCAAGCCGCCGTAATATCGAAATCGGTCAGCACCCGCCGGCCGTTGATTTCCACTTGGCATGGCCGCTCGCCAGGGGGGGGCGGTTCCCATTCGGCGAACTTCAGCCGCACCGTGTAGAGCCCCGGTGTCACCGGAATGGAGTATTGGAACTCCCGCCCCATTCGCCCCTGCTGATAAAGCGAGTTGCCGGCCTCGTTAAAATGGGCGGATCGCGCCGAGAGTGGCGGCGGCACCGCTTCGCCGCCACTGAAATTGTGATCCGTCTCCCACCGATTGCCGTCGTCATCCGTGACCGCTTCGCGGGCGCCACAGGCAATACGTACCATGTTGATATTCGCACCCGGAGCCGCTGCGTGCATGTAGGCAATCAGCGGCATCCACACCAGCAAATCGGTGTGTGGATTGGACCCTTGTTCCAAAACAAAACGGATTCGGTCGCCGGCAACCACGTTGGTGGTAAAATCGTGGCTAGCACCCTGGAGGTCACTCGGCATCACCACCGCCGGCTGTTCCGGGGGCGTTGCCGGCCATATCTGCTGTTCGTTGCACAGTATGCGCACCCGTAGCGGTTCGCCGACGGCCCGCCGATACCACTCCTTGGTCGCCCGGCCCACGACACGGACACGCCCGGATTTCGGCGCGGTCCAAGCTCGAACGCAAGCCACCACCGCCGATGCCTGTTGCCAGCCACGCCCCAAACGGGCCAGACTTGATCCCTCCCAATAGCCTTCCACACCGCCGGGCTGATTCGGCGTGCCGCCAAGGTCGGCGGATGGATCCGCCGCCGGGCTCACCCATGCCATGGCGCGGAAGGTTGTACCGTCTTCAGTCGTCTCCGCCCACCAGCCATCGCGCCCGGCCACCGGGAAATGTCCGCCCAGCGCTTCATAGGTCAACGGTTCGCCACCGATCCATGTCGCCTCTTGCCAATCACTGGCTTGACCGGCGCCATTGACCGTTCGCACCGCATAGCTGTGGCCTTGAAGCCAACCGTCATCATGGTCAAACCAATGCTGACCGACGCTTACCTTCGCGATTACTTGTCCACTCCGGCCCACTTCGTAGTAACTAATCCAGTGTTCATCAGCCCCAGGCGACCAGTAAAGACCGACCCCGCAGTGCCCCAGATTGTTCTCGAACCGCGCGTAAACCGTACCGGGCCGCTGCGGCGGCGTAACGGCGAGGCCCGAACCGGGACGGTTTGGCAGGTTGAGAAAAATCAATTCGCGCGCCGGAAAATCGCGTAGGACAATCCCGTTCTCCATTAAATCCGCACCGCAGCGCTCCTTCACGCCCAACGTGATGGCAAAACTGACGGCATAAGGTTCACCGGGCAACAGTCCGCGCGGATAGATTCGGATGACACCCGGCCGACGACATTTTAAAATGACGCAAGCCTTGCGCCGGTCATGGCTGGTGCGCTGAAAAAAGTAATATTCCTCCGCATCTTCCACCCTTGGATGGAAGACATAGCTCCAGCGGCCAGCCACGCCTTCGTGGCGTAGAAACCGGTAAAGATCAAGATCCTGCCGGACCAGTTCGTTGTCCGCCGCCGCCGCATATAGGCCAGGCAGGGGAACGTTGGCCAGCGTGTTGCGTGCGGTTTCCGGAACGTACTTCAAATCGCCCTTGCCATTCTTGATTCCCGCCGCCCGTTGTTCGAGTAACTGGGCGACACTCATCGTCGAACCGTCGTCCGGGTTGCCATAGACCGACGCCAAGGCCTCCAGAATGTCGCCGCTTTTGTCGGGGGTGTCGAAATATGAGAAATAGTAGTTTACGGCCGGACCACGACCAAGATCAGACAGGTAATGGTAGCTGCCGTAACGTTGCATTTCGAAGGTGTGCATATAACGACCGCCACCACTGCAGGTATGGAAGGAACTCTCCGGATGGGTGTTCAGGAAGTGTTCGATGCGTTGCCGTAACTGACGGTCCTGCGTGAGGGTGCCACAGGGCATTCCGTCGGTACGCCACTCGAAGTCGCCCCAGGCGCCAACTTTGGTGGCCAACACTCCATCACTGGGCAGTCCGCAGAACCACAACAGCCATTTCATGTCTTTCTTGCGCAGGTAGCGTTGGGTCCGGGCAAAGTCCGGGCCTTCGTAAGTTTCGGTGAAAACGGCGCCATACGAATCGGGTGGGACGTCGCTCGGATGGGAGGACCAGCCGGCGTCGTCCCAAAGCACCTCATAACCCGCTTCACTAGCCGGTTCGGCGAGTAGATCCAGATTCGCAATGCGTGCGGCAAATTGTTCCTGTAGATTACGGGAGGTGTAAAACCACCACGTGAACATGCGGGGACGGGCGTAGTATTCCGGCTTGGTGTAGTCCCACAAGTACCGATACTGCCAGTCGTACAAACAAACTCCCAGTTCGTCCAGGCCTCCCGTGAACGTGCTCAGAAAGACGAAAGGCAAGGCGATACGCTGGCTGGGCAGGAGTGTTTCGGACGCGTTCATCGCCATGTTCAGGCGAACGGATGCTTCCTTCTGGCGGGTCACCGAGATCTTCCATTTCCCCAGATACTCCAACGCCACCATCAGGCCGTCACCGGTTGTCCCGCCGCGCTTGAAGACGACCAGCGGACAAAACTCATCGGTGGCCGTTCCTTCCAACGTGCGGGTGAAGTTCGCGCCGATGCGTTCCCGGTGGATCTGTCCTTGCCCCGAGGCGGCACAGCCCCCGCCGAACCAGACCAGCGAGACCTCCTGCGGACTTCCTGTGAAGAACTCAGCGGCCAGTGGTGTGGCTTGAATGATCGTCTCCGCCTGGCCTGTATTTTCGATGTCGGCTTTTAGGCGTAATACCGAGGTGTTCGGATAGGCCTGGAGATGAAAGTAGAGACGCAGGCCGGGAGCAGAGAAGGTGAAGGTTAAACGGAGCACCCGGCAACCACCGTCCTCCACGCCCGCGGCGTCCTGTTGCTCCAGCTTCCAGTCCACGCCCGGCAGGGATGGCAACACGTCCTGCCCCACGGTCGACTGGATATAATCGACAGCCGGGGCGGTCAGGACGTTGTCTAACCGTGTCAAACGCAACCGTCCGTCCCACACGGATAATTCCAAGCGCACGGCTCCAACGCCAAATGCCCACCGCATGGAATCGCTATTATAGCGACAATAGGCATCACCGATGTCTAAAGAGTGAGCTTCTTTTTTCATTTGCGGTCAGGGTGCGGGGCGTGGAATTTCCGTTTCCGCGGTGAGGACGGGAAGAAACTGGTTGTCCTGTCCGGTCACGCCTGCCGGCAGGCGGTGTCCGGTCATGGCCGGGTCACGAAAACTGTTGCCGCGCAAGGCGACCTGCGCCCCTGTGGCAGGCACGTTGATCATGGCGGTGCCGCCGCCTGCCGGGGCGAACAGGTTGCCGGTGAGTAGGGCCGGCAACGGCGTGGCGCTGTCGAGCCACAGATACCGGCCTTCTTGACCCCGGCAGATATTGTTGCTGAAAATAATATTTTGGGGCGTGTTGTTGGCCGCGACGCGCTTGTCCGGCCGGGCCCGGTAAAACTGGTCGTAGCATTGTTCCCGCAGGAAGAAACCGCAATAGCCGCCGATGATCTGGTTGGCGTTGACCGTCACCGTGTCGCTGTTGCCGGTCACTTCAATCCCTTTGGGCGTGGTGCCTGGCGGCACCGGCACGTCAAACATCACTAGGTTGCCGGTGATGAGGACGTCCCGGGTCGGAATGGCCGTGGAAATGCCCCAGTCGGGATGAACAAAAATACCCACACTCGATCCCACCACCATTCCGGTGAAATGAGGGGAGTTCCAGTTGCGGACGATGTTGTTGCTGATAATGATATTGGCAACGTTGAAGATGTCGATGCCGTGGCAGCGGGAGCGCTCGATGATGCTGTCGGCGACTGTCACGTAAAAGCTGTGGAACCCGATCACGATGCCGGTGTCCCAGGTGTCCACGGTCCGGCAATGGTTGACTTGGATGTTCCAGTTGCCGTAGCGCCCGCCCTCGTATTGGCCGTTGATGGTGATGCCATGCCGTGCTCCCTCCACGGTGCAACCCGTGATTTGGATATTCCGGCAGTGGCTGATGCCAATGCCGTCATGCTGGAAGTTTTTGACCGTGCAGTTCTCAATCCGGCTGTCGGTCACCCCGGTAAAGCCAATGCCGTGGGTGCCTTGGAGGTTGTCGCCGACCTTGTAGTTGCTCGGGTCATTGACCAGCGTCAACTCCTTGACCACCAAATTATGCAGTTTCCAGACGCCATAGGCATCGCTGGTGTCGATGGCGCTGATCGGCATGTGGGGCAGGGTGCGGATCACGCTGCCCGGTTCCCCGCGGATTTCCGTGCCGGAACGGGTGATGAGCAGGGTGCGTGAGATGACGTAAGTGCCGGCCGGAATGAAGACGATACCGCCCTCATTCAAGGCGCCCTGGATGATCGCGGCGGCATCTTTCATCCCGGTGGGGTCGGCTCCCAGTTGGACGACATTGCGGACGGTGGCGGGTTTGCCGGCCACGTCCTTTTCCACGCCCGCCGCCTGGAAGGTTACGGTTCCCGCCTGGATGCGGGCGGCGCCGGGGCCGGCGGGGGTGGCCAGGCGGAGCCGGAGGTAGAACCGTTGCATGTCCGCCGGCACCACAATTGCCTGTCCGGCGGCATTCAGGGTGGCGGTTCCCGGGGCGGCGGGCAGGGTGTCGATGGCAGGAACGCACCAGGAGGCGTCCTTGGAGACCCAGAAGCCCCCCGGCCACGGTGATTGGGTATGGGCGTAGGCCGGATCAAATCCGGCTTCCAAAACGAGTTGGCCCTGGCATTCCTTGAGGACCGTGAACTGCGGGACCACCTTGTAGGCCTGTCGGTCGCCTGCCCGCCGCGTCCAAAGGAATGTCCAGTTGGCGTTGGCCTGGCTGACGAGTTGCAGCCCATCCGGGCCGGCGGCGCCGCTGAACTGTGAGTGGACGGCCGGCCAGTCGCGCGGATTGCCCGTGAGGCTGCCCCCTTGAACCCCGCCGCCTTCCGCGTTCTTGCCGGTGGCAAAGGTGCCCCGGCCCTGGTGCCGGACGAGCAGTTTCTCGGCCTGCAATTGCTGGATGGCGCGCAACACCGTCTGGCGGCTGATCTTGAATTTTTCCGCCAGTTCGGCATCCGTCTCCAGCCGGTCGCCCGGCTGGCACTGACCGCTCTTGACCTTCTCCGCCAGGTACGCATAAACGGCCTTGTGCCGGGGTTGGCGCGGGCCGGTGCTGGACGTGGTTGTGCGCATCTCTTGCTTCATATGTAACGCTACATGTACGCTTAAATTTTTTAATTGCAAGTACAACTTACTATTTTTTCATGCAAGTAATTAATATTTTTCTTATTTTAATCTTAAAAATAAGCATATTGCGGCTCTAAAGTAATGTGTACAACTTTGCGAATGGCGGTGATATGGGATGAAAAAAACGCCAGTAACGGGTCAATGTTCCTGGAGTTTGGCACAACTCCACGGTTGCGGTTTTCCCGTCCCAGCGGGACGGAGCGGGAATAGGCAGGGGCTTCAGCCCCTGTTTTGCCACCCCCCATTTCGCGTGCCGTAGGTACGCGGCGA
>CAITYL010000224.1 GCA_903896595.1 uncultured Lentisphaerota bacterium
CCCTCAACCCCTCAACCCCTCAACCCTTATCCCGCCATGGACATTCTCGACGACAAAGAACACCAGCTCCGCCAGTTGTTGCACCAGGCACAACGGGTGACCGTCGCCTATTCCGGCGGCGTGGACAGTTCCCTGCTCTTGTGGACGGCATTGGACACGCTGGGCGCCGGCCAGGTGCTGGCCGTGCTCGGCGACTCCGACTCACTCACCAACCCCGAACGCGACCAGGCCCTCCGGCAGGCACGGGACTGGGGCGCCACCGTCCATGTTGTCCACACCACGGAAATGGACAACCCGGATTACGTCAGAAATGGCCCCGACCGCTGCTATCACTGCAAGACCATCCTGTTCGCCACGTTGCGCCAGGACGCGGACCGCTATTTCTCCGGCCCCAGCGTGCTGCTGGACGGCACCAATGCGGATGATATCAACGATCACCGGCCCGGCCGCCGGGCCGCCCGGGAAGCGGGTGTGCGCTCCCCCCTGCTCGATGCCGGTCTGACCAAAGCGGAGATCCGGGAACTCTCCCGCCGCCACGGCCTGCCCACGGCGGACCGGCCCGCCTCTCCCTGTCTGGCCTCGCGCCTGCCCTATGGCACCCCGGTGACCGCCGAAACCCTGCGCCAAGTCGGCGCCGCCGAAGAAAAACTGCACACTCTTGGCTTCAATCCCGTCCGCGTCCGCCACCACGGCACCCTGGCGCGCCTCGAAGTCATGCCGGCGGACCTTCTCCGCGCCGCCGCCGCCGCCGCCGCCATTGTCGGCCAGTTGAAACCACTGGGCTATACGTATGTCGCCCTCGACTTGACGGGGTACCGCACCGGCAGCCTGAATGAAGTCCTTAAACCCCAATAAACCCACATCTGAAGGCAACATCGGCGTTATTTCACGACCGGGAGCCGCCCGTCCTCGGGCGGACAGCGACGGCGTCACACCAGTTCCGCCCTTTTTATGAGGCCACCGTCCGCCAAACCAATTAAGCACGTCTCCGACGATAACGGGTTCGTCCGCCCGAGGACGGGCGGCTCCCAAGGTACAACCCCACACAAGACTAGGCACTCCATCTTCCTATAATTCCCATTCCTCCCATGACTCCCATAGCTCCCAACTGCCCCGCCATCACCTCCGCCACAACCCCTTCGTGTCTTCGTGCCTTCGTGTGAGCCAACTAAGGTTTTCCCCTTTTCATGACGGATTTTTCACCCCAACGCCTGCACCGCTTGGCCGACGAACGCCACACCCTGGCGCCGGCCGAAATCGTTGCCCTCCTCCACGCTCAAGATCACGATTTGAAGGCGCTCTACGCCGCCGCCGATGCCCTGCGCCGTGAAAAGGTCGGGGACAACGTCTTCCTGCGCGGCATCATTGAATTCTCCAATTATTGCCTCAACGACTGCGCCTATTGCGGCATCCGCGCCGGCAATCAGGCAGTGAGCCGTTACCGCATGCCGCCGGAGGAGATCATCGCCCGCGCGGAACATGCCGACCGCTGGGGCTGCACCTCGGTGGTGCTGCAATCAGGCGAGGATCCGTGGTTCACCACCCCGCGGCTGTGCGAGATCAT
The DNA here is from genome assembly GCA_903896595.1 of uncultured Lentisphaerota bacterium. Taxonomy (GTDB): domain Bacteria; phylum Verrucomicrobiota; class Lentisphaeria; order Oligosphaerales; family CAITYL01; genus CAITYL01. The sequence continues at coordinate 1,565 of CAITYL010000224.1, forward strand.
CACCGGCATCAAACGCCGCTCCGCCGTCGCCGTCACCATCTCCGTCGGCATCCGGTCGCCCGCGGAAATCCGTGAACTGCGCGCCGCCGGCTGCGCCCGCTGCCTGGTCCGTTTTGAAACCAGCGACCGGGAGCTGTTCGCCCGCATCCATCCCGATGAAACCTTTGAGCGCCGCATTCAATGCCTGCGCGATTTCCGCGCCGCCGGCTTCCAGACCGGCAGCGGCTTCATGATCGGCTTACCGGACGCGCCCCTGGAAACCCTGGCCGCCGACATCCTCTACGCCACCCGGCTGGATCTGGATATGATCGGCTGCGGCCCCTTCATTGCCCACGCCGACACCCCGCTGGCCGGCACACCGTTGCTGGCGGACCGTGAAATTTATTTCAAAACCATCGCCATCATGCGCCTGCTCAACCCCCTGGTTCACCTCCCGGCCACCACCGCCTTTGACGCCCTGGTCCGCGGCGGCCGCGACCGGTTGCTGCAAATGGGCTGCAACGTCTTCATGCCCAACCTGACCCCCGGCCAGTACCGCGCCCAGTACCAGCTCTATCCCGGCAAACCCTGCCTGGACGAGGATGGCGCCGCTTGCGCCGCCTGCGTGATGAAACGCGTGGAAAAACTCGGCCGCCTCATCGGCCGCAGCCCCGGCCACAGCTTTAAGCCCGCCAACCTCTCCCACCCCGCCCCCGACGACGATCTGGGACTGTAAACCGGGGCAAAAAAAACCAAACGCTGGTTGGTGAATAGTGAACCGCAGAATATTGAAGTCAGCACATTGCCTTCATTATTCGGAACTCAATATTCGTCAATCTGCGGTTGGTTTAACAGTTTCAACGGCAAAGAGCTTTTACCGGTTCCGGCCGCGGCCGGAACCTTTTGAGTGGCGGTGGCTCGACACCGCTTTTATACTGTTTTACCGCCGTACCACGGCACGAAATTTGCCATTGGCCTCGCGGGGAATGGCGGCGACCGCCTCCACCACCACCGCCATGCCTGGTTCCAGGCGCGCCAGCAGACGCTCACGAATTTCGCCGGCCGCCGCCGGGCCAAAGCCGGCGGCCGGCACCACCAGCACCCGCAGCCGTTCCGGCGCTTCCTGAATGATCTGCGCTTCCCGGATGGCCATCTCCCCTTTGAACACCGGATCCAGCCGGCCGAGCCGGCGGCCGGAGGGCGTGACCACAACGTCATCGCACCGCCCCTCCACCTCCAGCAGCACCGGCAACCGGCGCCCGCAGGGACAGCCGTCACCATTCGCCGCCGCCAGCCGGCCGCGGTCCCCCAGCCGGTAGCGGATCAGCGGCATGTCGCCATTGACCAGTCCCGTGCAGACCAGGTCCCCAACCGCTCCGGCGGCCGTGGCCGTCCCGTCCGGCGCCACCACCTCCACCACGCCCGCCTCGGGCCACAGATGCATTCGCCCATGCTCGCACTCGCCGGCGGCGGTGACGATCTCCGCCATGCCGTACGTCTCGCGCACCGGACAGGCAAACGCCGCCTGAATCCCCGCGCGCTGCCACGCCAGCAGCGGTTCGGCATTGGTGATGACCACGCGCAACGGCGGCAGCCGCAACCCCTGCCGCGTAATCTCGGCGGCCAGACTGGCCAGAGCCGAGGAATAACCGAACAGATACGTCACCCGATAGCGGTGCAACGCCGCGACATACGCCGCCGCCGTGGCGGGTGACAAATGTTGCGAGGATAAATAAAGTTGGCGCATCGGCGCGTTCCACACCCAGAACGGGGGCCGCCGTCGCGCCGCCGGCACCACCAGCTGGCCGCCGAGGATGGCCCACCGGTCGGCGCGCCCCACTCCGTACCAGCGCCGCCAGCGCGCCTCAAATAAGGCATACCACCGGCGCACGGTGTCCCGGCTCCACCACAGCCGCACCGGCGTGCCCGAAGTGCCACTGGTATGTTCGGGAAACATCCGCCGGGGGTCGCAGTCATCGGCCAGGAATGCCTCCGGCGCGCCACGTACCGTTTCCTTTTCCAGCACCGGCCAATTGGCCAGTACCCGCCACTTCTCCGGCCCGCCGCCCTGCCGGCGCCACCAGTCACGGTAATACGGCACCCGGGTCGCGGCGCGCTCCAACAGAGCGCTCAGGCGCGGCTGGCGCCACGCGTCCCACTGGGCCGGCGTCCACGCCTCCCGCGCCAGGGCCTCGGCCGCCCATGCGTCGGTTTCCGCCCCGTACCGCCACCGCCGCAACCGCCAGCCGCGCCAGCCGGCCGCCAACGGCCAAAACGGTGCGGGAAGCGCATGATAGAGGCGGAGCAACCAGGTCATCTGATCGGAAGTCCAGGGTTCAAAAAAGGCGGAAATGGAAAAAACGAAGACTCGAAAGAAACATGGCACGCCAAAGGATGCCAGACAAAGAGGTTTCACTGGAGATAAGAGGATTCGTTCTCGACTGCGATCGATTGCAATCGACCTCCGGCGAAGAACGGCCAGGTCAGCAAATCCGCGGTAACTGCACCCCGGAAACCAGCCCCAACACCCGGCCGCCGCCGAAGCTGTTTTCCAGATACACCCGGCCCCGGCCGTCACCGACCAATTCGCCAATGATCGCCGCCTCCCGCCCCTGGGGATGCGCCCGCATGGCCGCCAGCAGCACCGGCGCCCGTTCCGGAGCGGCAATGGCCACCAGGCGCCCCTCGCAGGCCAGATGATACGGTTCAAAGCCCACCAGTTCGCACAGGGCCCGGACTTCCGCGCGGACCGGCACGTCCTCCTCCCGCAGCATCACGCTGCAACCGGAACCCTGCACCAGTTCATAAAGCGCCGTCGCCAGGCCGCCGCGGGTCGGGTCGCGCATCACCCGCAGCCCGCCACCGGCCACCGGCGCCATCGCCGCCACCAGACCGTTGACCGGGGCGCAATCGCTCACCAGCGCCATGCCCTGCCCAACGTTTTCCCGGGCTCGGAACACCGCCGCCTCATGATCGCCCACCGGCCCGCTGACCAGCACGCAGTCGCCGGCCTGGACCGGCTGGCGACGGCACTCCGGCAACGGCAAACCCACCCCGGCGGTGCAAATGAACAGGCCGTCGGCGGCGCCGCGCTCCACCACCTTAGTGTCCCCGCACACAATCTGCACCCCCGCCGCCCGCGCCGTGGCCGCCATGGAATCGAGCAGACGTTCCAGCAACGCCGTCGGCAACCCTTCTTCGATCACCAGCGAGCAGCTCAGCCACAACGGCCGGCCGCCGGCCACCGACAAGTCGTTGACGGTGCCGCAGACCGCGAGCTTGCCAATGTCGCCGCCGGGAAATTCCAAGGGTTTGATGACGAACCCGTCGGTGGTGAACAGCATCCGGATGCCGCCCGTCTCCACCAGGGCGGCATCCCCCATCTCCTCCAGGGCCGGATTGCCGAACCGGGGCAGGATCAGCGCCTCGATCAAGTCCCGCGTCTGCCGCCCGCCCGCACCATGGGCCAGGGTGATTTTGTCGTCCATAATAATTTATTCCTCGATTGCAACCGACTGCAATCGACTGCGCCCGAACGCGGTCGATAGCACTCTAACCTATCTATCATTCATACAAATAACTCGCCGCGCAGGCGCCTTCGCTGGAGACCATGCAGGCGCCGACCGGCTGCTGGGGCGTGCAGGCCGTGCCGAACAAGGGGCACTCCCGCGGCGTGATCGCGCCGCGCAGCACCGCGCCGCAGCGGCAGCCCGGGGGTTCGCGGTCCGGCCCCGGTTTCAGCCCGAACCGGCAGGCGGCGTCCTGGGCGCGAAACGCATCGCGCAAACGCAAACCGCTGCCCGGAATGACTCCGAGCCCGCGCCAGGCGGCATCCGCCGGCACGAACGTTTCCGCCAATATTTTCAACGCCGCCGGATTGCCGCCGGCGCGCACCACCTGCGGGTAGGCGTTCTCCAAATCCGGCTGCTTCCGCCGCACCTGGTTCACCAACAGCAGCAATCCGGCCAAAATGTCCGAAGGCGCGAACCCGGCCACCACGCCGCCGCGGCCAAACTCATCCGGCAGAAACCGGAACAGCTCAACGCCGGTCACCGAGCTCACATGCCCCGGCAGCAAAAATCCATCCAAGCCACCGGCCGCCGCCAGAATCCGCATGGCTTGCGGCATGGTCTTGTGGCCGCAGAGCACGCTAAAATTGGCCACCCCCGTGTCCGCCGCCTCGCGCACCGCCAGCGCCACCCCCGGCGCCGTGGTCTCAAAGCCGATGCCGAGAAACACCACCTGGCGTTCCGGCAGCGTCCGGGCCAGCGCCACCGCGTCCAGCGGCGACAACACAATCTTGACCGCGGCCCCCGCCGCCCGCGCCTGGTCCAGTGATTCGCGGTCGCCGCCGGGCACCCGCACCAAATCCCCAAACGTCGCCACCGTCACGGCCGGCCGGCGCGCCAGTTCCAGGGCCAGGTCCACATAGGACGCGCCCGTCACGCACACCGGACAGCCAGGCCCCGACAACAATTTCAGATTTTCCGGCAACAGGCGCCGCAGCCCCCCCCGGGCAATCGCCATGGTATGGCTGCCGCACACCTCCATCAACCGCACCTCGCCCAACCCGGCGGCCGCCGCACGCAACGCCGCCACCAACTCTTTCACCCGCGCCACAGTTGCATCTGACATGGCCGTCATCTCCTCACCCCCCCCATCCCGGTCCCGTCTTCATAATATCCTCACGGTGGATTTTAATACCGATTTACCACGATAGAACGCGAAAGATCGCAAAAGAAAATGCAGGTCTGGTTTTTCTTTCGAGCTCTCTGCGTTCTTTCGCGGTTAATCGAATGGTGGTGAATAATTCATGAGGCCGTCCCGCCCGGCCCCGCCGGTGATTCCCGGCCGGCGCTTGGCAAGCCCTCATTCCCTTCCAACCCGGCTTCCATGGTCTGACGCAACAAGTCTTCCAACTCCAAGGCATCCTCCGGCCGCATCGTTTCCAGGGCCATGCCCGTATGCACCAGCAGATAATCACCGGTTACCGCTTCCGGCGTAAAGTCCAAGCGCACGTCAAACGCGCCACCGGCGTAGCGGGCCACGCCCCGATTGCCCGCCCGCGATTCCAACTGCATGGGCACGGCGATACACATGCTGGCACCTCATTCCAAGTGGTGGTCAAAAAACACCAACGACCATTGAACACAACCTACAACACGCCTAGACATAAAGCAACCACAAAACCGGCACGGCGGCACGTTCAATGATCGGAAATTGCGTTACGGGTTCCAGCGGGCGTGGTGCTTGGTGATCGCGACAGCAAGTTGGTCGGCGAGGCCCCGCCCCTGTTCATCCGTCTTGCGCAACCAGACAAACAGGCATTTGCCCTTGCTCGCATCTTCCCACCGTTCGCCGATCATGCGTTTTTCCTGGTCGTGAAACTCAAGATGGGCGCCTTTATACTCCGCCACCATCACCCGTCCGTCGAGCAATTCCGCGACAAAGTCCGGATAAAACTCGCCTGCCGCGGTGGGCAGATGAAACGAAAACAGCGGCTGGGACGCGATGTTCCGCACCCAATGGCGCACCTCTTTGCACCGGTCAATAGCTAACGCCGCCTCCAGTTCCTCCTTGCTGTCGAAGGCAGCAATCACCGAGTAATAATGTTTCATCAACTCATAGGGGTGCTGGCCGTAGTGTGCCTTGGCCGGGTACTGGTTAGGGTTAAAGGCAAAGCAAAACCGGTCACGGGTGTCATCGATGGCCAGGCCGCTCATGGTTAGTTTGATGAACCCTTGCTTCAGTGCGTCGGCCCGATGCCGGTCGATGGCCTGACCGATGGCCTCCACCAGCCGGAAGCGGTCACGGAAGAGCGTTTCCAGCTTGACGTGGCGCGTGTCCATGAGCCAATCCAAAGTGCGCTGGACATACTTCAATCGCACTTCCGGCCGCTGGTCGCGCCAACTGTCATGCCGCTGCAATTCATCCGCGATTTGGCGGATCACATCGCGCACCGAAAACGCCACCGGCTCGTCCTGATAAGGCAGCCCCGGCTGGCTTCCAAGGTGGCGGATGGTCAACTGATCCTGGTCCACGTCGATCTGATCCACTTCCGTATCCCGGATTCCTGGCAGGTCGACTTCGGAGAGTGACACATCACAGGCCAGCAAGTCCCATTCCGTCGTTTCGCGGACCATGTTCTGATTCAAAAGCAACAATTCGCCATGCGATGTGACGCACGGCAGCGGAATCCGCGCAAACGGTTCCGGCCTGGCAAATTCCAGCGTGATCGGCGGCGACTGGGTCGCCTTGCGGTAGGCAGCCAACGTCACCCGGATCCCCACCCGCTTCTCGGCGGGCACGGCGGTAACCAGCGTTTCTTCGCCTTCCGGCGAGACATCACCGCTCAGCTTTAGCGTCACGCCACCGTCAGGATTGGGTAGAAAGGCAACCTTGTCCGCATCCTCCGGCGACAGTCCTGGCAAGGCCGGCACCGCGTCCAGTTGCCATTCCAGACTAGGCGGCTGTTCCGGCTCAATCAGGTTCTGCTGATAAACGAAGGACTGCGCCTCCATCTTGTCAAAGCCCATGCTCACCAGGCGCTCCCGCAACTGCGCCACCGCGTTTGGCCAACTGTCGCGGCTGACATGCGCGTAGGCCATGTTCAGTTCCCACGCATGCCGTTCCCTGGCGTAAGGCATGCGCAAGACCCGTCCTAAAAATTGCTCCACCGCCCGTGGCGAATGCACATTGGCCACCGAGCAGAACACATACGCAAAAGGACAGTCCCATCCCTCCTTTAAGGCGTCCACTGTGACGACCACGGTCACCGGACAGCTCCGCGCCAACAGGTTTACCTCGCTCAGCTCCTTCCGGGAGCCCGTCACCACCGCGATTTCCTTCGGTTCGACCTTCTCCACATCCAAGAGATAGCGCTGCAGCGCGTCCACCGTCAGTTGCTGGTTCTTATCTTCCGCCTGCAACAGCACAATCGGGCGGAGGTAATCCGGTTCGTCTTTGGCCAGCCGTGCCAACTGTTTTCGCCGCATCAGGGCGTCATGGACCGCCTCTTCCCAGCGCTGGTGTGAGGTCAACATGATCGGCAGTTTGATCATGCTCTCCGCCTTCAACACCGATGCGGAGACCGCAAACAAGATGTTGCTGTTCTTGGCCGGCGTCGCCGTGAACTCGACCACGCATGAGGGGCGGATACGTTCCAGCACCTCGTAGCTCAAATCCGAACTCGCGTTGTGCGCCTCATCGACAATCACCAGCGGCCGGTGCAACGCCAGCAGGTTCATGAACGAAAATTTGATTTTTCCCTTGCGGTCTTGATCCGTCGCCAGCTCCAAGCCCGGCTCCGCTGGGGAGACGGTGCTGAAATGCCCTTCCAACTCCTCATGATGCGCGTAAACCTTCCGCTTTTCCGTTTCCGAGATGCGCGGAGTCGCCAGCGTCCCCACCACGATGCAGGTCCGGGTCGCCAAGTCATGCGGCCGCAGTTCCGTGAAGTCCGTGATGTCCTTCACCAGCAGATTGCTCCCGTGCGCCGCCTCCAGCGCGGCCCGGTTCGGGTGCCCCGGCGTTTCCAGCGTCTTCAGCGTCTGCTCCCGAATCGTGTTCGTCGGCGTCAGCCACAGAACCAGGGAATTCTTCCGCCCTGGATGCAGCGCATGAGCGCAGGTTCCGATGGCGCAGGCCGCGAGATAGGTCTTGCCGCCGCCAGTCGGCAGGCGGATGCAGACAGTGGGAATTTTGGCCAGTTCCGGGTAACGTTCCTTCGTGTCGGGGTTCGCGGCAAACTGGTAAGGAGCGGGATTCGCCACCCCCTGCGCTTGCAGCGCCCACTTGAACGCAGATTCCGGATCTGGACGCTTGCGGTACTCCGTGAGGCATTGCTCAAGGGCTGCCAAGGCTTCCAACTGGTACGGTTTGGGCTCAAACATGGCGACCTCTTAACGGGTATTTTTCACAGCGGCCACCGCCGGCGGCTTGATCCGCTGCACGCGCCCATCTTTCCAAACGGGCACCGTGCGTCCCGCCTTCCGCCGTTCCTCCATGACTTTGGCCACAGCCGTTTCCAGCGCCGCCGTGGCTTGCTTGGTGAAATCACGCTTGGTCATGCGCCGCCTCCTGAAGGACGTGTCGGTAAATCTTGGGATTGCTGATCGTCCGCTGGCCATTGCGTTCGACAAACACCAGCTTGGGAACGGCAGCGGAATTATCGTAAAAATAAAGGGTGGCCAACAACGGCAGATACCTCCCAAACAAATTCCGCACCACCCGTGGAAAGCGCCGTCGCACATCGGCCTCGGGAACATCATGCCCGCCGTCCCGCACCCGGTCGGCAATCCGATCAAGGGACAGTTCCAGAGTCGGCAGCCACAGGAAAAACATGTGCAGTTCATACCCGCCGCGTTCTTTCAAACGCCGCAATAGCGGCTGGTAGCTGAGCCCGGAAAGCGTGGTCTCCATGGCAAAGTCACTCCCCGCCGCCGACAATTCCCGAATCCGCTCCAGCACCAACCGCCCGGCGCGGGCCGCCGCCCGCTCGGGCGAAAACGGGGACAACCCCTTGGCGATCAGGTCGGGGTTCACAAACTCCAGGCAGCGCACCTGGTGCGGCAGGAACTCCGTCGCAAACGTGGTCTTGCCCGACCCGTTCGGCCCGGCAATGATGTAACAGCAGGGAGGTTGTTTCAATGCCTTCTTCATGGCGATCATTCACCCCGGATGTCGTACGGGATTTGCTTGAAGATGACTCCCGCCTCGCGCCGGGTCTCCGGGGGCATGCGCGAGCATTCGCCGTAAACAATTTTCGGGCCGTCGTGCGGCGGCAGCTCGCGCAGCAGCCGCGACGTCAGCACATTGCCGCCCTGGGGCCGCCGGTCCCCCAAAATGCCATTGTAGAGCAGGTACACCGCTTTCCCATTAAAGACGCCCAGCAGCGGAGAACCGGCCACCCCCGCCAATGGCGTGTGCGTCTCGCTGAACCACACATGCGCCGCCAGTTCGGGAAACTTGATCGCTTTGCAGATGGCCCCGTCCTCATCAAAGATCGCCGGCCCGAGGCGGTAGAACCGGAAACCGCCGCCCCCCTTCCAGCCGACCGCCTCGGAAATGCCGCCCGCTTCCCCCTCAACCACCTTGCGCAGGCGCGGCGCGCAGTGGGTGACCGCGTGCTCACCCATCTCGATCCCAATGAACCGCCGCCCCATTTTCAGCGCCACCGCCGCCGTCGTCCCCGAACCGAGAAACGAATCCAATACTAGGTCGCCGGGGTTGGTGCTAATCTGGACAATGTGGCGGATGAGAGACTCTGGCTTTGGCGTACCAAAAGGCGTGTCACTCGAAAAGAGCGACAAAACCTCCTTTTTGGCGTCTTCCGTATCGCCTACATCTGCGGCCAACCAAAGGCTCATCGGCACGAGGCCTTTTTCATTGCCGGCAAATAATTTTACTCGCGGACGCCCTTCTCCCCCTTTGGGAAAATAAATCATATTTTCGGATTGAAGCCGTTTGAACTCCGGCTCTGTGGCGCCCCAACATCTTCCCCGAGGAGGAGTCAATATTGATCCGCTAGGAGTAACGACATCGTACATCTGATTGGGTCTATAGCCCTGAGCCGAAAAGGGAATTGAGCGCCATGGACCTCGCGAATCATTGTCAGGATTGGAAAAACCAGCGGTGTTCGACGGCAAAAGATTGCGATATTCTTTCCAGTTTTTAGCTTCGGTTTTCCCATACAGCAAAATAGTATCATGCACGGAGCCAATAGCCGCCCTGTTTTCTCGCGATGTTCTTTTCTGCCAGATTATTTCAGAAATAAAATTCTTTCGCCCAAAAACCTCATCCATGATCACCTTGAGGTAATGGCATTCGGTATCGTCAATGGAGACCCAGATGGAGCCGTCCTCGGCGAGGAGGTCGCGGAGGAGGACGAGCCGGGGGAACATCAGCGAGAGCCAGGTCGAGTGCTCGACATTGTCGTCGTAGTGCTCGAAAGCACTGCCAGTGTTGTACGGGGGGTCGATGTAGATGCACTTGACGCGCCCCGCGTAGAAGGGAAGCAGTGCCTTGAGCGTGTCCAGGTTGTCGCCCTGGATCAGCAAATTCTCCGCCGCCGGGTCGCCGCATCCCAAATCCGGCACGGCCTGAAAAATCCGGCCCGGCACCTTGGCCGCCGCCGTCACCGCCGATTTTCGGTTCAACCAGTCCAACGTGGGCATGAGGCAACCTTATCCCACCCTGGCGGCGTTGATAATTTCGTCCGTGGCGTTGAAGTCAATCAGCCTCAGATTGGGGATCTCCCGGAGCATCTGACAAACTTCATTGGCTGCCGTTGCCCGCCGTCCTTCGGTATCAGCCGGACAATCAACGGCCAAAATGAGTTGCTCTGGTGCCAGGCCGAATTTATGGAGCCGGGCCAGACGGAGTTGCCATTCACCCCCATGATTATAGATGTCCGTTGAATCCGATTTATTCAGGTTAAGCGGTTTCATGGCTTTTACCGGCTTGTCGTTTCGTGAATAAATGAACGGGAAACCGACATGATAATCGTCGTTGCCAATCTTGCCCGGCTTGTAGTAAGTGTAAAGGGCGGCACGGACCAAGTCTTGTTGCAGGCGTTTTTGCATCTGGCGCTCGTGATACTCCTTGTCCTGGGCAAACTGGCGTTGCACATTGTCGGCAAACAGCTTTCCCAGCACCTGTTCCGGCGTGACTCCCGCGGCCACCATGCCGGTGCGCGGGTTGCTGAACCGGATCAAACCCTCGCGCGGACGGGTAAAGGTGGCGTAATACTCCATGCCGAATCCCACCTCAAAGCGAAACACTCGAGTGCCGTCCTGGCGAAACAGCTTCTTGAAGTGATCCGCTTCCGCTGTGAACGAGGCAAGTGCCGCTTGGAGCAAGTGCCGTTCCAACTCCGGAAAGAAATCGGTGGCCCGCTTGCTCTTGTGGGTCTCAAGCATGAAGTCAAAAAAACCAATTTGTGGGCAGAAAAGGATGACGCCAATATTGACAAATTCACCCGTTTCTGGATACGGTAGGAACCGCACCACATGGTAGTTATAAACCATCGTGTTCATATCGCCAACCCTCGCCAAAATGTATCACGCGCCACTAGGGGACGCTCCAAAATCTGCCTAACCTCGTCCAATCTCAAGTCGACACCAATTGTCTGCTCCGCATCAAGGTAATACCATTCTGGAGGAATGCGCTTCAGCAGGTCGGGCAATGCCGCAAGTCCGGCGGCCATTTGTTGCTCGGCTTCTGCCCTAAAGACTGGGTCAGACAAGAACTTTCGTGCCGAATCAAGGGTGCCGAAGGCATGCTGTCCGAGCAAATTTATATCTAGGACGGTATTATCAAACGCCAGGTTGTGGTCAAACACCCAAAGTTTCTTTCCCTCCGGCTGCCAAAGCAGGTTGGAATTGCCACCATCTCCACTCATCTTGCGGTCATCATTTCGTATCCAAAGGTCAAATAGTAAAATTTTCGCGGCCAATTCCGGCGAAACCCGATCTCGGTGGGTCGGGCCAAACTCCATGACATCCTTAACAATACACGAACCAAACACCATGCCCACATCCAAGTTCCGTACATCGGGGACATTTGAATATTGGATTAACTCTTTGGGCACTTCAAGGAGCTGAAACTCTGGTACTGGCAAACCAAAATATTCACGTCCAAGGGTACCCGCCACAAATTCAGCGCAAAGGCCACGCTGGGTGGCGTTTCTCCCCTTGACATAATAGCGACGGCCATCGTCCGCCCCGCAGAGAAATGGCTCGGTCTTTCCTTGGACCGAACGTTCCAAAATTTCGTTAATAACAGGCATTGCAAACGCTCTCTACCCGGATACAAGATTACGACCCGTGTAGTATAGCGTCTCCAAGCGCCACCAACGGGCATCCAATTACCGTATGGCGCGAACGCCTAGAGACCACACACACGATCCATTGCCCATTCAGGGCGCCAATCCTCTAAACGGTCAGCTTTAGCTGCAGGGCGGCGGCGGCCACGGCGACCTGGCCGACCGCCACGCCGCCGTCACCGGGCGGCAACTGGCAGGGGTAATAAACATCAAAGCCCAAGTCGCGCAGGCGCCCCGGCAAGCGGGTGATGAGCCAGGTATTGAGAAACACACCGCCACTGAGAACGACGGTGCCGAGGCCGGTCTCATCGCGCAGGATGCCGGCGATCTCGGCCAGGCGCGCCTCCAGGGTTAGATGAAAACGCCAGGCCAGATGGGGCACGGACATCCCCTTTTCCTGGTCGTGCAACAACGCCTCAAGCCACGGTTGGGGCTGCCAAAGCCACGGGTGTGCGGAGTCCGCACGGGACCAGCCGCCGGGCCAGGGTTCCAAATGGTCGGCCGGGGTCGCGACCATTTCCAATGCCACGGCCGGCTCACCCTCATAACTGGCACGATCACAAAGTCCAAGCAGGGCGCCCACGGCGTCGAACCAGCGGCCGCAACCGGAGCTGAAGGGGACGGGAAGGCCCCGGGCCAGCAGGGCGGCCACGGTCTCGGCATCCGCCAGGCGTTCGCGAAAGCACGGCAGATTCAGCCGGCGCCAATCCATGCCGGCCTGATGCAGCAGGCCGAGCGCCATGCGCCATGGTTGGCGGATGGCGGTTTCGCCGCCCGGCAGGGGGGACGGCGCCAGGTGCGCGGCGCGGCGATAAGCGCCGGGCCGACCGGTAAAAATCTCGCCGCCCCACAGGGTGCCGTCATGTCCGTATCCGGTACCGTCCAGCGCCATGCCGATAACCGGGCGGTCCGCCAGGCCGTGTTCGAGCTGGCAGGCGGCGATATGCGCCTCATGGTGCTGCACGCCAATCCGGCGCAGACCGGCCGGCTGGCTCAAAGCCCATTCCGTGGTGACGTAGCCCGGATGCAGATCGTGGGCCACCCATTCGGGTTGCACGCCGAGGAACCGCCGCAGGTGTCCGACCGCTTCTTCGAAGAAATCCAGGCCGATCCGGCTGTCCACATCCCCCAGGTGCTGGCACGAAAAAATATCGCGGCCCCGAGTCAGCGCCGGCATGTTCTTCATCAGTCCGCCCACCGCCAGTCCCGGCGGCACCCCTGCCGGCAGCCACGGCAACGCCCGCGGCACATAGCCGCGCGAGCGGCGCCAGATTTGGGTGCAGGCGCCCAGTTTTTTGACGATGCTGTCGTCGGCCCGATGCAGAATGACCCGGTCATGGACCAAAAACAGGTCGGCCACAGCGCCCAGCCGGCGCATCGCATCGGCGTCTTCGCAGACGATGGGTTCCTCCGCCAGATTGCCGCTGGTGAGCACCAGCAGCGGCAGGGGGCCGTCAAGCAACAGACGATGCAAGGGCGTGTAGGGCAGCATGACGCCCAGCCAGCGGTTGCCGGGTGCCAGATCATCAACCAGCGGCCGCAATGGCGGGGCGCGGCGGCGAAGCAGGACGATGGCCCGTTCGGGCGCCGCCAGCAGCTCCGCCTCGCCCTCGTCCAAGTGGACAATCTGGCGCACCGTGTCCAGGTCGCGTGCCATCAGTGCAAACGGCTTGCGGCCGCGGCCCTTGCGACGGCGCAACTCCGCCACCGCCGCCGCATCCGCCGCATTGACGGCCAAGTGAAATCCGCCCACGCCCTTGATGGCCACGATCCGGCCGGCCGTCAGGGCGTCAATGACCGCCGCCACCGGGTCGGCCGTGCCCACGGCAACGCCGCGAACGTCCAAAAGGCGCAGGCGCGGCCCGCACTCCGGGCAACAGATGGCCTGGGCATGAAACCGCCGCCCGGCCGGATCTTCATAGTCGCGACGGCACGCCGGACACAGGGGAAACGCGGCCATCGCCGTCTGTTCGCGATCAAACGGCAGGGTGGCGGTCATCGTAAAACGCGGCCCGCAATCCGTGCAGGAAATGAACGGATGCCGGTACCGGCGGTCGGCGGGATCGGCCAGCTCCCGCAAGCAGGCGGCGCACACGGCGGCGTCCGGCGGCGACAGCGCCTCATGGCCGCCCCCCTCCATGCTCGGCAAAATGACAAAGCCGCGGCGGCCGGTGACGGGTACGGACGCGGTTCGGATCTCCCTGACCTGCGCCAGCGGCGGCGCCTCGCGCGCCAAAGCGGCCGCGAACCCGGCAACTGCCTCCGGTGCCCCCTCCACCACCAGATCCACGGAACCGCCGGTATTGCGCACTTCGCCGGCCAGTCCGTGGCCAACCGCCAAGCGATGAACGAACGGCCGGTACCCCACCCCTTGAACCGTTCCGGTCACCGTGAAACGGCTGGCCACGACCGGGACTGAATTGTCGGTTCCGCTAGCCATGCCTAATTTTTTTTGGCGGCAACCGCACGGCGCAACCAGGCAAACCAGGCATCGAGCCCGTCCCCGGTGCGGCAGGACAGCGGCAAAACCGGCAACTCCGCTTTAAGCTTGGCAACGTCGGCGAGGAACAGATTGACCTGGAACTCGGTCACCGGCAGGAAGTCGGTTTTGGTCAGCAGGACCACATCCGCCCGATGAAAGGCGGTTGGGTATTTGCCCGGTTTGTCGTCACCCTCGGCCACACTGGCGAGGAGCACCACCGCATCCTCGCCCAGGTCAAAGGCGGCGGGGCAGACCAGGTTGCCGACATTTTCGATGAACAGGATGTCAAGGCCGTCAAGCGCCAGGCCGTCCAACGCGCGGCGCACCATGGGCACATCGAGGTGGCAGCCGCCGCCAGTGTTGATCTGCACGGCCGGCAACCCGGCCCGGCGCACGCGGTCGGCATCGCGATCCGTCTGCAGGTCGCCTTCAATCACCGCCATCTTGAATTCACCGGCCAGGACGCGGGCCGTGTGCTCAAGCAGCGTCGTCTTGCCCGAACCGGGCGAACTCATCAGGTTGAGCACCAGCAGTCGGCGCGTGGCGAATTCGCGCCGCAATTGCGCCGCCGCCTGGTCGTTGGAACTTAAAACGTTTTTTTGCAAATCCAGCCGTTTGGCCATCACTCACCCCCATGACATAAGATGATTAGTTGGTATCTTGGAATCCTCAACCGTTCGGATTCACCACGATAGAACGCGAAAGATCGCAAAAGAAAATACGGGCTCTGGATGTTTCTTTCGCGCTCTCTGCGTTCTTTCGCGGTTAAAATTTAGGTTGTCCTAGCTGACCGGGCACGCGCCGTCACCGGGCCCCGTCTGAACCGCCGCCAGATCCATGTAGCGCACCGCCATAGCCACCCCCATCAGCATCATCAGCAGGAAGAACATAGGCGACTGCCGGTATCCCAACTGGAGCATGCTCTGCAAATGACAGACCAGGGTGGCCACCACCGCGCCGATGGCAATGGCATGGACCTCGTCCTTGGCCTTCGCAAAAAAGAACCGGGCACTGAGCATATAGAAACGCAACCAGAAAAACCCGAAGGCGAGCACCCCCGGCCACCCCAACTCGCCAAGAGTCAAATACCAGACATTGTGGGCGGGAGTGCCCGGCGGCTTGTCGGGATCCACCATGGCGGCATACCGATCCCATGAATAAGCGGAGAAATTCCCCATCCCGACCCCCAGGGGAAAATCATGTCCCATCAGCTTGGCTTCGCTGTTGTAGAAACTGCGGTATTCCAAATCAGCCCCGGCATCCTGGCTTTGAAAAAAGCGTTGCGCGAGTGTATTGGCCGCATACCCCAGTGCTCCCGCCGCGACTACCATGCCGGCAAACACAATGATGAAATTCTTTAGGGTCATATGCCGGTGAAAAAGAAACAACAACAGCGTGCAGATGCCAAGCCCCATGGCGGCCAGGCCGCCGCGGGAAATGGTCAGGATCACCACCACACCACAACAGGCCTCCAGAAACGCCAAAGCCGCGCCGGCAACAAAGCTCGCGCGTTGCAAACAGGCGGCAAACGCCACCGTGCCCAGCATGGCCATGTAGGTGGCCAAACTGTTGGGATGGCCCAGGGAGGCACGGACCCGGTTGATGCCATACAGGTACCGGTCGGTCACCGCCACGTAGGTCATGTAAAGAATGGTCACGGCCAGACCGGCCAGGAAAGCGCGCAACGCCCGCTCATCCCGCATATAATTGACGATGACCCAATAGATGAGAAAGCCGCGCACCACCTTGCTTAATTCGAACAGCGGATAAAGCTTGATCTCAAACCAGTCAAAAGGCAGTCGCTCACCGCCGCCGCTGAGCGGCACCGGCAACAGATTGGGAGACACCTGCACCCAGGAAATAAAAATCACCGCGATGTAAAGAAATATCGGCCAGCTCAGCGGCGGCAGCCAATGAAAGGGCCGATACTCCTTGCGTGCCAGCATGGTAAAAAACAGGATGAGGGCACACAAGTCGGAAAGACTGACCTCGAACCCGCGGGTGGCCGCGCGGTAAAATTCGCGCGACATAAAGTTGAGGCCGACCAAGTCGGGCATACAGGTGGATAAGACCATCAGAACCAGCACCCCGTCCCGAATTAGGCGGGACTCGGTGCTGAGGGCGATGCCGATGGGCACAAGAACCAGCAGAACCACGAAAAAAATGAGGAATTTTGGTTCCATGGCTGGTGACGGGTTGCCCTTATAGTCCCAGGATCTGGACGCAACGGCGGCGGTTCACCCCCTCAATCTATCACGTCATACAGGACGCGAAACCCCAACATGTTGCCATGGGACAAGGGCGGCAACCGCGCCCGGTTGGCCGACCGGCACTGGGGCGCCGTCGTCAGCCAGTTCCCGCCCCGGATCGTCCGCCACTCCGCCTCTTCGGGCACCGGGGTTCCCGGTGGCAACGGCAGATAGGGAGCAAACTTGTCCTGGCACCACTCCCAAACATTGCCATGCATCTCATCAAGCCCAAACGCATTGGGCAGCCGCCGGCCGCCAGGCAGTGGTGATCGGCTATTATTCTCGGCGTATTCGCCATACCAGTTCAGTAGGCGCGGATCATTGCCGAAGCAAAACGCGGTGTCGGTGCCGGCCCGGCAGGCGTATTCCCATTCTGCCTCGGTGGGCAGCCGGTAACGCCCCAGCGGCACCTTTTCAAGATCGCATAATTTCCCCAAAAACCGGACGGCATCGTACCACGTAACCTCCTCCACGGGCGCCGCCGGATTCTGGAACGCGGACGGATTTTTCCCCATCACCGCCCGCCATTGGGCCTGCGTTACCTCGCCCACGCCCAGATAAAATGGCCGGGAAATGGTCACCGCATGCAACTCCTCGCCGTCCCAGCGGCCCGCCTCCCCTGGCGGACTCCCCATGAGAAAATGCCCTGGCGGCACCAGCCGAAAACGCATACCAAGGCGGTTGACCATTTCCACCGGCAGCGACCGTTCCCGCGAGCAACACGCCTGGTCATCCCGCGCCGCCGCCGCGCCTGGCGCCAGCCCGGTCAGCGGAGCCAGCAACGCCCCCGGCACGGGCGTGAGGCCAGGCAAGACGCGGGCCGTTTTCCCCAAGTCCGGGGCTGGCGGCGGCGTTTCCACCGCCGGCCGCGGCAAGAAGACCGCGCGGTTCACTGACCGCGGATGCAGATTCGGCAGCACCCAAAAATAAAAGATCGCCGCCAACAAAAGCAGGGCTTCGGCCCCCCACACCAACCAGCGCCAGGTCGGAATGGCCGATGCTGCGGGGAATCCCCCGAGCCTCCGCGGCGATGCCCGGCCCGGCCGGAACGGTGATGACCCTTTGGATGCCTTCATCGTTTGCGGTACAACTCCCGGCCACCCCAGGCGGCAAACAGCAACGTCGGCAAGCCGCCGGCCACGGGCGCCGGCAACAGGCCGTTACGCCCCAACACCACAAACAGATGGCCGACCACAATATACAAAACCAGCACCCCAATGGCCAAGCTGAACCCGCGCAACCGACTACCGCCATGCGCCCCCACCGACAGGGAAATCCCCAACAAGGCGGCCAGCAGACAGGCCAGGGAGAAACAACAGCGGTACCAGACCGCGGTCCAGAACACGTCCCGGGTACTGGCCGGCAAGCCGCGCGGATCCCGCAGCATGCGCAGCATGTCGCGCACCGACAATTCCTCGGCCGGTTTCAGACTGCGCATCATCTGCTTCGGCGTCTCATCCAGTTCCGGCACCGCCAGGGACGGCGTCACCGCCGCCACCTGATCCGCATCCGCCGGCAGCCGTCCGTCCGCGTCATACTCCAGGCGGCTGGCCTTGGTAAAGGTCCAAACCCCGTGCCGGTACCGGGCGGACTCCGCCCGCAATTCCCACGCAATGCCCATGTCGTTGCGAAATTGCTTGATGTGGACCCCACGCTGGTCGCCGGCAACATCAAAACTCTCAAAGAACCAATCCCGGCGCGCCTCGGCGTTGCGGTAGGCCATGCGCACCAAGTCCGCCGACCGGTGCCGGGACCTGGATTCGGCCAGTTCCTCTTTCAGCCGCTCGGCCCGCCCCAAGGCCGCCGGCGCCACCGCCTCATTGATCCAGAAGGTCAGCCCGGAACAGACCAAAGCCACCAACCAAATGGGCAAAAACCCCAGGGGCAACGACACCCCCGAGGCCCGGATCGCCGCCAATTCATGATAGCGTTGCAAGTTGCTGGCCAGATACCCGGACGCCAGAAGCACCGACATCGGCAACACCTGGGCCAGGTTCCCCGGCTGGCACAACAGAAAATACGTCAGCGCCTGCGACCAACTCGCATGGGCCTGCATAAAATCAGCCAGCACATCAAATACGTCCAAAAGGACAAACAGCAGGACAAATCCCGCCAGGCAACAGATCAGCGGCAGGAGAAAACCGCGTCCCACATAGCCCCAAAGGATCGGACAACACATACGCCGGCGCTGAAAAGTTTCGGCGGCCATGAACATCACACTTTCAAAATCGCATCATGGCAAAGCCGAATCCGGATCACCCGTGCACCCGTCAGCCACTCGGTCGGTCCACGCTGGTCAGGCGACAACGGCTGCACCAACGGGGTGAGCCAGCCCAACACCAAATTAAACAAGACAAACAGGTATGCCCGACCATAAAAAAGTTCCCGCCCATCCGCGCTCACGGTCATCAACCCCCAAAACCATTGTCCGGGCGTCTGGGCGTTGCGACCAACCAAAAACGCGCCGACTCCCAACACCCCCGCCACCGTCACCGCCAACATGAAAGCGGCCATCGCCCCCTGCCCATCCCCCGCCGCGCCATGGGCCGCCAAGACCGCAACGAGCATGACCGCGGCCCCACTCAAGACCAGGTCCGTCACGCCCGCCACCAAGCGCACCAACCAACCGCCTGGCGTGCAGAGAAACCCCGATTGCCCGGCAATTTGATGGTAAACCCGTCCCGGCGCCACCTCCCGCTCGGCGGGATCAGCAACCTCGCCATTTGCCAAATCGCTCCCAATGGAATACTGTAGGAGATGGGGGGCAAACACCGACCACTCGGAGGCCTTTTTCCAATTATTGACCAGGACATTACGGACATCGCAGTCGGCCGTCAGTTCGCCTTGGCGCACCCGTTCCACCAGCACCTCGGTAGACAGCGGCGGCCATTCCACCCCGGCCGGGGTGCGAACGATGTATTGGGAGTTGTCTTTGACCATCATTGGGGGGGGAAGATTAAAACTATTGTAACCCTTGCTTGCATCCAGTCAATTAGTTGATAACATACCGCTTGAAGTTGTTTCAGAAACCGGTTGGAGGAAGCCTCCATGAGCGAATATCCAAAAGACCTGCGCTACACCACATCCCATGTCTGGGCTAAAGTCGATCTCAAAAAACGCCAAGCCCGCATTGGCGTCACGGAAGAAATGACCCTGCGCCTGCGGGAAATTCTTTCCATCGACATGCCCATGATTGGCGACGAACTGGAAATGGATGCCCCGTGCCTCCATATCCACCGCGCCAACAGCGTGTTCAATCTCCCATCGCCCCTCACCGGACGCATCTTGGAGATCAACCGCGATGTGCTCGACAAACCCAGCCTGCTGTTCCTTGAACCGTATCGGTATTGGCTCTTTGACATGGAGTACGACGAGATTGACGAACTGGACATGCTGATGAACGTTAACCAGTACATTTCCTATCTCGACACCATCTGAGGTGGATCGGCCCCAAAAAATCCACGTTCCTTGGGAGACCGCAACCGTTGTGACCCGTCACTAACGTCCCGGGATTCGGAAAGAACATGCCCCTGTAGCAAAGCGATTACATCGCGCTCTTCGAACAGCGTGTTTTCGATCCGGCGGGTTGCAAGCCCGTTGCTACATTGGGGATCATGTGTCACGTATCACGCGTCCCCCCCTCAACCCCTCAACCCCTCATGCCCTCATGCCCTCCTCCGCCACTGAATTAATCATCGCTTTGGACGTGGACACCTTGGACGAGGCCCGTGACATCGTCCACCGGATCGGTCCGGCAGGGGTCTGGTACAAAGTTGGCAAACAGTTGTTTACCCGGCACGGCCCGGACAGCGTCCGCTTCCTCAAGGCCGCCGGCAAGCAGGTCTTTCTCGACCTCAAATTCCACGACATCCCCAACACCGTCGCCCAGGCCGTGCGGGCCGCGGCCGCCATCGGCGCCGACCTGACCAATGTCCACGCCAGCGGCGGGCCGGCCATGCTGGCCGCCGCCGCCCAGGCCGCCTTCGAAAGCCACATTCTATTGGTGGCCGTCACCGTCTTGACCAGCTTGGGCAATAGCGACTTACAAGCCATCGGCTGTCCTCCTGACACCGGCGCTCAAGCCCTGCGACTGGCGGGTTTGGCCAAGGACGCCGGTTGTCATGGTGTGGTCTGTTCCGCCCATGAAATCGCCGCCATGCGCGACGCCTATGGCGACGCATTCATGCTGGTTGTCCCCGGCATCCGTCCCGCCGGCGCCGGACTCGATGACCAAAAACGCGTGATGACCCCGGCCGCCGCCGCTGCCGCAGGCGCCCGCTTCATTGTCGTCGGCCGGCCGGTCACCCAGGCCGCCGATCCGGCCGCCGCCGCCGCCGCCGTACGCGCCGAGCTTACTCCAGCGTAATCAGCGTCACGGACGACTCTTTGTCGGCACCGATCGCGAGTACTTTGTGCGCCACCCGACGGCCACCGGGCAGATCCACGGCCTCACGCTCACGTTCCGAGCTGAGAAACCGGTGCAACGCCGAGCCCGGCAGAACCTGCGAACTCCGACCGACCAGGGCGCGCCCCGAGGCATTGGCGCCCAGCAGGTGCAATTCGTGGTCCACCAAAACGGCGGGCATCCGCAAGGTTTCCATCTCCGTCAGCATCACGTCGCGCACATTCTCCAAACTGCGAATGCGGGTTGCCGACCGACGTTCCACCTCCTCCGTGCGGTCCTGAATGCGCTTCTCAAATTCAACCGTGATTTTTTCCGAAGCCGCCGCCGGACTGCTGCGCCCCAAATTCACATCCACGACCACGTCATGAACAAACTCACGAAAGGGCGGTGCCTCTCCGAGAGTTGCATTTCCCCCACCCCCACCAGCGCCGCCATCACTCTGGCCAACCCCGGCCGCCACTTGGCCCGCGGATGCCGTCGGCACCGCGGCCTTTACCGGTACGTCCTCATACAAATCCGGTAAATCCCCGGACAAATCCCAGACATTTCCCTTGATCTTCGCCGCCGCCCCGGCCGCCGGGGCGGCGGATCCCGTTCCGCTTCCCCCACCGCTGTTGCCCGAACCGCCGGCTCCTCCCACTGCCGCGGCGGCGGCAGTGTTAATCAGACCAATCTTCTGCTGGCTTTCCCGGATACTGCGAACCCCCTCCTGCTCCAACAACGCCTGCAAACCGCGCTCGGCCACGTCATCCCCCGGCTTGACCAAAATCTGCACCAGCTTGCGAATTTCGTCCGCGGTCACCCCGGCGACGATGATAATCCCTGAAACATGCTTATCAGAAAATACTTGCGACAAGCGTTGAAACAGCGAATTGCCCGGCTCCAGCGGCGTGGTCCCGTAGCGCACCAACCCGTTCAGGAAGAACAGGCGGATTTCCTTGAGGTCGCGCAGGCAACCTTCGATCAACGGCAACTGCTCCCGGATCACCCGCGCCACCACCGGATGATTGGGCCCATAGGTCAGGGACGTGTTATAAAGCGCCCCCAAGGTCCGGACCATCGCCGCGACATCGTTCACCCGCTCGGGCACCGCCGCTCCAACCTGCGTTTCCACTGCCATAACCACCCCCAAAAAAGTCAAGCCGGCTACTGTCGGCCACCCAATATTTATCAAATCACCAAACCGCTGACCACTCGTAAGGTAACCGTTATCCGCCCAAGTTGCCACCCCGCACAAAAACACACCGTAGCCGGTCTGTGCCTTGGCGTTGCTTGATCATTTGGCGTCCAGATCCCGGAAGTAGTGCTCGACCATTTCCCGGTAGGCATCGTCGCGGATTTGTCCGAGATCCACATCCTGGACGGTGGCGCCGCCACGGGTCTCCCGGCCGTCGAGACTGGGTTCCAGCACGGTGCCGCCATCGCCGCCGATCCGCACCTGTTCCAACTCCCGCAGTACCTTGCGCGCCAATGGGGCGAAAGCCGGCAATTGCCGCGCCGCCTCCAACTTACGGAGTTCGCGCGTCACCTCGTCCAAACCGCCGGTACCGAGATACAACAGGCGGGACCGGGTGTACAAGGCCTCTGCCTCCTGGCGCAGCGCCACCGGGTTGGGGGCATGGTCACCCACATAGGCGTCGCGCCGGGGCGCCTGGCCAAACATGCCGGCGCTTTCCGACTGGCCGCCCACTTTGCCGCCCCCGGTGGCGCGCGCGTCCAGCGTGGAATCGGCCGCCTCATTCACCTGTCCCTTTTGAAAGGCGTCATGGGTGCGCCGAGCCTTGGCTTCGGTGCCTTCCAGCCCCTTGGCCTGATCTTCCACCATTTCCCCATTGGACTGTCCCTCGCGCCCGGCCCCGCTACGCCCGGTCATCTCGTTGTCGTTGGGCCTCATATTGCCGGACTTGCCCTTGGCGCCAAAACTGGGCATCGGCCCGTCCATGATGCCCCAGCCCATCTCTCCATCGGCCATCATGTTGTTGCCGGTGGTGTCCTGGGATTGTTCGGCAATGGACTGCGCCTGCTCCAACAGGTCACCCACAATGTCCTCCAACTCATCCGGCAACGGCACCAGCGGCATATTGGGGAACTCGTCGGCGTCAAAACTCTCCATGTTCCACACGATATTGTCAGGGATATTGGGCAACCACATTTCCACATCCTTGACGCGTTCCTTGGTGTTGCGGATGGCCTCCAACAGGCTGTCCTCCTTCTGCACGGCGATTTCCATCGACGGCGCATCGGCGCTATTGGCCGCCTGCTGGACGTCCTCGAAAATCTCACGCATTCGCGAGTTGAGCTCGTTGCAGACGGGCAGATCGGGAAACTGATAGAGGTCCTGGGCGAGTTTCTCGACCAGGTCGGCCATCGGCTTTTGCTCGGCGTCCATGGCGGCCAACTCCTTGCGGGCGGCATCATCCAAGGCGCCCTTGGCGGCCAGGGCGCGGGTGGTTTCGACGATCTTGGCCTGCTGCCGCTCCAGTTTGCCCAACGCGTCATCCACGGCGGCAATGGTCTTGGCAGCGGCGACAGCCTCCTGTTTGGCGTTCTCCACCGCCCAGCGATTGAGAATGTCCAGTGCCTGAAACAACCCCTTGAGCGCCAATGTTTCCTGCTCAGCGGCCCGGCCGGCCTCGGCCGCTTCAAGCGCCTCGGCGGCCGCCAGCATGGCCTCGTAAACCCCGACCTTGTTAAGGAGTTCGCGAGCCTGGCGCAAACGGCCGGCAAACGCCTCGTCACCGGGCGCCAGCAGCAGATCGGCGGCCTGTTCCTCGAACGCGGTCAGCTCCGTGGCCAGCGCGTCCTGGCGCCGCGCCAGCAACAAGGCGCCAGCCCGGGCCGTCTTTTCCGGTTGCTTGGCCAGGGCGTGAGTCCCGGTCAGGGTCTGACGCTGGCCGTCGGCCAGGCGCCGCAGCAGGGTCAGCAGGTCGGTCTTTTCCTGGTGCCGGCTTTCGCCAGCGAGGGAATCGGCGCCGCCCGTCAGCCTGGCCAGAATGCCATTTTCAAGCATGTCCGCCTGATGTAGCGCCTGGCCCCGCCCACCGGGCGGGGCGGCGCCGGCCGCATCGAGGCTGGCCACCGCCTTGGTCATCGCGCCATCCGCCAGTTCGGCCAGCAGAACAGCCACCTCGCCCAACGCAGCGCCTTGGGTGGCCAACTGCACAGACGTGCTGCGAATTTTTTCCTGCACGGCGCGGGCGGCCCGCACGGGTGCCTCGGCCACCGCGCCGCCGGCAGCGGCGGCCTCGGCCAAACGCCGGGTCTCGCGCAGGTTATCACGCTGCCACTGGATCAGTTCGGCCAGGGTCGCCTGGGCGCCCTGTGCCTGACCGCGCCGTTCCTGGGCGAGGTCGCGCCGGTCTTCGAGGCGGATCTCCAGCACAGAGGTAAAGGCGCGGCGGGCAGCGGCCCGCGGACCATAGTCTTCGGCAAAACCGCGCAACCGCACCGTCGTGCCCGGCCGCAGCCCCAGCGGGGCCAATTCCAACTTAAGCCGGCTGCGCCATTGCCGCCCCCCGGCTTGGCCGACCGCATCCTGCGTCACCACATCGCGCGGCGGGCCGATGTCCGGCAACAGTTGCAGACCGATCCGGGCCACACCATAATCATCCATCGCCAGGAGCCCCGGCGCCAGCCCGGCACTGGGGGTGGCCACCAGCGGCCCGCGGGTTTCCCACCATTGCACCCGCGGCGGCGCATCGGGCATGGGACGCAAAGGCAGCGGCGAGATCCCGGTCAGCTTGTGCCGGTCCGTCAACTCCACCGCCAGCCCCCCCCCGTCCGGCATGATCCACGTCAAAGAGAATGCCTCACCAGCCGCGGGCGCCGCCGCCCATTCACGGGCGCCGTCCCCGAGCAGGCGGGCACGGGTCAACGCGGTGCCGCCCCGGCCCTCCAGGGTAACCTTGGCGCCGGCCGGCACCTCCAACGACGGTGCCTGCCGGTCCAAGGTCACCGTGGGCAGATGCGTATAGGCGGGCGGCTCAACCACGGCCTTCCAAGCCGCCAACACCGGCGGCAACGCCAGTTCCAGTCGGAACCATGAGGAGCGGTCATCGCCGGCCAGCACCCGGTAGCGTCCGTCCAAAACCGCGGACGGGACCGACCACTCCCACCAAACCCCGGTGCCAGCGCCCCCCAACGTTTCCTTCCGCACCACCGTCATGGCCTGGGTCCAGCTTTCACCGCCCTGCCCCGCAAACTCAAGGACCACCCCCGCCGGGGCCTTCCCGCCGATGCACGCCTGCACCGACCACGGATCGCCACGCCGGACCGCCGTGTCGCCGGGCAGCACCCGCAACACCCGGGTGGCCGCATAGGCCGCTTCGCCGCGGACGGGAAACAAGGCGCGCCGCCAGGACTGCGCCGTGGCCGGCGGATCCACTAGATAAAGCACCCCCAAAAGCAACGTCGCCAAAGCTGCTGCCATCGCCAAGCCGGCCAGCCGGCCGGCGGGGTGAATTCGATAAAATCGGGGTTCAGGATGCCGCGCCCGCAACTCTTCCAGTAATTGCGCCGCCACGGCCCGTGCCGCCGGGTCCGCGGACTCCGCCAATTGCACCGCGTTGACCAGGCGGTTGTCAACCTCCGGCAACCCACGCTCGATCAGCAGTGCCAGCGCCGAATCCTGCCACCGCCGACGCAACACCCCCATCAGTGCCACCCCGGTCGCCAGCAACACCCCCACGCCCCCAGCCCACGCGCACCAACAGCATGCCGGCGGCAACCGCCACGCCCGGTCAACCGCCGTGAACACGGCCAGCCAAATCGCCGCCGCCGCCAAAAACGCGGCCGCCACTTCCGCCAGCCGCAGCAACGTCACGCGCCGCCGCGCCTGGTCCAATCTCCCACGCCAATACGCCAAAGACTCCATTACAGAAACATAATCCATCAGAACCGGCCGGTGCCGTCTTCATGGACAAGTACGGTTGGTGCGGGTCTCCCAGTGCTGGACTATAAGTCCCCGTGGGGCCATGCAAAGAGCTTAACCGTCATCTCACCACAATCAGGGTCTGAATGGAAAATATCCAAAAGATTTCAAATCAAACAGAGTGACCTGGCTATCGGCCCGTGTCGCCAACTGACGGACGGCGACATCAAACGCATAGCCCCTTTCTGCCCACCCCGTGAGCCCCCCCCCACCCCGCTCGCCACCCGGTACAATCAAGATTGGAGCCTGTCCCCAATCTTGATTTTTGCGAGCGGCTATTTGACTTTCTTTTATTTGCCATTATTTTATTAGCTTAAAGAGAGGAAACGCCATGCGCCTGCCACGGCAACGGAACGACCACGAGGACACTCTCTACAAAATTTTCAACCGGCTGCTCGGCCGCGCGGGGGAGAATGTGCTTGACCCGCCGTCCATGAGGCGGCTGCGGCTGATCGTCAACCAGCTCTGCCGGCTCTACGTCATCAAGGTGACGCTGTTACAGGTCACCACCGACGGCTACGGTATGCTGGTGGCGGTGCCGGCGGCGACACCTTCGCGGCAAACAGTGGAGGCATGCTTCCGCACCCGCTATGGCAGCGCCGCCCCACTGCCCGACTTCGACGATCCAGCAATCTTGCGCCACTGGGCCAAGCGGTTGCGCGACGTCAGCCAGTTCGTCAAGGACATGCAGCAGCGCTTCGCCGTTTGGCTGAACCAAGTCAAAAACCAAGGCCAACGGCATGGACCAAGCTGGTGCGGCCGCTTCAAAAGCAGCATTGTTGGTTCGGCCCGGCGAGTTTTCGCGGCTTTGAACGGCAGTGCCTGGAAAGACACGCCGCGTTTCGACCGCGCCCGCCAGTGGCAAGACCCGCGTGCGAACTCCGCATGGCGGCGCTTTTGGGATCGGCATGACATGCTGAGCGAGGTGCTGGAGACGATGGGGCAGCTCGGAGACGCCATGCTGGCGTCCATGCTGAGCGGTTCCGCTGCGCCATTAAAAAGCCCGTTCCGGCCACGAAGACACTAATCCGGCGGACAGGCGCGTCAAGACGCGTCCATAAGACACTTCGCCTTGTGGCACCGCCCCAAGGGTCAAGGGTGATGGCGCCTGCCGAGAATCGCATTTCTCCTTGTCCTGTCCGCAACTGGCGTGAGGCACCCCGAAAAAACGCAGTATCCGTGGCTGGCGACAACCCAAAACGCCGACGAACGTCGCATCCGCGCCAGTTATCAGGCGTTGTTGCCGCCGTCGGACAGCGCCAGACCCGCCAGACTTCTGTAGCGCCGAAATGACAGCAGTTTTCTCGCCATTCCAACAGGAATCCGGTTTGCCTGAGGCCTTCCGCAGCCGTACCTCAGCCCGTGCAGCAAGAATTCAGATTGGAGCCTGTCCCCAAGCTGGATTCCTGTAATAAACCACGTTTCGGCTACGACTCCATCGGATTAGGGCTTAGGCCAAGGAAAAGACGAAATAAGTTTACCCCAAAATTTACATAGCGAAACACAAAAACTCAGGCAAACACGGGGGTAGTCGATGCCCTGTGGGATGAATGCGACAATATTTCATGAATATTACAGACTAGTCGGTCACCCCGCCGTTTCAATGGCGGCACGGCGGGTTTGGGCGGCGTGCAGACGGGCGGCGTCGAATTTGGCCCGCCTGTCAAAGGTAAAAACGCCGTTCTGCTCCTGATAAACGTCAGTGAGCTGGGTGTAGCAGTAGCCAAACATGCGGGGATCGTCGAGCAGAACGTCGCACAGTCCAGCGAAACGCGTATAGAACTCGTCTAGGGCCTTGGGCCGGTCGCCATAGCCCCATGAAGCCTCGCCCGGCTTGGCGTCAGGGTTCCACCAGATGCCGCCAAACTCACTGACGAAATAGGGCTGGCCGTTGTACGGCTGGGACCATGCCTGCTCCGCCGGCACGTCGGGACGCGGATTGAAATAGGGATGGCCCTGGGGCAGGCCGGCATAATGCGCCCGGAACGTGATGGGGTCCTGCTCGTAGTCGTGGGCGTCCCAAATATCGGTTTCCTGAACACGATGGGAATAGCCGCTGGTGTCGAGGACCGGCCGGGTGGTGTCCATCGCCTTGGCGGCCAAAAAGATGCCGCGAGTGACATCGTCCAGAACGGTGATGCGGTCATGCAACCGCTGATGGGTCTCATTGAGCCCGCACCAACCGACCAAAGCGGGATGGCTGTAGTCGCGCATGACCGCCTCCAGCCACTGGGTGATGTAGGTGGCGCCGGGCTGCTGATGATCGCCATCGGGTCCGAAACCGTTGCACCCCCAGTCGGCAAACTCGCCCCACACCAGGTACCCGAGCCGGTCAGCGTGGTAAAGGAAGCGCTCCTCAAACACCTTTTGGTGCAACCTGGCGCCATTGAAACCAACCGCCATGGACAGTTCAATGTCGCGAATCAGGGCGGCATCATCGGGCGCGGTGAGAATACCGTCGGGATAGTACCCTTGGTCGAGCACCAGCCGCTGGAAGACCGGGCGGCCATTGATCTTGATGGCAAAACCGTCCAGCTCGACACTTCGCAGGCCGGCATAACTGGTGAAGGCGTCCGTCACGGCGCCCGCGGCGTCCAGCAACTCCACCTGCAGGTCATAAAGCCAAGGGCTGCCCGGCTCCCAGAGGTGAACGTGGGCGGCGGGAATAACGAGAAACAACCGCGCCGACAGCTCACCGCGCCAGGCGGTCTCCGTCACCGTCACGGTCCGGCCGGCGGCCGACAGGGTGACCCGCACCGTGCCGGCGCGCAAGCCGGCGCCGGAGAAGGCGCGGATGGGCAGTTCCAGATCAAAACCGCCACGCCCCACATCCGGGGTGATGCGCGGCCGCAGAAACTGGGTCTCCGGCACGGCCTCCAGCCACACCGTCTGCCAGATGCCGGTGGTACGGGTGTAAAGGCAACTGTGACGCCCGTACTGTGCCGACTGCTTGCCCCCCGGTTGCGGCCGGCGGTTATCATCCCGCGCCCGGACCACAATCACGGCCTCCTCGCCCGGTGCCGCCACGTCGCGGAGTTCGCAGTTGAACGGGGTGAAACCGCCCCGGTGACGAACGACCTCGCGACCATTCACCCACACCGTGGTGTCATAGTCCACCGCCTGAAAATGCAGCAATACCTGCCGGCCCGCCCAGGCCTGCGGAATCCGCACCGTCCGCCGATACCAGACCGCATTCATAAAATCTTCATGGCCAATGCCGGACAAGGAGGACTCGGGACAGAACGGCACCGTGATCCGGCCCGCCAGCGGTCGTTCGCGCAGCCCGCGCTCCAGGCCGCTGTCGCCGGCATCGATCTCGAACTCCCATTCGCCGTTCAGATTGAGCCAGTCGGCACGAACAAACTGCGGCCGGGGATATTCGGGACGGGGAAGCGGGGTGCTCATTGATCTTATTCTCCTGGAACGGATTAGTTGGCATTGTCGGCCGTTAAGACTCTTGCGACCATTAGGACCTTTGGGACCAGTGGGACAAAAAAATACCGCCGCCCAAAACCGGCGGGGGTGTTGGCGGCGGCCGGGTGGTCGGCCGGCCCAAGCGTCCCACTGGTCCCAAGAGTCCTCATGGTCCTATCCTCGCCCGGCCGCACGTTTCCCCTTCGTAAAAGAAAACACTACAGCTTGGGAAACAGCCGTCGCCTGATTACATTGCCCAAAATACCACATGCCGTGCATTCTGAAATGGCCAAAACTCTCCAAATCATATCCGATGCTGCCATTATTCCCTCCGGATGCCGGGAGCGTTTCCTGCCGCTGAACCAGCCGGCGGCGGCACCGCTGGTGCGGCGCGGCACCAGTCTGGCCGGGGTGAGCGACTTGGTGCCACCCTACGAAATCCGCCGCCGGCATCCGCCGTTCCATCTGGCGTTGTTCACCCTGGCCGGCCATGGCCGCTGGTGGTCGCCGGGGCATGACGAGGGACAATGCCGGCCCGGCGAGCTCTGGCTGGTGCCGGCGGGCGTCCCCGTGCGCTACCTGGCGGACGGACCGTGGCGCATCCTGTGGTTTCATTTGGCTGCGATTCCGCTGTGGGCGGCGGCCGCCGACCTGGCCGGCCCCGAGTCGCGCCCTGCCCCGCAATTGCACGCCCTGCTGACGGCGGTGGAAAGCTGGCTGGCCGAGGCCGCCAGCCCCGACCGGCCCCTGGCGACGGCCGCCGCCACGCATTACGCCGAACTGACCGGCATCCTGCTGGAGCGGGAACTGCCGGCCGCGGGGCACGCGGACTGGCAGTGGCGCTCCCGCCTGCAGGCGTTGCGGGAAAAAGTGGAACAACACCCCGCCGCGCGCTGGCCAGTGACGGCCATGGCGCGAGAACTGCACCTGTCGCCGACCCATCTCCACCGCCTGTTGCGAGAGCGCGAACAGACCCGTCCCGCCGACTTGGTCGCGGCGGCGCGCATGCGGCTGGCGCGTGACCTATTGCGCTTTACCGACTATCCGCTCAAGGTCATTGCCAACCGCTGCGGTTATGCCACGCCCTTCTCCTTTTCCCGCGCTTTCTCCAAGCACAACCCGTGCAGCCCGGACCGGTTCCGCCGACAGACCGAGACCGGCGGGGTTGCCTGACAAGTAGTAACCGGTCAGTGAGTGGGGGGGTAAGCTGGCAACGCGAACCGCAGATTGACGAATGATGAGTTCCGAATCATGACGCATCCGAAAACTTCATTATTCTGCGGTTGAACATTCGGCAATCTGCGGTTCGTCTTGCCTTACCCCTTCATCAGTGACCGCTTACGACAGGTAACCCCGTGCGCTTGCCTCCCCGCCGCCCCGCGCTATATTATGTCTGACATAAAATTAAACACGGAGGTTGCACATGCCGCCCCGACACGCCAGCCCACTTCAGTCGCCCCCCCGCCATTCCCGTGCCACCACCACCGGCCGGACCACGCCGGACGCCGCCGGGCGCGCCCTGGCGTGGCTTGAACGCCACATCGCCGACCAGCACCTGGCCCCCGGTGACGCCCTGCCGACGGAGCTGGAAATCGCTGCCGCCGCCGGTGTCGGACGGTCTTCCGTGCGTGAGGCCCTGACCGCCCTCAAGGTATTGGGCATCATCCGCTCCCGGCGCAAGGGCGGCATCCGGATCATCCGCGACCCGGTGTTGCTGGAACTGCGCCCCTATTTTGCCGAACGTTACGATTCCGCCGCGCGCTTTGAGGATGCCATGGAGTTTCGCGCCGCCATTGAATGGGGGCTGGCCCCCCTCATCCTCGCCCGTGTTCACCCCGGCACCCTGACGGCCCTGCGCGCGGTGCTTCAGACCGTCGCCGCGGCCACGTCTCCCGCCCAAGCGGCAGTCGAGGCGGCCGAGGTCCGCTTTCACACCCTCTTGACCCTGGGCAGCGGCAACCGGCTCGCCGGCCTGTTTGCCAAGCTGTACGTGCCCATCTTCACTCCCAAATACGCCATCCCCCCGAGCTGGACCGGAGCGCCGGAAGAAATTGCCGAATGGTTACGGGAACACGGCGCGCTGATCGACGCCTTGGCCGCCGGTGATGCCCGCCGATTCCTTCGCCTGCTCAAGAAACATGTGCATTTCCAGGCCGGCCGGGCCACCATGCGGTAAAACGGGGTGGTGCCGGTGTGCTGGCGGCGGGGTCACGATTAGGACCAGTAGGACACTTGTGCCCCTTACGACGCTTGGGACAACCGGCCGCCGCCCCCTCAACCCCTCAACCCCTCAACCCCTCAACCCCTCAACCCCTCAACCCCTCAACCCCTCAACCCCTCAACCCCTCAACCCCTCAACCCCTCAACCCC
>CAITYL010000225.1 GCA_903896595.1 uncultured Lentisphaerota bacterium
CCCGCCGCCTGCGGCACGTAAGCGATCCGGCGCGCGCGCTGCCGCGGCTTGACGTCGGCCAGTTTTTGCCCTTCCAACCGGATCTCACCACCGCCGGCGGGCAACAGGCCGGCCATGCACTTGACCAGGGTCGATTTGCCGGCGCCGTTTTTGCCGATCACCGCCCAGCGCTCGCCGCCGGCGACGGTCACGGAGATGTCGCTGAGAATGGGGGTGCCGCCAATGGCGACCTGAAGCTGCGTGACCGCCAGCATGCTCAACGCCCTCCTGCGGGTTGGCGGCGGGCGTAGTCCGCCACGATCCGCTTGACGTCGCGCAGGAGCAGGCCGATCCGCGGGCCGGGAATGTAGGCGTAGTCGGCGGTGAGGCGGAACAGTTGCCCGTTTTTCACCGCGGCCACCGTCGCGAGCTGACGCCAGTCGTTTTCGGCGCCCGGCGCGCCTTCCGGCCCGGCGGTGGCCGTCACTTCAATAATGATGTCGGGATTGAGCCGGAGGATGCCCTCGCCGGACACCATGGGATAGGCCGCGCCGGGATCGGTCATGACATTGCGTCCGCCCGCCAACACGATAACCTCGTGGTAAATGCTCTTGGGACTGGCGAGATAGGCGCGGGTAATGCTGCCGGAACCGGGATGGTCGCGCCCCACGCAAAACAGGATGCGCGGGGCCGGCGTGATGCGGGTGGCACCGGCCATCTCCCGGCGCAGATCGCCGGCCAGACGTTCGGCCCGCTCCGGCGCCCCGCAGAGCGTGCCGATGCGTTCGATGGCGGTGGCAATGGCCCCGACACTGTCGTTGTCAACGACTTCGTACCGGATGCCATGCGCCGCCAGAAACTCCGTGATCGGCGAATTTTCCCGGAGTACCAGCACCAGGTCGGGCTCGAGCCGGAGGATTTGTTCGTAATTGGGGTCGACGTAACCGCCAACTTTCGGCAACCGCGTCACCTCCGGGGGATAGGCGCAGAAGCGGGTGACGCCCACCACGCGATTGCCCGCGCCCAGGGCGAAGAGGGTTTCGGTAATGGACGGCGCGAAGGAAATGATCCGGTGGCAGTCCTTGCTGGCGGCGGCCGTTGCGGAGTCCGCCGGGCGCGGCCGGGGCGAACACGCAACCGCCAGCACCACCAGCGGCAATGCCGCCAGCCATGTCCGGACCCAGTTGCGGTTTTGCCCTGTCCATGCCATCGTTACAATTTACACCTTGGCCGACCTACCGGAAAATGGTTTTTTGACTGGTTCCGGCCGTGGCCGGAACCTTTTGAGTGGCGGTGGCTCGACACCGCTTTCACACTGTATTTTCCAATTGATGCGCGTCTTCGACGATGACGGGTTCGTCCGCCCGAGGACGGGCGGCTCCCGGTGATGGGCACCCCTCATTACTTTTGAAAGCACCTCTTGGAATAAAGCGAGAACTCACTTTTGTAGCAAAGGGCTTGCAGCCCGCCAGATCAAAAACGTGCCGCTCGAAGAGCGCGATGCAATCGCTTTGCTACATTGGAATTAGTTGGGCGACGCCCACTGCAGGCGGTGGTCTTTGCGCACCAACAGGAAGGTGTTTTCCTGTTCCACGCCGCCGCGCTTGACGGCGACCACGGTACGCACGATATCGGGGCCGAAGGCGTCCACGCTGCGCAGTTCCAGTGCGTCGGCTGTGACGAGTTGTTTCAGTGCCCACTGCAGCATGGCGGCCCGTTCGTTGTCAACGGCCGCATGGGCCCGCATGAAGGCGGGGACGCCGGTGGCGCCGCCGTTCTTGAGGGTCGTCAGTTGTTCGCGGATTTCGCGGCCCTCGGCGGAGTCAGGGGTCAGGTCGGTATTGCGGTAGGGCGCCCGGGAACAGCCCGTCATGGCCAGTGCCAGCAAGCCCAGCGCCAAGAGAGTAAGGAACTTGTTAGGCATGGGGCGTGGCGTGCTCATGGGTGCCTCTTGGGTTGCCGGAATTCAGCAGTTGCGGGGCGCCAAAGAATGGGAGCTCTGGGAGTTATGGGAATAATGCGAGTGATGGGGGAGTATCTGGCTCCCATGGTTCCCATAACTCCCATTGCCTTTATTCTTTGCGGCGTTCCGGTTACTGGTCATAATGGGGGAAGTTCTGGGTGCCGACAAAGCCCAGGCCATAGGCATTCGTGATGCTCCAGCCCTCGGTGCCGAACGCCGCCGCATGGCCGTCGGCGCACAGGGCGTTGGTCTTGCGGTTGTGGCGAAAATGGCTGGTGGGCGTCTGCGTCGTTTGGCCACCACCATTCACGGGTTCCAAGAGGACGCTATTTTGAAAGATGCCGCCTAGCAGTATCGCACTGTCATTGAAGACGAATAAGTCACAGGGCCGGGACAGGGCGGAGCTGCGCCGGGTGGCGGTATCCCATGTGCATCCCGCCCCCTCGAACACGGCATGGGTTCCGTAGGCATTGTAGCCGTAACACGTGGTTACCCCTCTGGCGGTACCCTGTGGTATGTAACCGCCCCAAGGCAGGGCCGGACAGTCAAAGGCGAGGACATGCCCCCCAAGATATGGAAAAAGCGGGCTGGTGGTACGATCCACCGGATTGCTGTTCCACCCCCAGAAGAAGTTGTATTTGTTGTTGAGCACGGTGCGGCACGGCCAAAACAGGTCGTTGTTGTCGTTGAGATAACCGTTCATGGCGATGCCGAGCTGGTGCAGGTTGGACAGGCAGTTGGCCGCCTTGCCGGTGTCCTTGGCCTTGCCCAATGCCGGTAGCAACAACCCCGCCAACAGGGCGATGATGGCGATGACCACCAAAAGCTCGATGAGGGTGAAGGAGCGTTTCATGGCGGAGAGCTTCATGTGGCGGTTTTTCTGGGGGGGATCTGATTTATCCGACATGTCCGACATGTCGGATGTGTCCGATTTGTCAGACGCCCCCCCCGAACCACTCGGCCGGGGCCGGTGCCGATCACCGCCGCCGGCGGAGCAGCGCCAGGCCACCCAGGGCCAGCAGGCTGAGGGCGGCCGGTTCGGGCACCGCCGCAAAGGCACCGGAGGGCGCGTCGGCGACAATATCATACCCCACCCATGTGCCTTGGCTGAAACCATCCCATGTCCCATTGGTCAATACGCGGGACGAAATGCCAATGCTGGATGATGTCCACGCCGTTGGTCCGGCTGTGCCGCTATTGCCGGTCCAATAACAGGGACTTTGATAAGGGGCCGTCAAGGTCGAAGAAATCGAATAGGTCATATAGGAAATTGAATTTACCAAATAACCCATACCTTCGTAGTAGGTCAGATCAACCGACACGCCAATCGGGGCATCATTCAACGCCATCAACAGGTCGGCGCCGGTTTTGGTGCCGTCATAGGCATAGCCGAAAGCATACTGATGCGTCGTGGTGGACCCAAAATCAAAGACGCAAACCGAGGTGTTGGAGCCGGAGCCGACCAGGCCGGCCAGCTCGTAGTTGCCGTACGAAATGGCCTGGGCGTTAAGGGCGGTGACGGCGGCGGCACTGGCGGTCGCCAACAATAATAAGCGCAGCTTCATGATCCGGCTTCTCCCGCGGATGGACGTCCGCTGGCGTCCCCAAGCACGGACGGAAGGGAGAGAAGCTGCGTCCGGGCCAGAAACCGCAAACCCTGCCCGGAGACCGGACAGGGCTGACGCACTCTGGCGCGATGAACGCGACCATCGCCGGCAACCCATGCTCGAGGTTGATTGCAGCCCGGCCTCGCCTTGAGGCCGAACCTGAGGCGATCCGCGTACAGGCATTCGGACTTGTCCTTCACCGAGGCGAAGGCTTACCGTTGCGGCACAGCTCCGGAATTGCACCGGATTCCCCTGTCAGGGCCCATCCACGCGGACGGGCTCGCGGACCCGTTCCTCTCCGCTTGCGCGAAGAAAAACTCACTGAAAGAACAATACTACCAAAACTATTTTTCGCAATGAGACGGGGTGGTTTTGTTTTGGTAAAATCGGGTAATCTTCCCGGCGTTCCTTAGGAGCGCCGAGTCCGGGAGCCGCCCGTCCTCGGGCGGACGAACCCGTTATCGTCGGAGACGCGTATCATTGGTGTAGCGTGACGGTGGCTCTAATGAAAAGGGCGGAATTGGTGTGACGCTGTCGCTGTCCGCCCGAGGACGGGCGGCTCCCGGTCGTGATCAAGACGCCGGTGGCCGTAATCACGCCTTCTTGGCCGCAACGGGCGCGGCCGCCGGGGCGGCGGGTTGGCCGGTGACGCTGAGGAAGACCTGCTCGAGATTGGCCTCTTCTTCCTTGATCTCGACCACCCGCACGCCGGCGGTGACCAGCTTCGCGTTGAGGTCGGCGACCAAGGCGCGGGCGCCCGTAAAGGTTACCCGCAACTCGTTCTCGTCGGCCGTGGCCTTGATGACGCCGGGGAAGGCCGTGACGACCGCCAGCGCCTGCGCCGGGTCCGAGTCCACGGTCAGGCGAAGTTCCAAGTTTTCCCGGACCTGATGGGTGATGTCGGCCACCGTGCCCTGCGCCACCAACCGCCCTTTTTCGAGGATGCCGACCAAGTCGCAAATGGAGGCGAGTTCGGGCAGGATATGCGAAGACAGCAGAATGGTCTTGCCCAGTTCCCGCAGCCGCATGATGGTTTTGCGCATTTCGATGCGGGCATGGGGGTCCAGGCCGGACGCGGGCTCGTCGAGAATGAGCACCAGGGGGTCGTGCAGCATGGTCTTGGCCAGGCCGATGCGCTGGTGCATGCCGCGGGAGAGCGAGGCGATCTGGTAGTCCAGCATGTGGCTGGCCGTGGTCAGTTCCAGCACTTCATGAATGCGCTTGACGCGCAGTTTGGGCGGGATGTGGTAGGCGGCGCCGAAGAAGTCCAGGTATTCCCACACGCTCATCTGGTCGTAAACGCCGAAAATGTCCGGCATGTAGCCGATCATTTTCTTGATGCGCGTGCTGTTTTTGGGCAGCACCTCGACGTCGTTGATGAAGGCGCGGCCGGCGGTCGGCTGCAACAGGCCGCACAGCATTTTAATGGTGGTGGTCTTGCCCGCGCCGTTGGGGCCGATGTAACCGAAGATCTTGCCCTTCGGCACCGTCAAGGTCAGTCCGGAAAGGCCGCGGCCGCCGCCGTAGCTGCGCGTCAGGTTTTCTGTACGAATCATGTCGGTGAGGATCCGGAAGGTTGTCGGCCGCCACGCGGGACGGAAATCGGTACAAATTTCTAATGTAATGCCGTTTTGCGGATTTCGCAGGCCGCCCCGTTGTCCCAATCGTGGTTTGTTGCGCAGATCGGCCTGCGAAATCCGCAAAAGGCACAAACAGGTTTGACGGAGGGTTTGGGAACCGCCTTTCCTCAAAAGGGGGTTCCCAATCTTCGCTGGCGGCTATATTGCACGCCGGTGCCGTTTCGCGCCGCTGCCGGTTGTCGGCGGCCGGCACCGTCCGGGAGACGGTTCATGTACAATTTTCTGATGCGCAAGAGCTTTTGGAAGCGGGTCGCGTTGCCGGTTTTGGCGCTGGCGGCGGCT
This sequence comes from uncultured Lentisphaerota bacterium, assembly GCA_903896595.1. Taxonomy (GTDB): domain Bacteria; phylum Verrucomicrobiota; class Lentisphaeria; order Oligosphaerales; family CAITYL01; genus CAITYL01. The sequence goes on from CAITYL010000225.1 coordinate 5,472, forward strand.
TGGCCGGCCGCCGCCTTGGCCGGGGACGCGGATTGGGTGGAACTCAACCACTGGCAGGGCAATGGCATTCGCCAGACCCAGCCGTTCTGGCTGCTGGGCGATTCCTGGGTGCTCAAGTACCAGCATTCGGACGGCATGTCGGTGGACCTTTACAACCTGAACGGCGAGAAGGTCGGGCCGGTCATGGAAAGTACGGGCGGCACTTCCGGCACGGCCTTCCGCAAGGGACAGGGCGCCCATTTTTTGCGGGTGTCGGGGGCGGGCACCTGGAACGTGGTGTCGCAGGTGTTTGTCAGTCCCGCCGACAAGTGGCAGCTTTCCCAGTTGACCGGGGAACTCAAGCCGCCGCTGAAGCGGCTGGCCGTGTGGACAGGGGAGACCGGCCAGGAATTTTATGAGCCCGACCTGCCGTCGGGGCCGTGGCGGCTCGTCTTCACCCTGGAAGGCGCGGGCGCCGCGGAGGCGGTGCTGAAGGATGCCGCCGGCCAGGTGGTGTTCGGCACCATTCTGCGCGAGCCCGGCACCGCCGAGGGCTGGGGGTACAAGCCCGGCCGCTACGGCCTCAAGGTCCATGCCGAGAACGCCGCCTGGAAAGTCGAGCTGTTCGGCGAATGACCGCCGCCCGCGCCATTCCCGCCCGCCCGGTTGCCCTGACCCTTGCCGGCAGTGACAGCGGCGGCGGCGCCGGCATTCAGGCGGACCTGCGCACCTTCAACGCTTTCGGCGTCCACGGCGTCTGCGTCATTGCCGCGATCACCGCCCAGAACCCGCGCGGCGTCACCGGGGTGGGCGCGGTCGCGCCGCGCCTGGTCCGGCAGCAACTCGCCGCCGTGCTGGATGCGTTCACGGTCGGTGCGGCCAAGACCGGCATGCTGTTCAATGCCGCCATCATCCGCGCCGTGGCCGCCGCGTTGGCCGCCCGGCCCGAATTGCCTCTGGTGGTCGATCCGGTGATGGTGGCCACTAGCGGCGCGCGGCTGCTGCGCGACGATGCGGTGGCGGTGCTGGTGGCGCGTCTGCTGCCCCGCGCCGTCTTGGTCACACCCAACCTGCCCGAGGCGGAACTGCTGGCCGGCCGGCCGTTGCGGAGTTCGCAGGCGCGCCGGGCCGCCGTCCGCGAACTCGCGGCGCGCTTTGGCGGGCATGTCCTGCTCAAGGGCGGGCACGATCCCCGCGATCCGGCCACCGACCTGCTGGCCGCGCCCGACGGCACGCTCTGGCGCTTGACCGCGCCCGCGGTCCGGCACCCCCTGTCCACTCACGGCACCGGCTGCACTCTCAGCGCCGCCATTGCCGCCGGCCTGGCACGGCAGGCGCCCCTGCTGGAGGCGGTGCGCGCCGCCAAGGCCTATGTCGCCGCCGCCATTACCGCCGGCGTCCGCGTCGGCCCCGACACCTTCACCATGGGCGTGCCCGGCGCCTTTGATCCCGCCGCCGTCACCATCGACCAGCTCGACGCGGGCGCATGATAATTTTGGGCGGACCACGTTGGGGCCACCCTTTTGGAAAAGGGTGATCCCTTTGCGGATTCCGCAGGCCGTTTCGCGCGATAAACCACGACTGGGACTGCCCGGCGGCCTGCGAAATCCGCAAAAGGCACAAACAGGTTTGACGGAGGGTTTGGGAACCGCCTTTCCTCAAAAGGGGGTTCCCAACCGACCGAATTGGCGTGCAATCAAACGCGTTATGACCTTGACAAAGGGGAGATGACGCGCTATGCTCAAGGCTCGCTGAGCAAATGCAGTTTTTGATTACAAACGCGCCGGCAACCGCCAAACAGGAGACGCTACCATGTCCGCCGTCAAAGTCTACAAACTGGATGCCGCCGCCGATCTTTTGAAGGTCAATCGCAAGCAGATTGTCGCCCAGCTTTCGGCCTGCGCCCCGGAGTTCGCCAAACGTGGCAACCACCGGCTCTCCCAGGACGAGTTCGAGCGCGTCGCCGCTGCCGTGGCCAAGGACGCCAGGAAATAAGCGGCAACGATGCGGATTCATTTCACGCGGAGGCGCGGAGCGCGCGGAGAAGAAGCCTCCAAAGGAACGGCCTGATCAGGTTCGGAGTTCCCACAAGTGGGGGCTGTTGGTTCCGGCATCCGTTTCCCACCGGGAGCCGCCCGGCCTCGGGCGGAAACGGTTGGCGTCACTCCCACCGCATCCGTTCGGAGTGACCGTGGCATCGCCCCAAACGATCTCTCGCCAAGAGCGCCAAGCCCGCCAAGAAAATGCCTTTTCTGTGTTTCCGTGCCTCCGTGAGAGGCAATGCTTGAATGGTTCACGCTGGGTGTTCAATGCCATTTTCTCACGGAGTCACCGAGGCACGGAGAAAATCGTCGCCAAAAGATGTCCTTGTGATCTTGGCGTTCTTGGCGAGAGAAAAACGTCTTTCCCCTGTCGCCTTCTGTAGGAACGGGCGTGTCGCCCGTTGTGGTGCGCGCCGTGGAACCGCGGCGCCTGACTATTTCTCACGCGGAGGCGCGGAGAGCGCGGAGAAGAAGCCTCAAAAGCACCGCCTGAAGGCGGAACTCCGAACTTGGGCGCTTTGACTTGGGAGTTCCCCTTTTGAGACACGCAGGCAGGATTGCCTGCCCCACGTTCCGGACAGGCACGATTGCCTGTCTCACCCGAGCTTTCTCCGCGAACTCCGCGGCTCCGCGTGAGGCGAGTTTTGGGTTAGGTTACGCTCGGTATCCTCTGCGATGGCCGGTGGTTGAACGGGGAGTCGGGGCATGAAACGGTTGTTGCTGACGGGGGCGAGCGGGTTCTTGGGCTGGCAGGTGGCGGGGCATGCCCAGGATGAGTGGGACGTTGTGGGGGTGACCTGCCGCCATGCGGTGACGTTGCCGCGCGGCCAAATTTCACTGACCGCCGACCTGACGGATACCGCTGCTGTAAAACATCTATTTGCCGGGGCGCGGCCGGATGCGGTGCTGCACCTGGCGGCGCTGGCCGATCCCAATGCCTGTCAGCGCGACCCGGAACGTTCACTGGCGGTCAATGTCACGGCGTCCGTCACCCTGGCCGGGTTGTGCGTGGAGGCCGGCATTCCCTGCGTGTTCGCCTCGACCGACCTGGTCTTTGACGGCCGGCACGCGCCCTATGACGAGACCGCGCTTCCCGCTCCGGTCAATCTGTACGGCGAGCACAAGTTGCTGGCGGAAAAAGAAATGCGGTTGCGCTGTCCGCAGTTGACGGTCTGCCGGCTGCCGCTGATGTACGGGCCGCCGGGGCCGGCCGCCCAAGGCTTTGTCGCAACCGCCCTAGCGGCCTGGCGCGCGGGAAAACCGGTACGCCTGTTCACGGACGAGTTCCGCACGCCGGCCCTGACCGGGGATGTTGCGGCAGGGCTGTTTCTGGCGTTGCGGGAACGTCCGGCCGTCCTGCACCTGGGCGGCCCGGAACGGCTGTCGCGCCACGCCTTCGGACTGATCCTGGCGCAACTGGCCGGAGTCGATCCCGTCCTGGTCCAGCCCTGCCGGCAAGCGGACGTGCCTATGCCCGCCCCGCGCCCTGCCGACGTCTCCCTGAATAGCCGCCGCGCTTTCACCCTCGGCTACCACCCCCGCCCCGCCATCGAAGCGTTGCGGACATTGTTGGGGCCACCCTTTTGAAAAAGGGTGATCCCCAAACCCCTTCCCAAAACTTTTGTACGTTTTTGCGGATTCCGCAGGCCGCCCCCGCCGTCCCAGTCGTGGTCCATCACTCAAGACGGCCTGCGGAATCCGCAAAAGGCACAAACAGGTTTGACGGCGGGTTTGGGAACCGCCTTTCCTCAAAAGGGGGTTCCCAACAGTGTTCGCCAATCGCTTTACTTTCCGGCACGGGCGAGGTCGCGGGCTTGGCGGTACTGGGCGCGGAAGAAAGCGCTCCATTCGCGGGCTTGGGCGACGGCCTGGGCGTTGCCGGCGACGCGCTGGCCGGCGGCGCCGGCTTCGGCATAGGGGAAGGGCAGGGCGCGGAAGGCGGCCATGGCTTGGGGCACGCGTTCGGGGCCGCCGGCGTCGCAGATGGCGTTCCAGGCCGCGCGCAGTTCGGGATGGCAATCCACGCCCATTACCCGGATCAGCAGGCGCATGAGATTGAAGTGCGGCCCGGTCCAGGCGCCGTGATAGGTGAAGGCGCCGGCAACGGCGAACGGGTCCTCAGCGCTGTCGGACATCTGGGCGCGGTCGGCGGGCGTGTAGAGATCGCGGCGGATGGGGAGGCGGCGCAGGGCGTAGCGTTCCGGGCCGCCGGGAGTGCCGACCCGGTAATCCCACAGCCGCTGCCCCGCGGGTGAAAGCACAAAATCGAGGAAGCGCCGGGCGGTGTCCGCATGGGGCGCGCCCCGGAGCAGGGCGATGGGGTCGGCGGACACCGAGGTGCCGCCGGCGGGGGTGACATAGACCAAGTTGCCACCGGCCAGGCCGCCTTGGTTCCATTCCTGCTGGACACGGCCAAAGGAATCGATGCAGATGCCGGCCGCGGCGTCGCCGGTGGCGACATCGGCGGTGACCTTGCCGGCGGAATTGGTGAAATAGCGGGCATTGGCGCACAGGCAGCGGATGAGTAGCAGGCCGTCGTCCCAGCCCTGGGCCACGGCTGCCGCCTCGGTGGCGGTGCCGCGGCGGGCCACGGTTTCCGCCATGACCTGTTGCAGCATCATTTCGTAGCACTTGGCGATGGAGCCGCTTTTGGAGGGGTCGCCCAAGGCGAGCTGGCCGGCGTAGGCGGGGGCGGTCAGGTCGCGCCAGGCCGTCGGGGGCGGCAGCCTAAGGGTGCGCAGGCGGTCGGGATTGTAGCAGAGGCCGAAGGTGGTGAGGCAGGCGCCATAATAGCGGTCGGCGGAGTCGTACCACAGTTCGCCGCCGGCGGTGGCCAGGAACGGGGCGTTGGGGCCGGCGAACCACTCCGGGTGGCGGGTGCGGAGCCCGCAGGGGACGAGGATGCCCTGGTCGGCCAGGCGCTGGCAGTCGAACTGGCCGCCGCCGAACATGAGGTCGATGCCGGAGGTGACCGACGAGTTCATGAACGCCTGACGCGCGGCCCACCGCTCCGGTGGTGCGGAGTCCGCACGCAGTTTGCGGTCGAGGCAGGCGCTTTGAACGGCGGTGGACCAGGGATGGCCCTGGGTTTCCCATTGCCGGCGGAAGGCGGCGGTGTATTCGCCGACCAGGTGGCGGACGAGTTCCGAGGTGCCGCCGGGGCTGCGCCAGTCAATGGCGACGTCGCGGCCGGTGGCGGCCCGGTAATGGGCGCGGAAGGCGCGGGTGAACTCGTGGCGGATCGCCTCGTTGTGCGGGGTGACGATGACCAGCGGGTCCGCGGTGGCGGGCACGGTTGCCGCACGGTCGCGCAGCAACAGCGGCGCGGCGAGGATCACCGCCAGCAGCACCAAGGGTAACAGCCAGGGACGTTGCATAGGGGAAATGTAATGTGGTTGGGCGGTTGGGCGGTTGAGGGGTTGGGGGGTTGAGGGGTTGAGGG
>CAITYL010000226.1 GCA_903896595.1 uncultured Lentisphaerota bacterium
CCCTCAACCCCGCAACCCCGCATGCCAAAACACCCCGCCAAACCCGCCGCCGCCGCCCGCCCCCGGTCGCCCCGTCCTGGCACCCTCTCCCTCCTTGGCGCCGGCGAACACCGCTACCCGGCCGCCCCCGAGGATGCCCGCCTCGAAACCTTTCCCAATCCCGCTCCGGACCGCCCCTATCAAATCACCTTTGAATGCCCGGAATTCACCTCCCTCTGCCCGATCACCGGCCAACCCGATTTCGCCACCCTGACTGTTGCCTACGTTCCCAACCGCTTCTGCCTGGAAAGCAAGGCGCTGAAGCTCTACCTCTTCGCCTTCCGCAACCAGGGCTGTTTCGCCGAAACCATTGTCAACCGCATCCTCGACGACCTCGCCGCCGCCTGCCAGCCGCGCTGGATGGCCGTCACCGGCGCCTTCACCGCCCGCGGCGGCATCCGCATCAGTGTCCGTGCCGAACGGGGAAAATGCCTAGAATCCAGTAGATAGTAGACAGTAGATAGAATTCAGTAGACCAGCAGGGAATGGCGGGCGTAAACATGAGGACACCATCGACACGGTTTGAGGACTTGGTGGTGTGGCAGAAGGCGCATCAGTTTGTGCTCGCGGTTTATCGCTTTTCCGGGACGTTTCCCCGTTCCGAGGTGTATGGTTTGTCGTCCCAGTTTCGCCGCGCCGCGGTTTCCATTGCCGCAAATATTGCCGAAGGCTTCAAAAAACGCGGTCTTGCCGACAAGCTTCGCTTTTATAACATTGCCCAAGGATCCATCGAAGAATGCCGGTACTACTTAATTCTCGCCCATGACCTCAAGTATGGCGAGGTTGTCGAATTCACCCAACTGCTCGATGAGGTCAGCAAGCTTCTGGAAGCCTATTCACAAGCCATCGCCACCGTCTACTGACTACCGCCTACTGACTACTATCTACTATCTACTAACCTACTGTTTTTCCCATGAAAACCGTTGCGGTCATCTCCGGCGGACTCGATTCCGCCGTCCTGCTCTATCATCTGCTCGCGGCGGGGGATGAGGTTTTGGCGTTTTCCGTCAACTATGGCCAGCGCCATGTGCGCGAACTGGAACAGGCCGCCGCCCTGGCCCGCCGCCGCGGCCTGCGCCACGAGATCGCCGAACTCCCCGGCCTGGCCCGGCTCTTTGGCGCCAACAGCCTCACCGCCCCCGACATCGCGGTGCCCGACGGCCACTACACCGACGTCAGCATGAAGCAGACCATCGTCCCCAACCGCAACATGATCCTGCTCGCCGCCGCCGCCGGCTGGGCCATTGCGGAAGGCGCCGGCGCGGTCGCCTATGCCGCGCATGCCGGCGACCACACCATTTACCCCGACTGCCGCGAACCGTTCGCCGCCGCCCTCGACGCCGCCCTGGCCCAGGCCGACTGGCACCCCGTCCGCCTGCTCCGCCCCTTCATCACCTGGAGCAAGAGCGAGATCGTCCGCCGCGGCGCCGAACTCGGCGTCCCTTTTGCCGACACCTGGTCCTGCTACAAAGGCGGCCAGCGCCACTGCGGCACCTGCGGCACCTGTACCGAACGCCGTGAGGCCTTCCGCCTCGCCCAAATCCCCGACCCCACTTCTTATTTTGCCGGCTAAACCGCCGGCAAAATAAGAATCGGTTGAAATCAAACGGCGGACGGCTTATCAGAGCCACGAACGAAGCGACCGCAGGAAGCGAAAGTGACCGGTCCAATTGTTTTCTCTCGCAAAGACGCAAAGAACGCCAAGAAATTCAAGCGTTCATATTCAAATACTTGAGATTTTCTTTGCGATCTTGGCGGGCTTGGCGAGAGAAAATCACCCCCTTCAGTGTTGGATGGTTAGTGGTTTTTTTGTAGCAAAGCGATTGTATCGCGTCGGCGGCGTTCCGACGGGCTACAAGCCCTTTGCTACACCGGTTACACGTGATGGCCGGTTGCAACCCGCCGCAGCCGGGCTACACTACTTCCGTTCAAAAAATCGAGACGGGGGTGCCGCGAGGCTGAGAGAAGCGCAAGCTTCAACCCTTTGAACCTGAAGCGGTTAATACCGCCGGAGGGAGGACGACAGCGCCGCGCGGCATCTGCCCATCCTTCCGGGATGGGCGTTTTTTTTGCCGGGAGGCACGGTCATGAAGCTGATTATCAACGGTCAACCCGCCACGGTCGCGGAGGCATTGCGCCTCCCCGAGCTGCTGGCGCTCAAGGGGTTGAACCCCGAACGCCTGGCGGTGGAGCTCAACGGCGACATCGTCCCCAAGTCCCGCTACCCTGACGTGGTCCTCCACGACCAGGACACCCTGGAACTGCTCAGCTTCGTCGGGGGGGGCTGACCCATGCCGGACACGGACACCCTGAGCATCGGCGGCACCCGCCTGGCCAGCCGCCTCTTCGTCGGCAGCGGCAAATACGCCCGCAACAGCCTGATCCCCGAGGTGGTGGCCGCCGCGGGCGCCGCCGTCATCACCGTCGCGGTCCGCCGCGTCGACCTGGAGGCGGGCGCCGAGAACATCCTGGCCCACATTCCCCCGAACATCGTTCTGATGCCCAACACCTCGGGCGCCCGCAACGCCCAGGAGGCGGTGCGGCTGGCCCGCCTGGCCCGCGCCGCCGGCTGCGGCAACTGGATCAAGATCGAAGTCATCGACGACAACCGCTACCTGATGCCGGACAACGCCGAAACCCTCAAGGCCACGGAACTGCTGGCAGCCGAAGGCTTTGTCGTGCTCCCCTACATCAGCCCCGACCTCTACGCGGCCCGGCGGCTCAAGGCGGCCGGCGCCGCCGCCCTGATGCCGCTCGGCGCGCCGATCGGCACCAATCGCGGCCTGCAAACCAAGGAACTGCTCCGCATCATGATGGAGGAGACCGACCTGCCGGTCATCGTCGACGCCGGCATTGGCCGGCCGTCCCAGGCCGCCGCGGCCATGGAACTGGGCGCCGCCGCCGTCCTGGTCAACACCGCCATCGCCACGGCCGACGATCCGGTCCGAATGGCGGCCGCCTTCGGACTGGCGGTGCAGGCGGGACGGCAGGCCTGGCTGGCCGGACCGGGCCGCTGCCGGGAAACCGCGGCGGCCTCCTCGCCACTGACCGGGTTCCTGCGATGAACACCCCCGCCACCACCCGGTTCCGGGCGCTGCAGGAAGCCGGCCTCGCCTCGCCGGCCGCGGCGACGCCGGAATTGCCGGCACTGCAACGGTTGCTGACCCAGGACCGGCTGACCCCGGCCGAGTTCCGCCTGCTGCTGTCGCCGGCGGCGGAAACGCTGCTGGAACCGCTGGCCCGGCGCGCCCAGGAACTGACGCTCCGGCATTTTGGCCGGACCATGCAACTCTACACGCCGCTGTACCTGGCCAATTACTGCGTCAACGGCTGCACCTATTGCGGCTACAGCGCCGGACAGCGGATCGAACGGCACCGGCTCACCCCCGACCAGCTCCGGCGCGAGGCGGAAGTCATTGCGGCCACCGGCCTCCGGCACGTGCTGGTGCTGACCGGCGAATCCCTGACCCACACGCCGCCGGACTACATTGGTGACTGCATCGAGATCCTGCGCGACTACTTCACCTCGATCGCCATTGAGATCTATCCGCTGAGCGTCGACAGCTACCGGGAGCTGGCCGGCCGCGGCGCCGACAGCCTGACGCTCTATCAGGAAACCTATGACCGCACCCGCTACGCCGAGCTGCATCCCTATGGCCCCAAGCGGGACTACGATTTCCGGCTGGCCGCGCCGGAACGGGGCTGCCAGGCCGGCCTGCGGGCGGTCAATATTGGCGCCCTGCTCGGGCTCCATGACGCCCGCCTGGAGTTTCTGCTCACCGGCCTCCACGCCTATTGCCTGCAGGAACAGTATCCGGGCGTCGACCTCGCCGTCTCCCTGCCGCGCATCCGGCCGGTGCCCGGCGGTTTCCAGCCTGCCGTCGCGGTGACCGACCGGATGCTGGCGCAGTTCATTGCCGCCTTCCGGCTGTTCATGCCCCGGGCCGGCATCGCCCTGTCGACCCGCGAACGGGCCTCCATCCGCGATGGCCTGATTCATTTCGGCGTCACCCGCCTGTCGGCCGGCTCCAACACCGCCGTCGGCGGCCGGACCTGCCAAAGCGGCAGCGGCCAGTTCGAGATCGACGACCACCGCGGCGTCGCCGAGATCAGCGCCATGCTCTACCAGGCCGGCCGCCAACCCGTCTTCAAAGACTGGCAAACCCTCTGATTGGGACCCCCCTTTTCAGGAAAGGCGGTTCCCAACACCCTCCTTCAAAACTAGTTGCTCCTTTGCGGGGCGTCCTCTTCGTCCTCCGTGTCCTCCGCTGGCGCCTTTGTCCTCAATGTCCTCAGCCCCGCCTCCCGCAAACTCGGCTGAGCCCTGCCGCCGCTGAGGACGGGGAGGACGTTGGCCCCAATCCCCCAGCCGAGGACGTTGAAGACTCAGAGGACGCGGCGGCCACCCCGGCCAGTTCCAACGCCGAAAGAGTGGACAAGGGACGGTCGGGCAGGGCGGACAGTGTCTGGCGGATGGCCTCGAATTCGGCATCGGTCCTGGCACGATAGTCAGCCATGAAGGGGAATGCCCTCACGTTGGATGATTTCGGAGAAAAGGCTTTTCTCGGACAGATCCACCAGGTCAACCGGTTTCGACAAGGCGCAGATAAGCTCGCCATAAAAGGCGAAAAAGTCCTTTTCCTGAACGCCTTCCACCGCGAGGTCGATGTCGTGTCCCATCTTGCCGGGGATCGTGTTGGAGCCAAATAGCAGTACCCGCCGGGCACAATACTTGCTGGCAATTTTCCGAATGATTTGTTTGTCGGCTTCGTCAATCATGGCTCACCGCATTCCCCAGAACACAACTCTATCCGCTGTTTTACCATCGGCTGGTACCGATTACAACCTCGCCGGGCAGGCAGTCGCGCATCGATGGGGCTTCGTTGCGCGCTCTATGCTCGTTGCGGCAAACACGGGCGGAGATCTGCCCCCAAATTCCCGAAGTTTTGTAACCTTGGAACCGCCAGTCCCCGAACGGAAAAAGGAAATATACGGAATGCCAACCGATCCAGAAAAAATCCAAACCCAGCGGTATCATCCCCGTGGAAGCACGTCACTTTACCCCATGGAGGAAACAGCAACATCAAAACCAATATGACAACCGATACAACGATCACAATCCCCTGATTACGGTTCATATAAGCCTCCCCACCCATTACCATCTGATTATGAGGAAGAAACCTGCATCCATTGGAGACGTACAATTGGGGTAACGCCTGCCTTTTAATCGCACTTGCATGGCATTATGGCTCCTGCGAAACAGGTGTCATCCATCATGCCGTTTGGTCCCAAGAATCCCCCTGCTTGCCCAGCGCAGGCCCCAAAGACAAACCGCCGATCCGATGCAGAACCACAACAGGAACGTCACCGTCACGGCCACCAAATCCCACTGCAGCTCCTCATGTTTTTCGATGAGGCCATGGTTGGCCGCGACGCGGGCCGCGACATCCCCAAGCCCGCAGACCGCCCAACCAATGGCATCGCCACACGGCAGGGAGGAAAAAATATCGGCAGCTCTCGGATTGTAGCATGGGCTGCTCGCCACCGTGCCCGCCAAAACGCCAGCCAGCAGGGACGCCAGCCCGATCACCAAAGAGCGGGAAACGCGTTTCATTTACCACCTCATCGTTCCAGCAACAGGTTCCGGCCGGAGCCGCAACCTCAGGCGCCGCAGCTTTTGAGAATGGCCAGGCATTGGGCGCAATAGGCTTTGCGCTTGGCCACCAGGTCGTCGCCGTCCCAGGGACCGCGGGCCTTGGCCACCGTCTTGATGAGCGCCGGCAGGCGTGCCAGGTCCCGGTGCAGCGCCGCCATTTCCCGGGCAAAACTCGCGGGCTGCCGGGAAATGCGGTTGCCGGTCTGGGCGACTTCATAGACCAGGCGCTCGTCGGGGTGCAGCGGGTGGCAGCTGCCGGCGAGAGTGAACAGGCGCGCGATCTCCGCCAGGCGCGCCATCAGCCCCATCAGCCCCGCCGCCGGCGCCGCGCTGTCCTTGGCGTTGAAGGCGACCTCGATGGTGGCGCCGCGGGTGACGTCCACTTCGGGAATGCAAATGACCACGGTGGCCTGGGCGCCGTCATAGGACCAGCAGCCGGGCGCGGGGCGCAGGCTCCAGGGCAGTTCCTGGCCGGCGACGCGCACCGAGCGCGCCGGGGCGCTGGCCGGCAGGCGCACGTCCACGGGGCGCTTGGCCAGGAAACCGGTGAAGCGGCCCGCGGCCTTGCCGATCTCGATGACGCGGCGGCCGGGCGCCTCCTGGCGCTGGGACAGCGGGATGCGGGCGCATTCGCCGCGCAGATAGCCGCGGGAGTCGCCGTCGTCCTCGTAGAGGTCGTAGGCGCCGGCGGCGCCGGGCCAGCAGGTCACCACCAGGTGGCGGTAGCTGCCGGCCGACACGCGGAGTTCGCAAGCCTGGCCGGGAATGATGGTGCCGGGGCGGACAAAGACCGGGGTTTCCCGCAGCGTGTACTTGCGGCGCAGCCAGGCGCCGCCGGTTTCCAGGGCGCCGCGGGCGGTGTCCCACCAGTCGCCGGCGGGCAGCCAGAACTTGACCTCGGCCAGGGTATCCGCCTTGGCGGCCGGGGCGAGCACGGGCGCCACCAGCATGGCGTCGCCGAAGCCATACTGGTCTTGGGCCTGATAGGCGGCGTCGGCTTCCGGATAGTCGTAATAGAGCGGCCGGCAGAGGCTGACGGCGGTGTCATGACTGCGGCGCATTTCGGTGTAGACATAGGGAATCATCTCGTAGCGGCGGCGGATGAGATCCATCATCAGCGTCGCGTACGGCTCGGGATAGGCAAAGACCCGGCGCTCGGCGGCCTCGTTCTTGGTGGTGTGGGTGCGCAGCACCGGCGAATGCACGCCGAACTGGAGCCAGCGCAGATAAAGTTCCGGCTCGATCTGCCCCGGCATGTGGCCGCCGATGTCATGGCTCCAGTAGCCGTAGAGCACATTGGCGGCGGTGGCGGTGAAGCGGGGCTGGAACTTGAGCGATTCCCAGACGGAATGGGTGTCGCCGGAGAAGCCGACGCAGTAGCGGCCGGCGCCGTAGCCGCCGAAACGGCTGAAGATCAGCGGACGGCGGGCGCCGCGGGCCGGGTTGTTCTCCATGTCTTTCCAGTGCAAATGATTGATCCAGGGCAGCGTGTCCAGGCCGGGCAGCGTGGTGCTTTCGCCCTGCTGCCAGTCCATCCACCAGAAATCGACACCGCGTTTTTCCTCCGGGTGGTGCAGGTGCTTGAAATAGGCGCCCATGTATTTCGGGTCGGTGATATTGAACGGCACCTTGTCGGCGCGCTGCGGGTCGAGCCCCATGGCGGCGGCCATGGGCGGGAAGGCGTCCTCGTGACGGGCAACGCCGTCAGCCGGGTGGAGGTTGAGGGTGACCTTGAGCCCGTTGTCCTTGAGCCAGCCGAGGAACTCGGCGGGATCGGGAAAATAGCGGCGGTCCCAGCTGTAGCCGGTCCAGCCGGGGAGATGCCAGTCCATGTCAATGACCATGACATCGAGCGGCACCTGGTAGCGGTTGAACTGGGAGACCAGTTCCTCGATTTCCTGGTCGGTATAGGCCCAGTAGCGGCTCCACCAATAGCCGGCGGCAAAGCGCGGCGGCAGCGGCTGCCGGCCGAAGACGGCGGCGGCGTCCCGCAGGGCGGCCTTGTAGTCATGGCCGTGGGCGAAGAAATACCAGTCGCGGCGGTCGCCTTCGCGGCGGGGCGCGACCCATTCCGGCGTGCCGCCCACCGGCACGTTGTGCGAATCATCGATCAGCGCCCAGCCGGAGCGCGAGACAAAGCCGGTGCCCAGGTCGACCGGCTCGGAGCCGGCGAGCTTCATCTTGCCGTCCGGGCCGGGCGTCCAAATGTCGCGCTGGTCGCCGCGGACACCGTCCAGGGTGCGCAGAGTCGCCCCGAGGTTGGCCCGGTCCTTGAGGCCGGGCCGCCACGCCACCGGCCGGCCATTGAGCTGAAACGTGATGCCCAGATTGCCGCGGTGGAACGGCTTGCCGTCGTCCGTATAGGTGAGTGTCAACGCGTCCGTGTTCAGCACCAGCGTGTTGCCGCGACGCTTGGCGCGGTGGCGCACGGGGGGCATGGCGCGGTTGACCACGGCCAGGGTGGCGCGGTCCTCAAAGACTCCTTCCGCATCCCATTCCAGACGCAGCAACCGGTCCGTCAGCAAAGTAAAACGGGCCCGACCGCAGACCACCGTGTTGGCGGGGGCGGCCAGGGGTTGGTCGGCGGCGGCAACAACGACAGACTTCATAAGCGGTTTTATCCCAAAGGAAAATAAAAACTGTTTTTGCAAAACAACGGCCACCGGCGGGAGTCCGGTTTCGGGGTTCAGATTTCAGGAACAACAGGCGGTAAAATGTAGCACATGAATAGGCTGAAGCTTTTTAGGCTGTAGGATGAAGGTAATCCCATATGGGCACGTCGGTTGGGAACCCCCTTTTGAGGAAAGGCGGTTCCCGGTTCACGGCCGCTTCGCCATGGTATATTTGGGCATCGGGAATATTCATGCAGATCGTCGAACTTTTTCATTCCATTCAGGGCGAGGGGCTGCTGGCCGGGGTGCCGTCGGCCTTTGTGCGAGTGGCCGGGTGCAACCTGTGCTGTGTGTGGTGCGACACCCCGTACGCCTCCCGGCCGAACGCCAAGAGCGAACAGTTGACCCCGGCCCGGATCGTGTCCCGGGTCCGCGCCTTTCCCAAGACGCGGCATGTCGTGTTGACCGGCGGCGAACCAATGCTCGCGCCCGGCCTCCCCGAGCTGGCCCGACGCCTGCGTGCCGCCGGCTTCCACATCACCATCGAAACCAACGCCACCCTGCCCCCGGCCGGCATTGCCTGCGACCTGGCCTCCCTCAGCCCCAAGCCGGCCCATGCCTTTCCCCCGAACCAGCCGGTGCGCGCACCGGATCCCGCCATCATTCAGGAGTGGCTTGACGCCTACGCCTGCCAGCTCAAGTTCGTGGTTGCCGGGGCCGGCGACCTGCCGGCCATTCTCGGCCTGCTGGAACGGTTGCCACGGCCGCCGCCGCCCGACCGGGTTCTGCTGATGCCCCGCGGCGCCACCCGCCCGGAACTGGCCCGGCGCCGGCAGGTGGTGGCGGAACTCTGCACCCGACACGGTTTCCGTTATTGCCCCCGCCTGCATGTCGAGCTTTACGGCGGCCGCCGCGGGGTGTGAGCTGCGGCAAGAATGCCGCAGAACAGTAACAGTGGGCGGGCATTCTTGCCCGCTGAAAGAGAGGTGCTGGCGTGCAAACCAAACGGATGTTTGCCCACGATTACACCCGCGTGGGCTTCTACATGATCACGCTGGTGACGGCGGGCCGCCGTCCACTTTTTGGCGAATGCCGGGAAAACCAGGTGCTGCTGTCGGCGGCGGGCGGGATCGTGAAACGGGCTTGGTTCGAGATTCCGACACACAACGCGGTGATTGAGGCCTCCACCTTGGTGGTGATGCCGGATCATTTACACGGCATCCTGTATGTGAAGGAGCCGCTTCAGAACCCCCTGGGCCGCACGATTCGCGGCTTTAAAAGCGGCGTCACCGCGGAGTTAAGAAAGAGCCTGCATGCCCCCGCCATGACCGTGTGGGAAGACGGCTATCATGACCGCGTCATCATGAGCTCCGAAACCTTGCGGGCGGAACGCCGGTACATTCATGACAATCCACGGCGCCATTGCCTGCGGAAAGCGCACCCGGATCTTTTTGTCAGGGTGAACCACTTGATTTCAGCACGGTTGCCGAAGGGATTGGATTGGACTGGGTTTGGAAATTTATTCTTGCTGGAGAAGCCCGAACTGGTGCCGGTGCAGGTATCCCGGCAGGCAACGCCAAAGGAATTGTCGGTGATAAAAGCGGAAGTGGCGGAGAAGACGGCGGTGGGCGCGGTAATGGTGTCGCCGTTCATTTCGCCGGGGGAGAAAGAACTCGCCGGGCTGATGATGGCGCAGGAGCCGGGACGCCTGATTTTGCTCAAGCCGGATGGTTTTCCGCCGTTATACAAGCCTTCCGGGGTGTACTTCGATTGGTGTGCGCAAGGCAGGTTGCTGGTCCTTTCGCCGTTTGTTTATACCGGGCACCGGGAGGCGTTGAGCCGGGAACGGTGCCTGCGAATGAACGGATGGGTGCGGGAAATTTGCCGGGAACCGGAGGGAGGCGACGGCAAGAATACCGCCGCACAGTAACCGTGGGCGGGCATTCTTGCCCGCCATCCGGCGGCTATATTGGCGGATCGGCGCGCTGATCCGCCGCCGCGCCCAGGAAGCGAGCATCACCATGGCTTACCGCGTTTGCAAGACCCTTGAGATCGAGAGCGCCCACCTGCTGTCGCATCACCCGGCGTTCTGCCGGTTCCCGCACGGCCACACCCGCAAGGTGGAGGTGGTGCTGGAAGCCGACCAACTGGACGCCAACGGCATGGTCTGCGACTTCAAGGACATCAAGGCCGCCATCCAGCGCGCCGTGGAGATCTACGACCATGCCCTGTGCATGAACGACACCGATCCCAACTTCAAAAAATTGCAGAAGATCTACGGCGACCGCGTGGTCGCATTTTCGGGCGAACCCACCAGCGAACGCATGGCGGAAGTCATTTTCGAGGCGGTGGCCCGGGATCTCCGCCGCATCTTTAAAAAGACCGGCGCCCGCCTGGCCAAAGTCCGGGTGTGGGAGACCTCGTCGTCCTGGGCCGAGTTCAGCCCGCTTCGTCCAGGCTGATCCGGGGCGGCTGGGGCGGCGTCCAGTCGATGAGCGCATAGTGGCCGTCGCGCAGCGGCCCGGGATTGACCACCGGAACGCCCTCCCACGTGTGCTCGCCACGCGCCTCATGGATGTGGCCGCAGAGAATCAGGGACGGGCGCACCCGCCGCGCCAGTTCCGCCACGGCGCGGCTGCCAACCTCGGCTCCGGAGACCAGCCTGGCCGCCCCCGAGCCGGCGGGCGGGGCATGGGTCACCAGGATGCACGGCGTCGGCGCGGGTGCCACCGCCACGACGTTCTTCACCCCGGCCGCCACCGCTTCTTCCGACCATTCATTGGGCGTGTCGAACGGTGTCCGCGGACAGCCGCCCAGCCCCCAAAACACAAAACCGCCCAGCTCACGCCGGGCCAGATGCAGATTGGCCCCCGCGTCGGTAAAGGCGCCGACGGACTCCGCCGGGTCACAGTTGCCGGGCACGCCCAGAACCGCCGGGAACCGGCTGGCGAGTGCCGCCAGCAGGGCGCGCACCTCCGCCACATCGCCGAAATGGGTCAAATCCCCGCCGACCAGGCAGAGATCCGCCGCCGGCAGATCCCGGAAGCGCGCGGAACGCCCATGCACGTCGGTAATGAACAGCAACCGCACGCCATTCTCCTCGTCACGTGTCGTTCATTGCACCGGCGTTAGCCGGAGGCTGTTTGTCCCCGTCACCGTCCCACCGGCTGAAGCCGGGACAACAAACGGACGCCAGCAGCGCCACTTGAATAAGCGGGTTTATTCCGCGCGTTCGACCACGATGTCGGGGTTGACCTTTTCCCGCAGCACGCGTTCGATGCCGTTTTTCAGCGTCATCTGCGCATGGGGACAGCACCCGCAAGCCCCTTGCAGGCGCAGCGTCACCGTGGTGCCCTCAATGCTGACCACTTCCAAATCGCCGCCATCCGCTTGCAGCATGCCGCGCAATTCTTCCAACACATCCCGAATTTTCTGATCCATGGCCGGCCTCGCTTTCCGTGGTGTACTTGTATACCGCATCAGGGTGAAAATTTGAATTACCTTCAGCCTACAGCCTAACCGGCTTCAGCCTAACGAAGTATAATCCAGCAGTCAGCCGACACTATAGCGTCTCGCCCGCGGCGCGCCCGAATTTGCGGGGACCGGCTTTTCGGGTTACTTTGCACGGCTAGGGTGTCGGACGCAAAAACCTCTTCATTGGACCACTGACATGAACATCAAAGCGGTTTTTCCTGGCAAATACATCCAGGGACAAGGCGTGTTAAAGGAATTGCCAAAATGGGTCGACATGCTGGGTAGCAAGGGATTGCTGCTGGCGTCACCCTCAGTGAAGGAAAAAATCCTTCCGCAATTTGGGAATGGAGTGATTTCGGAACGGTTGCAAGTTGAACCGTTCAACGGGGAGTGTTGCGAAGATGAAATCACCCGAAT
This sequence comes from uncultured Lentisphaerota bacterium, assembly GCA_903896595.1. GTDB lineage: Bacteria > Verrucomicrobiota > Lentisphaeria > Oligosphaerales > CAITYL01 > CAITYL01. The sequence goes on from CAITYL010000226.1 coordinate 12,199, forward strand.
TGCCGGCTTGATTGGCAACCGCCAGGTGAATGTGGTCATCGGCATGGGGGGCGGAAAAACCATTGATACCGCCAAAATCGCCGCCGACCGGGCAGGACTTCCGGTCATCATCGTTCCGACGATTGCGTCGACCGACGCGCCCTGCAGCGGCTGTGCCGTCACCTACACCAACCAAGGATGTTTTGAGGCGGTTCACTACCAAAAGATGAACCCGTCCATTGTCTTGGTGGATATGGACCTCCTGGCGGCGGCACCAGTGCGTTTTCTCGTGTCGGGAATGGGCGACGCGCTTTCGACCTGGTTTGAGGCCAGGTCGTGCGAGCTGACGCAATCGATGAATGAATGTGGGGGCGTGAGTACCAAAGCGGGGATTCATTTGGCGCGGCTGTGCTATGACACGCTGCTCCGCTATGGCGTTCAGGCTATGAATGACAATAAAGCGCAGGTGGTTTCTCCGGCGCTTAATTACATTGCGGAGGCCAATATCCTGCTCAGCGGGATCGGGTTTGAAAGCAGCGGACTGGCGACCGCCCATTCGGTCCACAACGGCCTGACCGCTCTTGAAGAAACCCATGCCTTCTATCATGGCGAAAAAGTGGCGTTCGGGGTTCAGGTCGGCCTTCATCTGACAAGTGCGCCAGCCGACGTCATCAATGAAGTCTATACCTTTTGTGAACAGGTCGGCCTGCCAACGACGTTCCGTGACATCGGCCTGAAACGTCCAAGCCGAAACGATCTTATGAAAGCCGCCGAAAACGCCTGCGCGCCGAATTCGCCTATTCATCACGAAGTGGCGATCGTCACACCGGCAAAGGTGCTTGACGCCATGATCAAGGCCGATGCGTTGGGCGCCGCAAGAAAAAACGGATAGATTACCGGCTTCCTTATTTACGGGTCGCCCGCGGGCGCCGCACTGGCGCGCGGGGCGTTTCCACTCAGGGTTCCGGCGCCGTCACGGCGGCGGATGGGGTTGTCTTTTCTCAATCAAGGACCGTCAGCCATGCGTTTAGAACTTCAGGAACTTGCCGCCGTCTCACGCCGTCTCGGGAGCGATCTCCGCTACGTCTTCCTCGGCGGCGGGAACACCTCGTTCAAGGATGCTGAAACGCTGTACATCAAGCCCAGCGGGGTGGCCCTGAGCGCGATCCAGCCGGAGCAGTTCATCGCCATGGACCGGGAGGCGTTGCAACAGCTCATGCAGGCGCCGATGCCGGCCGATGGACGTGAACGCGAGGCCAAGGTCAAGTTGCTGATGACGGCGGCGGTGCGGCCCGAGAGCACCGGCCGCCCGTCGGTGGAAGCGCCCCTGCACGAACTGTTGCCGTTCCCCTTCGTGGTGCATCTCCACCCGACCCTGGTCAACGGCATGACCTGCGGCGTCAACGGCCGCGAGGCCTGCCGCAAACTGTTTCCCGAGTCGGTATGGATGGACTACATCGATCCCGGCTTCACCCTCGCCCAGGCCGCCGCCGCCTTCCTGAAAAAGCAGGCCCAGCCGCCGCGCATCCTGTTCCTGCAAAACCATGGCGTATTCATCGGCGGCGAGTCGCTGACCGCCATCGAAACCGAATACACCCGCATGCTCGACACCCTGGCCGCCGCCTGCCGCGCCGCCGGCGTGGCCCTGGAACTGCCGGTAACGGAGTCCGCTGACGCCGAAACCGTCTTGGCCACGGCCCCCGTCCTGCGCACCCTGTTGGGCAGCGGTGAGACGCGCGCCATCGTCGCCGCCGCCGGCTGGTTCGCTCCGGCCCCCGGCCCCCTCACCCCCGACCATCTGGTCTACGCCAAGGCGTTCGCCCACACGGGCGAGATCACCCCCGCCGCCCTGGACGCCTATCGCGCCGAACGCGGGTATGCCCCGCGCGTGGTCGGGGTGCCGGGCAAGGCGGTCTTCACCGCCGGCAGCTCGCTCAAGGACACCCGTGACGTTCTGGTCGCGGCCCACGACGCCGCCTTGGTGGTCCAGTACACCCAGGCCTTTGGCGGCCCGCGCTACCTGACCGACCGGGAGCGCGGCTTCATCGAGAACTGGGAAGTGGAAAGCTACCGCCGTTCCATCGCCCAAGGCGGCCAAAACGCGAGCGGCAACCGGCTGGCAGCCAAGGTCGCCGTCATCACCGGCGCCGCCCAGGGCTTCGGCCTCGGCATCGCCCGTGGCCTGGCGGCCGAAGGCGCCATCGTGGTGGTCGCCGACCTCAACCTGGACGGCGCCAAGAAAGTGGCCGCCGACCTCGAAACGGAGTTCGGCGCCGGCCGCGCCTTCGCCGCCGGCGTCAACGTCAGCGACGAGGCGTCCGTGGCCGCCATGGCGCTTGAGATCACCCGCGCCTGCGGTGGGTTCGACCTCTTCGTCGCCAACGCCGGCGTCCTGCGCGCCGGCTCGGTCAAAACGCTGAGCAAGGCGGACTGGGACTTTGTCACCGCCGTCAATTACACCGGCTACTTCCTCTGCGTCAAGCACGCGGCCCGGGTCATGGCGGCCCAGAAGGCCGACGGCCGCGGCCCGTGGGGCGACATTGTCCAGATCAACTCCAAGAGCGGTCTGCAGGGCAGCAACAAGAACGGCGCCTATGCCGGCGGCAAGTTTGGCGCCATCGGCCTCACCCAGAGCTTTGCCATGGAACTGGTCGAAGATCAGATCAAGGTCAACAGCGTCTGCCCCGGCAACTTCTTCGAGGGGCCGCTGTGGAGCGATCCCGAGCGCGGCCTGTTCGTCCAGTACCTGCGCGCCAACAAGGTGCCCGGCGCCACCAGCATCGCCGACGTCAAGAAATTCTACGAGAGCAAGGTGCCGATGGGCCGTGGCTGCCGCCCCGAGGATGTGGTCCGCGCCATCCTTTACACCGTCGAACAGCCCTACGAAACCGGCCAGGCCATTCCCGTCACCGGCGGCCAGGTCATGCTGCATGCTTAAGGGGGTGTCCGTTGATTGTCCCGGCTTCAGCCGGGGGGGGCGACGAGGAAGACAAACAGCCCCGACTAAAGTCGGTACAACGAACAAAACCGTGCGCCGGCCAAACGGCATTCTTAACGAGGCTCACAAGACCATGAAAACCAACCTGGACGTGCGGTACGTGGCCGATTTGGCGCGCATCGAACTGACCGAGGATGAGGCGCAGCGTTACGGAGCGCAACTGAACGCGGTGCTGGACTATGTCGGCCAGCTCGCGGAGCTGGACGTGGCCGGACTGGAACCCACGGCCCACGCCATGCCGCTGGTCAACGTCCTGCGCGAAGACCGCGCCGGCGACAGCCTGCCCCGCGCCGGCGTGCTGGCCAACGCCCCCGCCGTCGCCGACGACCAATTCATCCAAGTACCCCCGGTTATTGAAGAAGAGACGCCGTAGAGTGCTCTGTGACATCAAAGTTTCACCACGAAGACACGAAGAACACGAAGTTAGATCAAAGCGTTTTAATTTCAGCTTTCCGCTTTCCCAATTTCTGCTTTCTGCGCAACCCCTCAACCCCTCAACCCCTCAACCCCTCAACCCCTCAACCCCTCAACCCCTCAACCCCTCAACCCC
>CAITYL010000227.1 GCA_903896595.1 uncultured Lentisphaerota bacterium
AAGGCCGAAGCCCCGGTAATTAATCTATGGATTCAAGGTTCATTTATCATTGACGCCTATACAACCCCGGTATCCCTTGCGGGATGCCCGAGCTCATAGGCCCGCTCACAAACATCGCACTATTCAATTCTCAAAGAGCTTTACTTGCTTTTCACTCCCGAACCCCTCGCGGCGTTCAAAAGCGAAGACGAACTATACTTCGCCTTTTTCGCTTTCCAACCCGGCTTGACACTTTCTTTTCAAGCCCCGGTTTTCATTCCGCCGGCCGCCACCCGAAGGCCGCAACCCGCAAAACAAACGAACGGACAACATACCACGGAATAGGGCCCTTGCAAACCGTCCCCCCACACTAATCGCGAAAACCACCCGCCGAAACCAAGCCAGATTAACGCGTTTCTCATTGATCCGTAATCTATTGTAAATAGTGTCAAGACCCGGTTAAAAATCATCGATCCCCGCTGGAATGCCCCTGTCGAAGGCCGTCTTCCCCCATTTTCCGGGCAGCCCCGAACCTCACCGGGACGCTCTCCGCCGCCAGTTCAGTCAGTAGGTTCGCTCGCAGACGAACCGCAACCAATCCGCCAGCAGGCGGCGCCACGGCGTGTCGGGAAAAGTTAGGAGCGCCGCGCGGGCGGCCTGAATCAGGCGTTCCTCGCGACGGCGCAAGACCGCTTCGGCACGACTGTGACGCACCAGGGCGCGCGCCTCGTCCAACTCATCCGGGGAAAGATCAGGCCGGCCGGACAACTGGAGCAGGCGCTGGCGGCCCGGCGCCTCCAGCCCCGCCAGAGCCGTGGTGAAGAGCAGGGTCTGCTTGCCCTCGCGCAAATCGGAACCGGCGGGTTTGCCGAGAGTCGCTTCGTCGCCGAACAGGCCGAGCCAGTCGTCACGCAACTGGAACGCGATCCCGGCCTGACGGGCCATGCGGCCCAAGCGGCGGGGTGCGGGGTGAAGCGGATCCGTCGTGCCGGCGCCGATCATGGCCCCGGCCTCGGCGGCAAACTGCAGCAGCACCCCGGTCTTGCGGAACATCATCCGCCAAATCTCGGCCGGCCGCACCACGGCGCGATAAGCATATTCCACGTCCTGGGCCTCACCGCTGATCAGCAGCGGCGTGACCCGGGATGCCAGCCGGCCCACCAGCGCCTGGCCGACCGCGCCCGACAGGCGGGCCAGGACAGCCACGGACCAGCCATGCAGGATGTCGCCGGCCAGGATCGCCTGGTCGCGGCCAAACCGTTCCCGGCGGGCGCTGGACATCTCGGGCAACTGGGCGGCCGCGGCCTGTTCCAGCAAAATATGACAGGACGGCAGCCCGCGCCGGGTGGCGTCACCGTCAATGATGTCGTCATGGATCAGCGTCCAATTATGATAAAGCTCGACCGCCAGCGCCGCCGGCCAGGCGCGTTCCGGGTCGCCGCCGGCCAGCCCGCAGCACCACAGGGTGAGTGCGGGACGCAGCCGTTTGCCGCCCCGCCGGGGATACGCCAGCACGGCGTCCCGCAGCCAGGCCGGATTGATGGCGGCGAAAAAGGCGTCCGTCCGCAACCCTTCATCCACCCGTGAATTGATGGCCGCGAGAGCGGGGGCAAATGGCGCCGTGGAATCAAGTGGCTGATGCATGGCGTCACCATAACGGCCCCGACCGGTCAAGGCAATCCACCTACCTGCCAGTTGGAAACCCCCTTTTTCAAGGAAAGGCGGTTCCCAAACCCTCCGTCAAACCTGTTTGTTCCTTTTTACGGATTCCGCAGGCAGCCCCCGCGCAACAGACCACGCGTGGGACTGCAGGGCTGCCTGCGAAATCCGCAAAGGGAGCACCCTTTTTCAAAAGGGTGGCCCCAACAGAACGGTCAGGTACCCTCTGGGCGTCATCTCAGCCACTGCGGCCGGCGCGGAAGAGCGCCACGATGTTGGCCGCCGGGACATCCGGCTGCAGCGTGTGGGCGGCCGACAGGATGTACCCGCCAGCCGCACCGAGGGTCCGGATGAGCTGGCGCACCGTGCCGGCCACCGTTTCCGGCGGCCGTGTGCCGGCGAGTGGCCTGGATGCGGCGCTCCAGGTACGGTGCCACCAGTTCGCCAAACATGGCCGGCGACAAAAACGGCCCCTTTTGCGTGCCGAAGTCGTCGCCACTGGACGTAGGGCGTTTCCTCCCACAACCAGCGCGCCCGTTCGCGGATGGCCGCGAGTTGCAGGACATCGAGGCGATCGGGATCAGGCCACGGATAGGTTTCCAAATCCGCCAGCGTGGCGCCGGCCAGCGGGTTGCCAGTGATCTCATAGTGGTGGCCGTTCCAGGTGTAGCGGATGCCCCAGGCATCAGTCCGTTCCGTCGGGGACAGTTGCCGGGCCAGCGCCCCCTGTGGCGCCAGGACGCCCCCCACGCCGCGAATGTCAATGTCTAGAGCCTGCAGCACGGCCTCGTCCGGATCCGCCGTACCGGCGGGAACGCCCAGCAACGGAGCCAGCCGCCGCGGCGCCCCGTCAATCTCGGTCATGTCCGAGGCGCCAAGATCCATGGGCGGCCGGTCGACCGACTGATGGGCCAAGGTTCGGGCGAAACGTTCGCGATAAATTGTGTCTGTATTCTTCATAATGAACCATCCACATCCAAGCTAGCGGCTCAAGTACCAAAAAACTCCCACAACAAGAGGCAGCGCCAACAACAGCCAGCCGCCAAAAGTAACGATGCATCCCGGAGTGGTGGTCGTGATGCCATGGCCAGCGAAATAGCCGGTATAGGCACCCATGGCCTCACCGAACCAGATGCAGGCCATGGGCAGTGCCAGGAACCCCATCATTCGGAGCACGCCAATCCCGCCCCCCAAAAAATAGGCGGCGGTCAGGTAGGCAAGGGCAACGCCGGACGACAAACTTCGGCTGATCACGATGCCTCCCCTCCTTCGGTTGTCAGCCCAAACTCAGAGCCTGTTTTCTCTCGCAAAGGCGCCAAGAACGCCAAGAAATTTTATTTCTTTGCGATCTTGGCGTGCTTGGCGAGAGAAAAATGTATTTAACGCCAACAGGTATCACATTCCCATGCGGCAGGGCATGCCGCGAGTGAGGTCGGCGACGACCGGCGGGCGCTGCTGCATGAGGGCGTCGTGCTCCAGCCGCGCCGCCGTGGTCCCGGCCCCCAAATGGAAGCGGAAGCAGAACTCATGCACGCCCTGGTCGGAATGGACGGCATTGAGGGCGGCGCCGAGACTCGGCTCGTGGTGGGTCATAACCGCGCTGCGCAGCAGGGTGAAGCGCAGGCGCCAGGCGGTGCCGTCCACGGCAAACACATCGGGGCAGACCACGCCGCACAGCGCGGCGCCAACGGGTTCCACCAGCGTCCATTCGCACAGGGGCCGTTCCTTGCCGTCGTTGTCGCGGACCAAGCTGCCGCCCGTGATGCCGTCCCGGCGGGTGGCCGGCGCGCCCAGCAACGGCCAGGCCAGCTTGAGCAGTTTCATGCGTTCCACCCAATGGACGGTCAGCCGCAGTTCCACCACCGGCTCGGCGGCATGAACCCGCCACTCGGCGCGCAGACGGCTCTCGCCGATCCGGCCCGTCTGCACCAGACTGGCGCGCAGCGGCCCCTGCAACATGACACAGGCATCATCCCAGTGCGCGGAGGCAACCGGACCTTCAGGGAAACGATCAATGCCGTGGGACCAGTTGTCGCTGCGGTCTTCGATCAGCGCCAGTTGCGGCAAGGGCCATTCCGCCCCGCCGGCCACGGACATGACGCCGGCCGGGCCGAGCCGGAGCGAGGCGCCCGCCGCCTGGCAGATGCCATCCCCCCGAACCACCAGCACTGCCGGCGGGGCGGCGGGCACCGGACCGTCCGTGGCGATTTTGAACACCGCCAGGGCGCCCGGCCCCACCTTGGCCCGGAACAGCAAGCGCGGGATGTTGCCGTTCGCCGACTCGGCTGGCAAGACTTGGAAGGCGACGGGCCGGTCGCTGGCGTCCAGCAGATTCCACTGGGAATCCCACTGCCGCCATTGGGTCCACGGCTCGAACTCGACCCAGCCGTCAAACTCCTGGGCAGTGGCATTGCCGATCACCACGCGCTGCCGGGGATCCGCCGGCAAGGCCAGCAGCTGGCGGCGGAAGGAGGTCTGCAGCATCTCCTCGGCGGCCTGCTGGGCCGCGCCCAGCCGGGCATAAATCTTGGGATAGGCGGATGGAATGCAGGTGCCGCCAAAGATGTCGTGGAAATGGACAAAGGCAACGTGCCGCCAAGCCTCCTCCAGCCGCTGCCCGTCCGCGGAGTCCGCACCCGGCACGGCCCCGGCCATGGCCTGCGCCTGGGCCAGCAGATGCTCAGCCTGGCGGACGCCGGCCTTGACGTTGCGCATGACACTGTAGCAGCCAATGGCATGGTGCTGCAGTTCGCCGGTGACCAGCGGCAGCCGGGCCGCCGGCGACTGCACGGCGGCAAAGTAACGGGCCGGCGACGAGAACACCAGCCGGCAACCCGGAAAGGCGTCACGGTGCTGCTGGATCCATTCGATAAGCGTCGCCGTCGGTCCGCCGCCATGGTCGCCCACCCCGTAGAAGCACATGGTGTCGGTGACGCCCTCCGGCAATTCCGTGCAGGCGTGACGGATATTGGCCTCGGACAAGGCGTTGCCAAAGGTGTAAGCACCGGCAATGCGGAAGGTGACGATCTCCGGGCCGTCCGCATAGCCGCACCAGCGGAACAGGCGGGCCGGCAACGCGCGCTCACTCTCCTGCGGCCGCATCATGACATACGCGCGCTGTCCGGCGGCGTGCATCAGTCCCGGCAGCGTGGCGGCGTGGCCGAAGCTGTCGACATTGTAGCCGTAATCGGGAAATTGCCCCAATTCTTTGAGCATGTAGCGCTTGCCAAGGGCGATCTGCTGCTCAAACCCGTTGCCGCCAGGAAGGTTGCAGTCCGGTTGCAGCCACCAGCCGCCGGCGACTTCCCAACGGCCCCCGGCAATATGCTTCTTGATGCGGGCGAACAGCTCCGGATCCAACTGCTGGACCTGCTGGTAAACCCAGGCCTCGCCGCGGGTGAAGATGAAGTCGGGATAGCGGTCCAGCAGTTCGCAGGCCGTGCGGCAGGTGGCCAGCGCCTCGTCGAGGCCGGCCTGCCAGTTCCACAGCCAGACGGGATCGAGGTGGGCGTTGCCGATCATGTGGACGGTAATGGGGCGGGGAGACGTCATGGTGATGGCGATCCTTATGTAGGGTTGAGCGGTTAGGAGGTTGGGCGGTTGAGCGGTTATGGGGTTGGGTGGTTGAGCGGTTATGGGGTTGGGTGGTTGTGGATTTATGCCGGGGCAGGCGCCTCTGCCTGGCCTCGACTCAGGGGGCGGCACGACGCGCCTTCAACCAACGTGCAACGCAGGACGACGCGGCGCACCTCGTCCGTCGGCTGTTCCATTTCGTCGCACAACAGGTGGGCGGCGCGGCGGCCGATCTCGGCCAACGGTTGGATCATACGGGTGACCGCACACGGCGCCATCACATCGTCAAACGTGGCAAACGACAGGTCGGCGGGCACCCGAAGGCCAGCCGCTTGGGCAGCGGCCAAGGTGGCGGCGCCAAGCGGGTCGCCAGTAATGCACCAGACCGCGGTGGGACGCGCAGTGGTCAGCCAGGCGCGGAGGCGTTGCACCAACTCGCGGGACGGCATGTCATGCGGCACGCTCAGCACCAGGGCGGGATCGGGCGCCACCCCGGCTTCATCAAGGGCACGACGGTATCCGGCGTGCCGATCCACCGCGGTGCTGCCATGCAAATGACGGACCAGGCCGATGCGGCGATGCCCACGTGCAAGCAGGTGCCGGGTCAGGAGATAACCGCCCTGAATATTGTCGGAGACGACGCAGTTAACCTCGACATCTTCCGGGTAACGATCCACGGCCACCGCCGGCAAGCCGGTTCGCAAGATGGCGTCCACCAGCCGATGATTGTCGCCGCGGTGATCCGGCGTGGAGAGTGGCGACCAAATGATGCCGGCAACGCCTTGGGCGGCCAGGTCTTCAATCGCCTGGAGAGCCGCCGGCAAGTCATCGGCCCGGCCATAGCGCACCACGGCACCCCAGCCGCGCCGGTTCAATTCCGCCTCCGCGGCATGCAAGGCATCCTCCATGAAGACGGCCAAAATGCCGGCTAAGCGACGGCCGGGACGGGGGCTGATTTCCGCCGCCCCCCAGGCGTCACGGGGAGCGACAAAGGTGCCGACGCGCTCCACACGGCGGAGAAAGCCGCCGTCCACCAGATCGTGCAGCACCCGCTCCAACGTCACCGGCGTGCAGCCGGCCTCCCGGGCCAGCTCCCGGCCGCCGGGCAGGCGGTCGCCGGGCTGCCAGTCGCCCCGGTGCAGGCGCGCCAGGAACCGGCGGTAAATCGCGTCGTGTTTGCGGGCGGCCTGCACCATGCGTTCCGATCCACTGTCATAGTACAGAATTTAACTGTAATAGCACAATATAACACCGGCCGCCGCCCCGGCAACCTTCCGGCCAGCAAAGGGTGTATGACAATTATGCTGTTGAGGCCACCCTTTTGGAAAAGGGTGCTCCCCAAGCCCCTTCCTCAAATTTTCGTTTCATTTTGCGGATTCCGCAGGCCGCTTTCGCGCAACAGACCACGATGGGGGCACGCGGGGCGGCCTGCGAAATCCGCAAAAGGCACAAACAGGTTTGACGGAGGGCTTGGGAACCGCCTTTCCTTAAAAGGGGGTTCCCAAACGCTCGGCGAGACAGGCGCGCACCGCGGCCAGCTCCGGCTTGGAAAAACCACTTTCCCGGCGGTAGGCGGCCCAAAACCGCCGCCAGGCGCGGGGCGAAGCGGTGAACGCCTGGGCGCTGGTGACGAAGGCGGCCAAGTTGCGGGCGCGGCGGGCCGCGGTGTCAGCGGCACCAAAACGCACATCGTCCAGATCCACCAAATGCATGGCCGGACGCCCCACCGCCGCCTCATCGCACAGGAAATTGCCGACCTTGAGATCCCGGTGCCAGATGCGACGACGCTGGAGCCGGGCGATGATGGTGGCGGCGTATTGGAGCAGGCGGCCGTGACGTTCCGGGGGCGCCAGTTTCAACGCCCAGTACAGGGAGGTCTGGCCGACATCTTCCAGGATCAGCCAACCGCGGCCGTCACGGCCGCGCAACCAGCCTGGACACGCCGGCACCGGCATGTCCCACCCGTGCAGCCGCTGGTTTTGGCGCCAGGCGCGGGCATCGGCGCGGAACGGCCCCCAAGGACCGGGCCGCCGGTACTCCTTGACCACCCAGCTCCGGCCGGCGTGAACCACCCGGGTGAGCGCACGCTTGCGGTCGTTCTTGAGCACGGCGGTGGTGCCGGCGGCCAGGGCCGCGGCATGCGCGTCCACCAAGGTCTGGGCGGTGGCCGCATCAAGTCCGGGCAGCAACCGCCAGCAGCCGGCGGCCGTAACGGCCTGCACCTGGCCGGCCGGCGGCGCCCAGCCGGGGTCGCGATCATCCAGGGTCACGCGGAGCAGCGCGCTCCGCAAGCGTTGGCGGTGGCGTTCCCGTTCTTCAGCCGTGAGATTGGGGGGAATGTACAGCGGCCGGCCGGTGGCCACCTCGGCGGTGGCGAAAAACCGGGGAAGCTGATGCCGGTCCCAAGAGCGCAATTCCCAGCGCTGAAACGCATTCAGGCAAAACGGCACAATCGGCACCCCGGTCTGTTCGGCCAGCAGCACGGCACCAGGCTGCGGTTCGTAGCGCGGCCCGCGCGGCCCGTCCACGGTCAGAATGACGCTGCGATTGGATTCCAGCACCCGTCGCAGGTCGTGCAAGGCCGCCACGCCGCCGCGACTGCTCGAGCCACGAAAGGCATGGAAGGCAAAGGCGTTGGCCCCCCGGGTGGCCGTCTCCCCATCCTGCGAGGCGCTGACCAGCACGGACGCGCCGCGCCGCAGGTGCAGCGGAAACGGCGTGGTCATCAGCGACAGGCGGTTGTGCCACATGACGAAGATGAACGGCCACGGCCGTTCGCGGTCAATGACCTGCAAAGGGTCGCGGAAGCGCGGCTGCCAGGTCAGACGCCACAACCGCGCCAGCCCCGCCACCAGTTCCACCAGCCAGCGGGGCGGCACAAAACGTTTGCGATGTTTCTTTTTGGCGTTCATAGCAGGGGCCAAACATACATCCGCAAAAGGCACAAACAGGTTTGACGGAGGGTTTGGGAACCGCCTTTCCTCAAAAGGGGGTTCCCAACATCTGGGCAGTGTCTTTTTGCCGCCGGGGCTCGGGCGGTGCGGGCCGCTGGCGGCGGCACTCCGCCAGGAGCTGGGCCACGGTACGGCCCGTGCCGGGGACGCCCCACTCCGGAACCAGATCCGCCAGCGGCACCAGCACAAACAAGCGACCGGCCAGGCGCGGATGGGGAATGGTGAGTTGCGGAGTCCGCAGCTCCCTGGCACTGAACAGCAGCAAATCCAAGTCCAGTGTACGGGCGGCGCGGGAGTCGTGCAGTGTGGCCCGGCCCAGTTCCTGTTCAATGGCCTGACACACGACCTTAAGGCTGTCCGGGGTGCCAGACCAGCGCCCGGTGACGACGGCATTGAGAAAATCCGGCGTGCCCGGATGGCATTCCTCCGGCGCCGTGAGATAAAAGGGCGACAGGCACGGAGCGGCCAGGCCGCGGGCGGCCAGGCACCGGACCGCGGCCCGGAGGTTGGCCGCCGGGTCCCCCAAGTTCGAGCCCAAGCCAATGGCGACCCACTCGCCGCAACACGCCAAATCATCACTCATAGCCAATCACTTTTTAAAGTAGACTGTTTTATTCTACCACTCAGACGAGGGTGCCGCCGGTGGCGCGGTCCAGGCGCTCGGGGTCCGCATAAAGATCCGCATTGCCCTTGAGAACCACGGACGGCGAGATCAACACGGTGGCGGCCGGCGGCGGCTGCCGGTCGAGACAGCCATGCAGGAGCTCGACAGCCGCCACGCCCTGGCGGTATTGGTTCTGGTACAGGCAGGCGTGCAGGACGCCGCGGTCCAAATAGGCCAGGGCCTCCGCCGAAATGCCGGTGCCAACCACCCGAATGCGGCCGGCGTGCCCCTGTTCCACCAGATATTGACAGGCCCCGGCAATGTTTTCCGAACTGATATAGAGACAGCGCAGATCAGGGTGATCCCGCAACAGAGCGGCGGTGACGGGATAGCCGGCCGCGACGTCATCGTGGGTTTCCACCACCGCCGCCACCGGCAGGCCGAGAGCGGCGGCCTCCTGCTGGAAGGCCGCGATTTTTGACCGGTGATCGGCAGAATCGCGGGTGCCGACCAGAATGGCCGCGGACGCGCCGGCGCCGTCCCCCATGAAAGCCAGGAGTTCAGCGGCTAGGCGGCCGCACCGCGCGCTGTCGTGCCACACCCCGGTCAGATAGGGCAGTCCCGGCGTTTCAATGCCCACCAAAATGGTCGTGACAGCGGCCGCCGCCAACGCCGCCCGGGCGCGGTCCAGAGTGTCCGGCCGATACACGCCCGGCACCAGCAGCAGCGCGTCCGGCCGGTCCGCCAGCACCCGGCCGAGAACGGAGAGAAACTGGGCATCGTCCGAGATGCGGCCGCAGGCCTGGCGTTCAGCGGTGATCCGGTAATCGCCGAGCCGGCCAAACGCCGCCGTGGCGCCACGCAGAATCAATCCGTAATGACTGGGCCAGTCGTCGGGACACAACACCACCACGCGCCGGACCGGCCGGACCAGGGCCTGGGCCAGCCGGTTGGGCCGATACCCATGCCGGGCAGCGGCGGCCATCACCCGTTCGCGGGTGGCCGCGCTGACTTTCGGCTTGCCCGACAGCGCCTTGTTGATGGTGCAGATCGAGACCCCGAGCTCTTCCGCCAACGTGGTGATGGTGACGCGCTTCATGACAGATCCCAGGTGTTGTTCCGACGGGTCAGAGCGGAAGGGGGAGCGGCAGCCAGCCGCCGGAACCATGGCCAAAACCATACCAGCACATCCCCAAAAGCACAAACCACGCCCCCTGCCCCCGATCAGATTTGACAAACTGGCAAAATATGCTTATTTTTTTAACTATAAATAGCGTTTATTACAAGTAAAAATCACCTGACTTCGCTGACGCGCGTTGATGTTCAAGCACAGAAAAGACAGGAGGCCCCCATGAAAAACCCAATGGACCGGCAGCTTGAGAAACGCCTTTCGGAGCGCGCGGTGGCCATCGGCCGCGAGGGCGAAACCGCCGCCTGCGGTGAACTGCTGGATTTTCTAGCCTCATCCTCGGCCAACGTGCGCCGCCTGGCGGCGTCGGCGCTGGGCAAGCTCGCCTGGCTGGGGGTGGACCAAGCGGCCGCCGTGGCCGCTCTGATGCCTGTTGTCCGGCAGGACCCGCATCCACAAACCCGGCAATACGCCATCCGGGCGCTGAAAGCCTATGGCGCGGCAGCGCAGGGCTGCCTGCACGACCTGCGCGACTTGGCCCAAAACCCGGTTGAGAAAGATTATCTGCGGCGGGATGCTGAGACCGCGATAACGTTCATTGAAGAAACCATCAAAATCGCGGCGGCCGCCGCCGTGCATCATTGCCAACGGTGCCATGCGCCGGTCACCGCCGACGAATATGCGCGCTCGCAACAAGCCTTTCAGCGCATTTTCTGCGACCGCTGTTTTGACGAAACCTTTCTGGCCCGGCGCAACTTCGAGACGCAGGTGGAGCTCAACAAGACCATTGAAGCCCGCGATGGCACGGTAGTCCAGTCCACGGGCGAACGCCGCATTGCCGACTGGCTGACCGCACACGGCCTGGCCTATCGCTACGACGCCAAATTTCGCCTGATCGCCGAATTCCAGATCCGGCCGGACTTTTACATGCCGGAACTGGATGTTTACATCGAATACTGGGGCATCGATACTCCCCAGTACAAAATGAGCATGTACAAAAAACAGATGCTCTACCAGCAGGAAGGCAAGCGGCTAATCTCGGTTTATCCGCGGGATCTGCCAAGGCTGGATGAACTGCTGTCCGCCAAACTCCGCCTCCAAGGTTTCGCCCCCTGACGTCAGCGCGCGCAGCCAAGCCAGTCAGGGAGCAGCACCATAAAAAAACGCCCGCCACCCCAAATCGGGCGGCGGGCGTTGGAGCCGACAGGCGCGCTATTACACGCCCAGGCGGGCCCGGCGCTGGAGTTCGCCCAGCGTCTGGTTGCTCTTCGGGGTGTAGCCCTTGAGCGGCAGAATGCGCTCATGGATGAGGTCCAGCAGCCACTCCGGCTGCGGGAAGAACATGGTCTCCAACTCGGCCGCCGGGCTGATCCAGTTGCGGGCGCCGACCACGACCGGCGGCGCGTCAAGCTGGTCGAAGCACAACTGGGTCAGGTTCGCCGCGATGTTGTGCAGGACGTTGCCGCGCTCGACCGCCTCGCTGGCCAGCAACACCTTGCCGGTCTTCTTGACGCTGGCCACCAGCTTGTCGTAGTTCAGCGGGTTGACCGTGCGCAAGTCGACGATCTCGGCGTCCACGCCGTACTTGGCCAGTTCCTTGGCGGCGTCCATCGCCTTGTACAAGGTCGGGCCAAAGGTGATGATCGTCAGGTCCTTGCCTTCCTTCTTGACGTCCGGCTCGGACAGGTCGATCTCGTAGTAGCCCTCGGGCACGCCGCCCTGATGGAACAACTCGCCAATATCATAAGCGGTCTGGCTTTCCAGGAAGACCACCGGGTCGGTGCCCGCCAGGGCGCTGTTCATCATGCCCTTGGCGTCGTACGGGGTCACCGGATACACCACCTTGAGCCCGGGAATGTGGTTGAGCAGCGCGGACCACTCCTGCGAGTGCTGGGCGCCGTACTTGGCGCCGACCGAGATGCGCAGCACCACCGGCATCTTGAGAATGCCGCCGGACATCGACTGCCACTTGGACAGCTGGTTGAAGGTTTCGTCACCGGCGCGGCCCAGGAAGTCGCAGTACATCAACTCGGCAATGGCCCGGCCGCCCGCCAGTGCGTAACCAACCGCGGCGCCGACAATGGCGGCCTCGGAAATGGGGGAATTGAACAACCGGTGATACGGCAGCGCCTCGGTCATGCCGCGGTAGACGGCGAACGCGCCGCCCCAGTCCCGGTTCTCTTCACCGAACGCCACCAGGGTCGGGTCGATGTAGAAGCGGTGCATGACCGCCTCGAAAAGACCGTCGCGCAGGTTGTACTGCTTCATCTTCGGATGCGGCTTGCCGCCGGCGTCGAGGGCGAAGCGGAACTTGTCCTTGATCTGCTTGACGCGCGGGTTCTCGGCGTACGGATGATTGACCTCGGGCTGACGGTCGTCGAATTTCTCCACTTTCTGGTTGGAGAACATGACGGTGCCGAGGAATTCGGAGGTCAGCGGATCGCGCGGCGACTTCTCCATGTCCACGGCCAGCTTGAACATCTCGTACACCAGTCCGTCCACACCATCCTTGACCGCACCCAGTTCCTTGGCGGAGGCGGCCTTGGCCTCGGCCAGGCGCTTGGCGTAGGCGGGAATGGCGTCGGCGGCCATGAAGCGCTCGATCTCCTCCTTGCTGCGGTAGCTGGAGGCGTCGGAGGGCGAGTGGCCGGAGATGCGGTAGGTGACGGTGTCGAGCAGGACCGGGCCGCGGCCGTCGGCGAGAATCGCCTTCTTGCGGCGGACGGCGTCAACCACCGCCAGCGGGTCGTAACCGTTGATGCGCTCGGCGTGCATCTGTTCCGGATTGACGCCGGCGCCGATGCGCGCCAGGAACTTGTAGCCCATGGTCTCGCCACAGGTCTGGCCGCCCATGCCGTAATGGTTGTTGAAGCAGTTGAAGAGGATCGGCAGTCCGCCGCCCAAGCTCTTGTCCCACAGCTCGCGGTACTGGTCCATGCTGGCGAACTGGATGCCTTCCCACACCGGGCCGCAGCCGAAGGAGGCGTCGCCGATGTTGCAGACAACAATGCCGGGCTTGCGGTTGACCCGCTTGAACAGCGCCGCACCGGGGGTGACGCTGCCGGAGCCGCCGACAATGGCGTTGTTGGGGTAGATGCCAAACGGCGTGAAGAAACAGTGCATGCTGCCGCCGGCGCCCTTGTTGAAGCCGGTGACCTTGGCGAAGATTTCGGCGAACGCGCCGTAGATCAAAAACTTGCGCGCCAGTTCCTTGACGCTGCCGCTGTGCCCGGCCTCGACCACCTTGAGGGTGGCGCCGCCGAAAAATTCTTTCATCAGCTTGGTCAGCGCCGCGTCATCCAGTTCGCGGATCGCCGACAGCCCCTTGGCCAAAATCTCGCTGTGACTGCGGTGCGAGCCAAAGATATGGTCCTCCACCTTGAGCGCGAACGCCTGGCCGACCGCCGCCGATTCCTGCCCCATGGACAGGTGCGCCGGACCGGCGTGGTTGTAGGTGATCTCCTTGTACTTGCCTTTGATTTTGATCTCGTTCAGGGTGTTCTCGAACTCGCGCAGCACGCACATGTCGTGGTAGATCGTCACCAGGTCGGCCGTGGTGAACGTCTTGGCCTTCAGCTCCTGCTCAATGCTCTTGTCGTAGGCATTGACCAGGATGTCCTTGAACTTGATCTTGTCCTTGGCGAAGACATTTTCGGGATGAATCTCTTGAATTTTCGGCATGGATTGACTCTCTCTTGTATGGGGTCTTTGGTGTTACGGTGCGGGCCTTCAGCCCTTATTTTTCGGATAAATTTCACCAGGCATCCGCCATGGTTTTTCCTCACAGATTGAGCGCGTGGAACGCGCTCAATGCGCGTGCAGAATCGTCTCCTTCAGCGCCTCGCTGACGGTCGGGTGCGGGAAGATGATCTCGCGGACGTCCTCGACGCGCTGCTCCAGCTCGACCATCGCCGCCGCCGTGGCGATGAACTCGCCGCAACCGCCGCCGATCATGTGCACGCCGAGCACCTCGCCGTATTTCTCGCCCACCAGCACCTTGACGCTGCCCGACTGTCCCTCGTACTCAACCAGGAACCGTCCGGCAATGCCCATCGGCATCAACGCCTTCTTGTATGCCACGCCGGCCTTCTTCAGTTCTTCCTCGGTGCGGCCGACACTGGCGACTTCCGGATGCGTATAGACCACCGACGGCACCGCGTTGTAACGCATGCGGTCCGGCCGGCCAAACATATTATTGACGGCCACCATGCCCTCGCGCGTCGCCGCATGCGCCAACTGGCAGCGCCCGGTAACGTCGCCGCAGGCCCACACGCCGGGGACGTTGGTCCGGCCGCACTCGTCGGCCTTGACCCCGCGCCGGTCAAACTCCACGCCCGTCTCCTCCAGCCCGATCCCCTTCAGCACCGGCACGCGGCCGGTGGCGTTGAGGATCAGCGTGGCCGTGCGGGTCTGCACCTGCCCGGCCTGGTCGAGAAAGGTAAGCGTGTTGCCTTCGACCTTGCTGACCTTGCAGTTGAGGTTGAATTCCACGCCGGTCTTCTTCATCGCCTGCTGCAGGCGGCTGGAAATCTCCTCGTCAATCACCGGCGCGATCCGCGGCAGCATTTCCACCACGGTCACCTTGGTGCCCAGTTCGGCAAAGAAACAGGTGAACTCCAGCCCGATCACGCCGCCGCCGATGACGACCAGCGACGCCGGCACCTCCTGCACTTCCAAAATACCGGTGGAATCGACCACCGCCGGGTTGTCCTTCAAACCGGGAATCGGCGGCGCCGCCGGCATGGAACCGGTGGCCAGCAGGATGTTGGCGGCCTCCAAGGTCTGGCCGCCCACCGTCACCTTGCCGCGGCCGGTTAGCTTGGCCTCGCCGGTAATGACCTCGACCTTGGCCTTCTGCAACATGGAGGCGATGCCCTTGTTCAGGGTCGCCACCACCTTGGCCTTGCGCGCCTGCACCTTCTTCAGGTCGAGCTTCGCCGTCTCGGCGCCGTCCACACCGTAGAGGCCGGCCGCATGGCAGTCCTCCAGGGCGCGCGCACTCCGCAACAGCGTCTTGGTCGGGATGCAGCCCACATTCAGGCAGGTGCCGCCCAGCGCCTTTTTCTCAATCAGCGCCACTTTCTTGCCGAACCGCGTCGCGGCATAGGCCGCCGCCTCATACCCGCCCGGCCCGGCGCCAATGACAATCAAATCATACATGATCATTAAATCCTTTCACCACGAAGACACGAAGCACACGAAGTTGGATCGAAGATAATACTAAAGCACCAGACGTTTTATACCGTGTTTCAGCATGGATTCATTAAAGTTAAGAAGAAGTCCGGTATGGATGTTGCCCAACTTCAAATAAGTAAGCAGTTGGGCGTGATGAATGGGAGCCAATTCATCGACGCTTTTCAGTTCGACAATGAGTTTTCCTTCCACCAGCAGATCCACACGAAAGGTTGCTGAAAATCGGTTCGCCTTTGTAGGCAATCGGCAGCTCGAATTGGCGCTGAAACGCTATCTCCTGGCCCGGCCAACTCGCGGGCCAGACATTCTTCATATACCGATTCGAGCAACCCCGGCCCAAGCTCACGATGCACCTCCAACGCACAGCCGATAACGCGATTGGATAACTGATCGAATTCCATCGTTCAGATTCCCTTCGATCTACCTTCGTGCTCTTCGTGCCTTCGTGGTGAATGTATTTATTGGATTTACCCCGCCATGCAGACGAGGTCGAAGCTTTCGATGATCTCCCGCAGGGTCTTGAGGAACTTGGCGCCGGGCGCGCCGTCAATGACCCGGTGGTCCAGCGTCAGCGAGAAGCCGATGTGCTCGGCAAAGACCACCTCGCCACTCTTGCGGCGAACCGGCTTCAACTCCAGCCCGCACACGCCGAGGATCGCCACCTGCGGCGCGTTGATCACCGGGGTGAACGAGGAGATGCCGAACACGCCGAGATTGGACACCGTGAAGGTGCCGCCGGCCAGGTCGTCGGGGTTGATCTTGCCCTCCTGCGCCGCCTTGGCCATCGCCTTGGTCGCCGCCGCCAGCTGGTTCAGCGTCAGGTTCTGGGCGTTGCGGATGACCGGGACCATGAGCCCCTTGGGCGTGTCGCAGGCAAACCCGAAGTTCACTGCCGGCCGCGTGTAGACCTTGCCGCCAATGAACTCGGCGTTGACCGCCGGGTGCAGTTTCAGCGCCTTGATGGCGGCGAAATTGACCATGTCGTTGATGCTGATGTCGGCCAGGCCGAGCTTCTCCGCGTTCTCCTTGACCCGCTTGCGGATGGCCAGCAGCGCCGTGGCGTCGGCCGAGGCGTTAAGCGTGTACTGCGCCAGCGTCTGCAGCGATTCCACCAGCCGTGAGGAAATGATCTTGCGGATCTGCGTCTGGGGCACGCCTTCCGTCTGGTCGGCAACCGCATCGGCCTTGGCCGCCGCCGGTGCCACTGCCCTGCCCATATCCTCGCCGCGCACCAGTCCGCCCACGCCCGTGCCGGCCGCCGGCGCCGCGATGCCGGCCGCCTGCATGGCCGCCGCCACCGGACTCAGCCGTGCGGACTCCGCATAGGCCGCCTTCACGTCCGCCTCGACAATGCGCCCGCCGGCGCCGGTCCCGGCCAGGGCGGCCGGCACCACAAACGGATGCTCGGCGACAAATTTCCGCGCCCGCGGGCTCAGCGGCCGGTCGGCGGCGGGCGCCGCCGGAACGGGGGCCGGAGCCGCAACCGGAGCCGGGGTAACCAGGGCAATGGCGGGGGTACTGGCAGGGGCGGCGGTAGCCGCCATTTCTGCAGGCGCCGCGGCGCCTGCAGAACGGAAAGCGGAAACGTCTTCGCCGGCATTGCCGATCGCGCAAATCGCCACCTGCACCGGCACCAGCACGCCCTCGTCAAAGAACGTCTCCAGCAGCGTGCCCGCCACCGGCGCCTCAATCTCGAACGACGCCTTGTCGGTCTCGATGTCGGCAATGATCTCGCCCGCCGCGACCGTCGCGCCCTTCTTTTTGCGCCATTTGGCCAGCAGACATTCTTCGACCGTGTTGCCCTGCTTGGGCATGAGGACTGGAGTTGCCATGGTGTTGGTTATCCTTGGATATATGGGGTTGAGAGGTTGTGGGGTTGAGCGGTTGGGCGGTTGAGTTTGGATTATGAACAGGAGGCCACAGAGAAGTTTTTCTCCGTTCTCTCCTGATTTCTCCTGTTCAAATTCATTACTAATTCAGATTGGCGGGGTAAGCGTCTTTTCTTTGCGGTCTATGCGTTCTTTGCGGTTAATATTCGGTGTCAGGCGGTGAGGACTTCCACGCCGCGCTGTTCCAGTTGTTCCTTGAACTCGGCGCCAATGGAGTCGGTGATCAGGGTGTCGATGTCCTCCAGCGCGCCGCTGCGGGAGAAGGAGGACACGCCCAGCTTGGAGCTGTCCACCAGCAAAAACACCTGGTTGGCCCGGCGCAGCACCTGCTCCTTGGTGAACGCCTCGTTGGGATCGGTGGTGCTCATGCCGTCCTCCAGGGTGAAGCCGATGGTGCCCATGAACGCCTTCTGCACATGCACCCCCTGGATCACCGAGGCGGTGAGCGGCCCCACCAGGGTGCGCGAGAGCGCGCGGAACTCGCCGCCCACCAGGATCAGCCGGTGCGGCTGCGTCATCAGCGTCGCCGCCGCCATCAGCGAATTGGTGACAATGGTCAGGCCGCGCCGCGCCTCCAGCAGCCGCGCCAGCATCAGCAGGGTGCTGCCGCCGTCGAGATAAATGGTGTCGTGGTCCGCAATGCAGGCCAGGGCCCGGGCGGCGATCCGCTCCTTGGCTTCGGACTGGCGCGATTCCTTGTCCTGGAACAGCGGCTCGGTCCGCCAGGGCTGTTGCAGGGTCGCCCCGCCCCGGACCCGCTGCAACAGGCCGCGCTCATGCATTGCCTGCAAATCCCGGCGCACCGTGGCGTCCGACACGCCGAGGGCCGCCGCCAGATCGGCCACGCCCAGCACGGTGGCGGGGCGCAGCAACTCCAGAATGCGCCCTTCGCGCTCCGCGGTCAATGGCCGATGTTGTTCTTGATTTTGCATAGATCAATCAAATTCAATCAACATTGAACATAAGATAATGCCATTTGAACAAAAGGCAAGCATGACAGGCCGGCGGTGGGACTGGGACCTTTGGGACTCTTGGGACCCTTACGACCCTTGTGACGGTTTGGAGCCACGCCGGCGTCCTAAGTGTCCCAAGAGTCGTAAGAGTCCTACTGGTCCCAGTTGTGCCGGCGCCTTCCCTAAATCCAAGATGGGGTCGCCCCAACCTTTTAAAGGCACCCGGATTGCCCGTTTCCCCGGCGCAAGATATAGTCCGACCAACCTGAGTTTTGGATGTTGCCCGAGGGGAAGGTGTTCTTCTTGTACGGAAGAATCAGTCCCCCCATCAACGGTCGTTATACTTTATGAACAACACGACCATGAGATTCTTGTATTATTTGAGCTTTTTGACCATCGGCATTGGACTGGCGCTTAGCCAATCATGGCTGGTGTGGTTCGGTCTTGCCTTTATGACGTATATCCGTCCCCAACTGTACCAACAGCAACCCAATTCGAACCTGCTGCGGAATATTTCTGTGGATGGTTGTCTGCGATTTCCGCCAGCGCCGGCCCGGAAGGCTGCATGAACGGACACATTAAAAATGACGGGGACTGGTTCCTCGCGTCCCTGTGCATGCGATGCGAGCCGGTTGGCCGCCGCCCGACGGACGGGGAAGAACTGTTTTGGACGGATTATGGTCCTTTGATGGCGGAGACGGCCCGCAAGCAGTGCCTGACCCGGGCAGAGGCCATAAAAAGGGGTGCCACCCAACAGCCGCCTCCCCCAACGCAGAAAAACGAAACCGCCTCCCGCAAACGTACCGGGGTGCAAAAAACAACATGAACACGGGCGGCACCCCAACCCGTTTTCAACGCTTCGTCGCCATGCGCAGGAAATGGTTCGGCGCTGTTTTCGTAATTACTTTCGTCCTGTGCGGGATCGGGTTGCGCGGCAAGTACCACTCCCTGGTGGAGTTGGTTGGCTTTTCGCTGGCGGGCGCCCTGCTCCTCACCACCCTCATCTCCCTGGCCAGCATCCCCGTGGCGTGGGCGCTGGCAGGGAGGCACTCCAAGCCGTGAAGTGTCCCCCGCCGTCCCGGCGCGTCCCACAACGGGCGGCACGCCCATTCCTACAGGAAATGCGGGTGTGGTGCCGTCCAAAACCACGGCAAGAACCGCCATGCTGGAGGCAGGATTGCCTGCGCCATGTTCCGAACAGACACGATGGCCTGTCTCACGTTTTACTCGCCGATGATTTTGACTAGGACGCGCTTGCGGCGGCCGCCATCGTACTCGCCGTAGAAGATCTGCTCCCACGGGCCGAAATCGAGCTTACCGTTGGTGATGGCGACCACCACTTCCCGGCCCATGACTTGGCGCTTGAGATGGGCGTCGCCGTTGTCCTCGTAACCGTTATGATGGTACTGGGAATGGGGCTTTTCCGGAGCCAGCTTCTCCAGCCAGGTCTCGAAGTCCTGGTGCAGCCCCGATTCGTTGTCATTGATGAAGACGGAGGCCGTTATGTTGCAAATGTAGATTACAAAGAAAATTGAGCACAAACCGCCTTTCCTCATGCTGGCGGTGTCCCGGAGTTCCCCGGCGAAGTCCCAGCTTCACCCTTGCCATTCCCCGCCCTTTCGCCACCGTAGGGCATGGAAGCCCCTCTAGCTGCCATCCGTTGCCCCTGGCGGTGTCCCTACGTCCACGCCTTGCCATGTTTGGGCAGGTTTGTTTCCTGCTCGTTTGCTTTTTTTCAAATTTCGGCTATTCTGATTTTTGTCTTGTGAGTTTAAAACCGATACACGCAAGGGGTGGAAAAATGGCGGAGCAAGTTTACACGGTGGATAGTGTCAAGGCGTTGAAAACGGTTGAAGAATTGATTAAAGCACACAAAGCAATCCGCTTGCCTGGCGGCAAAGCATCCGACTATGACGCCATGGCAAAGCATCCGACTATGACGCCATGGCAAAGGAAAAGCTAAAGAGCGTGCGGAATAAAGTGCTCGGAATGATTAAGCGTTACGCAAAGAAACACGGAACACCGGTTACAACGGAAACGAGCGCAACAACTGCTATTGACTTGTCAGACGCCAAGACATATCGGAAGTATGACTACAAAGAACTTCAATCGTTTATCAAGGTAATTGAAAAGGTGATGAAGTCTAAAATTGATTCAGAACTTGAAAAAGCTAGCGAGCTTGTGAAAGAACTCGCCACCGCTAAAAAACTTGCGGATGAAGCCAAAGCGGCTAAAGCGAAGAAATAAACGAGCGGCTATTAAAGCAGGTAAGGGGCGGGATATTTCCCGTCCCTTTCTTTTTGTTTGCTTAGGTTGACATTTAAACCGGACACCTTGCGTTTTAACCTACCGTGTTCTATTTAGAATTGAACGATTGAAGTTTAAACCGGACGGAAGCCGGATTAAATGAAAGTTTATGCTTTCAACATGACAAAAGTTTCTGTACCGTTACAGAAAACTGCCGCTTTCTCTATATATACTATTAGAGTTAGCGGCGGTTTTGTGCATTAGCTTATTGATATTCAAGTTATTTGTTTATCTTCTCAAGGTATACCATATCACGGTATCTTATCAGTTCGTTTACAATATCGTTGTTTGGGTGACTAGCATATCCGAACATTTCCGCCAGTTCTCTAGCTGATACATCTTCAATTTGTTCCTTTGTCATATCCCTAAGTTTCTTCATTCCGCTATCACCTGCAAATTGAACACCTGGCAAATATGTTCTAATTTCTTCATTAATTAGATTACCGGTTGAAAAGAAAAAGACATCTTCTGATTCACCCTTATAGTTCCTAGCTCTACCTCTCAATATGTACTGTATGATTTCATCCGCATAGGTACGCATAAACGTTTCGTTTAAATCGCTATCTTCAAAACCGTAATTCATCTTAGGAACTTTCCTTTTGATGTTTGCGCCATTTTTACCATCAATCAACTGATAGTCCCATATCTTATCAGCTTCGATACCGCAATCCATCCGCAAAGCTGTTCTAAGTACGGTTTCAGATATACCGTTGAACATTGAAGCTAACACCATAATCATGTGACTATCACGGGCTAGGTTACTTCCGATAACCGTACCACGATAAAGATTTTTTACTTTGATGTTTTTATCTTCAAACGCTTTGATAAATTCTTTATAACGTTTTGTTTGTTCCAATGAATCTTCCTTTTGTTTGTTCGATATGATGCATATTTCAACAGGTTGCCTACCTTTTAAATCGTTTTCTATCATATCAGCATATTGCGGAAATTTAGATTTAACGTTTGTTATTGTTGGGTTTCCCTTGAATGTATGCAATATCACGTTATCAAACAATATTTGTTTATGTATATCGATTTGATAGATAGTGAATCCTTTCCATGGTGTATTGCTAAAAATTGCGCTTCCATCTAAGATTATGATGCGGTTAGGTAAATCACAATAAATGCGTGATTTGATTACATCATAGGTTTTTTGCCGCATATCTTTTGTTAGTTGTTTCAGCTTTGCTATTTTTTCATCATCGATGTTGTTTGTTGTTTCTGTGGCGTTGTCTTTATTTTCATCATCTTCATTTTTGCGCACAATGTCGCTACAGTTATCAAACACGTAACGTTTTGCTTCACCATGTTCCGGTTTATCATAAAATGCGGATAAATATGCTTTAGCTGTGTATCCCATGTCAATAGTGTCTTGAACATCATCCGGCGGGTTATCACACTTGCCATATTCGTCGCCTGCTTTCATGATTTCGATTAGTTTAGCTCTCACGTCTTCAGATATAAACCTTTCATCATCACGTGTAGCGTTAAACTCATCACGTATACAATTATCACGTAAGTTTGAATCTAAGTACTTTATATGTTCACTAATTGCAGGAACTAATTTAGATAGTTTGTTTAGTTTATATTTGTCTAAATTAATTATATCATAGGATTGCATAGCTTCATCAATGATAATTGTTAAATCGCTAGGTATGCCATTTTCAATCCACAAAGTAGAAAACCTTTGATGCGTCATGATGATTACGTTTTTCATCATTTGTTCGGCTCTATTGGTGTAGGTTTGTCCAATAGCGCAACGTTCAATCAATGCTCTATGATTTCCATTTTCGTCTCTATCTTGATTCTTTTTGCAATCCTTGCAGTGATGATACGGACCATTTTTTCCATGGCGAAACGTTTCTGTACAAATTTCATGTTTATCAGCATAACCAACTAACATTGATAAATCATTATTGTTGACACCTAATGCAATTAAATCTTTCCGTTGATTATCGCACGCAACCACACTAGGCTTTACAATCAAATACCGCCTATCTGTGGCGGCATAGGCGGCAACGATTGCGGTTGCCGATGTTGACTTAGCTAACCCAGGTGGAACGGCTACGATTGCCTTTCTATCGTCACCATGAGCTATTGCATGGATTAGCCGTAAAGTGGCTTCCATGTTGTTATCCCAGTTTATTTTATTTATGTCAACTGATTTCTTTTTGTATGCGTGAACTAGTTCCGGCACCGCTGGCAATTCATCCGCTTTTAAAACCACAAGTTTGTTTAGTGGTTGTAATGATTTACCGCTTACGATTTTTCCGATTGAATTGCTTAGATAGCTATTCTTTGCCGTGTTTAGTGTTGCATCAATTCCGGTTAATTGTCCACGGTGTTTAGAGTAGTATGGTTTTAACTCTTCCATATCTAGTATTGTAGCTTTAACCTTACCGGAGTTTAAAGTAGGTCTAAAAGCATTAAGCATTAATTTGAATATGTTGCGGTAGGTATCCTCTAAATTACACTTTTCAGTATAGAATTTAGTTAATACACGTTTTAAGTTTCCATCAGGTTTATGTTCACCGATTGCACCGCTAAAGTATTCTATACACGCTTTCTTGCCATTATTGTCATATCTATCCCATATATCATTTTTTATTTGAATATATCCCGGTATATCATCTGCAAACCTGATTAACTTGTCAACTGAAATAACATTGTAATCATTACCGCCTAATGGTTGAAGAATAGCGTTTTCTGGTCCGCCCCGCATTTTAAAGCTACCATTTAACATTGCTTTATCAGCAGTAGGGCATAGAACCAACATAGCGGCGTTCATTGCAAATTTATATTCACGTAAGTTTAGAATAGGTTTATCAAAGTTTAACATTACGTGGTATCTATCGCAAGCGGTATGTTCACCTTTTAGCTTTTGATGGCTTTTGGAAGTCCAAAGCATACCGTTTGTTTGATTCAATGCGGTTATTGCATCATTTAGTGAAGGTATACCGTCATCAATATCAAACGATAGGAAATAGCATTGCTTAAAGTTTGCTTCTAAAAACCAGTCGTTTTCCCAAATGATACCGGATATTTCAAGTTTTGGATTACGAAAGAAAAAGTCTTGGCTTAATTTTTTATCAGACTTTCCATTGAAGTATTCTTTGTGAAATAGATTTGTGCTGTCGTTTGTTTCGGCAATCCGCCAAGAATAACCTGAACCAAGACTATCAATTTTATTTGTCCAAGACTTATAACCGGTATCACCAGTTAAATTTGGAGGTATGTCTACGATTACATGTTTAAGGTTATGTAATCCAGGTTTAAAAGTTTCATTTGTAATTGTGTTGTTCATTTGCTTAACCCTATGTTTGTTTAACCCTGTTAGTAGACTAGTCTGGAAAGGTAGGGTTAAACCTTGTCGATTAGAGAGCTAATCTAATCTATTCCAGACTAAAATTTTAGAATTGAAACATGGGAACGGTAAACTAAACAAAAAAAACCTATTCCCATGTTTCAAATTTTAGTTAATACAGTTCGATTTTATCCATCAATTTGTACGGGATACCGTTATCGATACCAACAAAGTTAATTGTCTTTACTTTTCCATTTAATCCAATATTAGCTTGAAAAGCAGATTTAAGAATATTTATATTCCATTCTAATCTAGGTTTGTTATAACCTAAAACAATATCATGTTTTTGTTTCTGTAATTCGTTCCAACATGGAAACTTTTGAAACTGTTGATAACGGAACGGAGTACCTAGATTTGTTAAAGAACTTTCACGGCATATTTTTATATACTCTTCACCATTTTCCCCAAAAAGTTCTTTATATTTTTCAACAATACCATTTTCACATTTCACAATTTCAGCTTTTAAACGTTCATGCTCTGCTTTACTTTCTTTGTTGATTTCAGGTTGAAAAACTTCCATTTGTCTATTAGTGATTGCTATTAAATCTACAAAGCAATTTGTTTGTTTATTGATTAAATCCATGAATTCAACATAAACGTTTTTTTGCGGATTTGTTGCAATCTTATCTATTTCTTTTGATGCTTCAATATATGCGTTGTTTATATCATCAACAGCGGAATTATGATTATTGATTTTTTCTTTTAGTTCATTTGTGAAAAAATCGTGAATCTTAATTTTAAAACTTGATACGTTCATATTATTTTTCTCCCTTGAAATAGTTTTTGAATCGTTCAAAAAAGCTAGTTGGTTTGATTTCGTTTTGTTCCATTCTTTGTATCATATCATTGCATTGTTTAATCATAACATCATAGCGACTACCTAACACCTGCAATCCGTTACGGATGTAATAAAGGTGTCCGGATATAACATTGTATTTATATTCGTATTGTGAAGTTTGACGAAGTACGGCGGCGGTATCTTCCAAGATACCGGCGGATAAGTCTTTTTCTTGGATAACCAAGATAGTGCCATCCGTATTATCAATGCGGCTTGCAACAGGTACGGCGATAACCGTGTCTTGTGTATCACCATTAATACCACGAATTTCAGTTACCGATAATTCAAGCGTTTTGTTATTCATTTTCTTTATTCCTTATTTGTTTGTTTGTTTTTATCTGTCAACTTGACGTTAAAATTTGCGATTGCATTTTCTACATCCGCAACACGGTAATACATGGTGGAGTTATTAGCATCGCCAAGCTTTACACCTTTTACCTTTGATACCTTTTCAAGGAAATACTTTGTTACACCGTATTCCCTTTCACATTCTGCACGTTTAATGTATTCTTTTTTCATTTCGTCACCTTTGGGTTATTTGTTTGTTTCGTTCTTTTTGATTACACTATTCAACAGCTTTTCATTCCATGCGCTTATTGCGTTGTTTACATCGGCAACACGATAAAAACATGGAGTTCGTGAAGTTTCACTTGTCTTGTATTTTTGAATATTCAACTTTTTCAAGAAATA
>CAITYL010000228.1 GCA_903896595.1 uncultured Lentisphaerota bacterium
CCACCAAACCTTTTTGTTGCCTTAACGCGGAGGGGGCGTTAGCCACAAGCCCCTGATCACCGATGCGATGGTTTGCCAGAATGGCTTGTGGCGAAAGCGCCCTCCGGCATGGTCTTCTCCGTGCCTCTGTGTCTCTAGCACAGCGGGTGGTGAACCAAGCGTTTTCCTGGGGCCACCTTTACTGGCGGTAGAAGCCGGTGTGGCCGGGAATTGGCAGCCCGAAGATCCGCGGTACATTGCATGCTCTGGATTCGGAAGATCATGACTGATGGAACAGCAACGATGGTTTTTAATGCATATTCGCCACGATAGAACGCGAAAGATCGCAAAAGAAAATGCGTGTCCGAATTTTTCTTTGGCGCTCTCTGCGTTCTTTCGCGGTGAATCGAATGATGGTGAATGATCCAGGCCAGGGAACGGGAGGGGCACGCGCATGCGGTCGGTCATTGGAATGGATTTCGGCGGCACTTGGATCCGGGCCGCCTGGGTTACGGCGGCGGGCGTCTGCGGGCCGGTGGTGCGCCGGCCAACCGGACGCGAGCGCGCGCCAGCGGCGATCCTGGCTGACCTGACGGCGGTGGTCGGCGAGCTCGCCGCGGCCGCCCCCGAGCCGCCCACCCGGCTGGTGGCCGGCGTGGCGACCGCGGTGGCGGATGACGGCACGTTTCTCTTTCCGGGCAATTTTCCGACCTTGGACGGTTTTCCTTTGCGCGAGCAGCTGGCGGCGGCAACCGGCCTGCCGGTGTTCTTCCGTAACGACGCCGATTGTCTCGCCGCTGGCGAATGGTGGCAGGGCGCCGGGCGTGGCACCCGGCATTTCTGCGCCTTGACGGTGGGCACCGGCCTCGGCCTGGGGCTGATGCTGGAAGGAAAACTGCACCGGGGCGCCCATGGTTGCGCCGGCGAGATTTGGCAGACCCCCTTGCACGGACGCTGCATGGAGGAAGAAGCCTGCGGTCCCTTCGTGGAAGCCAAATATGCACGCCTGGCCGGGCACGCGGTGGCGGGACCCGAACTGCATGGCTTGGCCGCGGCTGGGGATGTGATGGCACGCCAGGCCTATGCCGCCCTCGGCCGCAATCTGGGCCTCATCGCCGCGTCCCTGGTGAATATGTTGGATCCCGACCGCATCGCCATCGGCGGTTCGGTGGCCGCGTCCTGGGACTTTTTTATGCCGGCGCTGGAGCAGACGTTGCGTGAACACACCCTCGCCGCGGCCGCCACGCAAGTCGTGCCGGCCGTTTTGGGTGACCGCGCCGCGATCCTGGGAGCGGCCTGGCTGGCGCTGACGGAGTAAAAGAATTCACGGAAATACCTGGTTCACCACCCGCTGCGCTAGAGACACAGAGGCATAAAGAAGGGATCCGCATTCGCTCCTTTCCAACTCCGTTCAAGCCATTTGACGGCTTTGCCTCGCCGGCATCGGCGAGGCAAAACCGTCAAATCTCCTTATGTGCCTTTCTCCGTGCCTCCGTGCCTCCGTGCCTCCGTGTCTCCGTGTCTCCGTGGCGAGTATTTTACTAATCAATTCATTAAATAGTTGACATTTTTGAAGGATGCATTATAGTCTTTGGCATGATGAAAACGGACGGGCGAAAACTTACTGGGAAGGCGCTGGTTGCGGTTCGGGTCCGCGCGGCGAAGGCCGTGGTTGAGGG
>CAITYL010000229.1 GCA_903896595.1 uncultured Lentisphaerota bacterium
ATGTCGAAAAAGGAAGTAGCTACGAGCGACGCCACAAAAACCAAGCGATGCTGGAATTTGGTTCCTAATTGGTTTTGGCTGTTCGATACCCCGGCCCCTTGGGGCGGGGAGGATTCATTGGACTACCGTCCGTTAAAACCAATTATGCACGTCTTCGACGATGACGGGTTCGTCCGCCCGAGGACGGGCGGCTCCCGGTGATGAAAAAATCTCGTTACTTTTAAAGCACCTCTTTATGATTGATTTTTTGGCGAAACACTTCGATCCAACTTCGTGCCATTCGTGTCTTCGTGGTGAATCCGAACGGTTACGTGTCACCAGGGATCAGTTTGCCGCGGCAATAGCGGCGGGAGGCCGTCCAGGCCGCGCCCAGGCTCTGCTGGCGCCGCAGCATCCTGACCGCCTCGGCGGCCATTTGCCGCATGGGCTGGGCGTACGAGGTCACGCCCAGCCGTTTCGCCAGCGGCAGGCCGTCGATGCCGTAAACCACCAGCCGGTCGCCCACGGCCCGCTTCAGGGCGCAGGCCACATCGTCATTCACGCACACCACCGCCATGGTTCTGCCCAGCCGTGCCCAGCGTTTCAGATGCCGGCTGATCGCGCCCGCATAATCACCCCGCCGCGGCACGGTGACGATCTCGGATTCCGCCCCTTCTCGTACGACCCATTTCTCGAAACTTGCCTGGCGCGCACGGTCGGTGTCGGCGAAGTCGCCCGCGTGATTGACAAAGGCGAACCGCACCGCGCCCCGCCGGCGGGCGTGTTGCATGATGGTCTCAATGGCATGGGCATTGTCCACGCCGACATAGTCCGCATAAGCGCCCGGGATCACGCGGTCAAAAAATACCAAGTTCACGCCCAGCACGCGCAGGCGCTCAAAGGTGCCCGCCGCCAGGGTGCGGCCGCTGGGCCACACGATGATGTTCCGCACGCCGTGCGCCACCAGGCTGATCGCCGCCTGCTCTTCCTTGGCGCGGTCTTCGTCGGTCAGTTTCAAGATTAGCAGCGCCTGGGCGTCGGCGACGGCCGCTTCGACGGTTTCGACAAATTCCACCGCGAACAGGTCGTGCAGGCTGGCCAGCAGCGCGATGGAATCTTTGTTCCTCCCATTGCCCGCTGCCGCCCTCGCCACAAAGGTGCCGACGCCATGGACGCGCTCGATGACCCCCGCCTGCTCCAGCTCCGCGTACGCCTGCCGGACAATGATCCGGCTGGCGCCACCCAGGCGCTCCATCTCCCGTTCCGTGGGCAGGCGGTCGCCGGGCGCGTATTCCCCCCGCAGGATCTCCCCATACACCCGGCTGCGCAACGCCTCGGTTTTTAATCGTTTCTTCACAGCATGAAACTTTCACGTGGTTCTATTAAATATAACCACAGCCCAGCCAAAAACAACCCTGAAAGCCATGTGGGGCTCTGCCCCAAGCCCCGCTCAAGGAACTCCGTCCCTTGAGAATCCCGACACCATTTTCATCAGGAAGGGCCGGTGCTGTGCGCCGCCGCCTGGCGACAAAGGCAAAGCGTTCTGGCGTTCAGCGGCGCCCAGTACCGGCCCTTCCTGATGAATGTCTCGGGGTTTCCAAAGGGACTGGTCCCTTTGGCAAGGGCTTGGGGGCGGCGCCCCCACATGGCTTTCATTACGTGCCTGACTTGCGCACGCCAAGGCGAAAGCTTTTGATTTCAAAGGGGTGGAAGCGGAGGTTGAGGCGGCCGCCGGGAAGCCGCCGGGGGGCGTCCTGGGGTTCTTCCAGCAGGTTGCAGGCGGTGGCGGAGGTGATCCGCCGGTCCAGGGTGATACGGGTCCGGGTCGCGCGGCCGGCGGCCTCGTACAGGCGGAGCACAAAGCCATTGCCGTCGTCCGCGCCCTTCAGAGTTTCCGCCACCACGTTTTCCGTGTCGATACTGATGAACCCCTCCACGGCGGGACCGTGTTCCAGCAGGGTCAGCGGTGAATTTAGAAGACGGGCTTCGCGGAGCGTGCCGCCGGTGGCGAGGTCGCCGTCGTGCGGCCACAGCGAGTAGGTAAATTCGTGGAGGCCCTGGTCCGCCCAGGCGACGGGGGTTTCGACGAAGGGGATCGGGTTGGGCTGTTCGTGGGCCGGCTGGAACTCGGCATAGGCCGGCGACTTGAGCAGGGTCAGCCGGAGCGTGCCGTCCTTGCCGTCGTAGCCGTACTTGCCATCATTGAGCAGGGAGACACCGTACCCGTCGCCGGACAGATCGACGAAGCGGTGCATGGGGGTCTCAAACATCTGTTCTTCGACGGGGGTATTGCGCGTCATCGGGCGCCGGAGGCAGCCGAAGGCGGTCTCCGCCACCGACTGGGCGGCGGTGATGGCGAAGGGGAAGGCGGCCTTGAGCAGTATCCGTTTCTCATGCCAGTCGCAGCGGGTGACGAAATCGATCCGCGGCGAGCACGCGTAAAACCGCATGTCTTGGACGATCTTGGACGCCGCACTTTCAAAGGTGGTCCGGACCACGAAGATCAGGGGGCCGGTGGCGACAATGTCCTGGCGGACCCGGGTGAAGATCTCACGGGGGTGTTGTTCAAAATCCTTGTCCAGTTCCCACGGTTCGCAGATCGTGGGTCGGTCGTCAAAGGTTTGGAAGCGGTTGCCGGGGGCCGTCAGCAACTGGCGATCCCGCACCCGGTCGTAAAGGGAAAAGAGACAGCCCTGTTCCTTGCCGACGGTGGCCGTGTCGTCGACAATGCCGGCGCGCCAGAAGGGGGTGGTCAGGGTGATGCCGTCCCAGTGAAAGGCGCCGGGATCGGCGTGGCGCGGTGCCAGGGGCGTGACCGACCAGGGCGGCAGCGGCTCCGTCCAGGCGTAGTGCGCCACCGTGCCGTCGAGTTCGGTCACTGTTTGGGTGGCCGGGCCGGCACTGGCCGACGGCACCCTGACCAGGCCGGACACCGTGTGGCTCAGGCTGTTGCAGACCATGGGCGCGCGCTGGCGCCGGCGTCCGCCGCCCAGGGCGGCCAGGGCCGCGGCCGTCCGCTCGGCGCAGATGCCGAGTGCCTCGCCGGCGATGGCCTGGGCGTCGTCGTATACCGTCTCGATGGACGAGCCGGGCAGGGCGTCGTGGAACTGGTTCAGCAGCGTCCGTTTCCAAGCCTGTTCGAGGGCGGCGCCCGGATAGGCCGCGCCGGTTCGGATGGCGGCGATGGACGCCCATACCTCGGCCCGCAGCAGGGCGTTTTCGCAGAGCCGGTTCCATTTTTTTATCTTGGCCACCGAGGTGTAGGTGCCCCGGTGCCATTCCAGATAAAGATCGTTCTTCCGCACCGGCATTTCCGCGGGGGTGGCGGTGGCGGCCAGCGTCGCATAGCGTTCTCGGAAAGCATCGGCGGTGGTGAAGGCGGTCTTGGGAAAGAACGGCAGGTCGCGCCAGCGCCGGGCGATCTCGAGATCGTCCTTGCGGACACCGCCGCCGCCGTCGCCGAAGCCGAACGGCATCAGCCACAATGGCAGGGCGCCCCGCCGGCGGCTGCTCCGCGCCCAGTCGGCCAAGGTCGCCGCGGAAGCGCTGTTGACGTAGTTTTTGGGGAAATGCCCCATCACCCGCGTCCCGTCAATGCCTTCCCACCAGAACGTGCTGAGCGGCTGTTCCTGCCCGCCTTCGGTGGCGATCTTGGTGGTGACGAACAGGGAAACTCCCGCCTGCTTGAGCAGTTGGGGCAGGCTGCCGGTGTAGCCGAACACGTCCGGCAGCCAGAGAATTTGACTGTCAATACCAAACTCTTCCCGGAAAAAGCGCTTGCCGTAGACGATCTGGCGCACCAGCGATTCGCCGGAGGTCAGATTGCAGTCCGCCTCGACGTACATGGCGCCCTCGGGGCACCACCGCCCAGCCCGCACCGCCGCTTTGAGCCTAGCGTAGAGCGCCGGGTAATCCTCGCGGCAAAACTCATAGAGCACCGGGGCCGATTGAAGGAAGGTGTATTCGGGAAACTCATCCAGGTAGCGGAGCATGGTGGCAAAGGTGCGGCCCGCCTTGCGCCGGGTTTCGGCGAGGCGCCACATCCATACCGTGTCGATGTGGCAGTGCCCGATCAGGTCGATGGCCTGCCCGGCCAGCGGACTCCGCAACCGGGCGAGGGCGGTTTGGATCTCCGCGCGGACCGGCGTGATGCGGCGCCGCCAGTCCGGGGCTGCGGTCAGGCGCGCCACGGCATCGGCCGCCAGTGCCATCAGCCGCGCGTGCAACTCATGCTCGGCCGGCTCTCCGGCCGCGCCAAACGCCCCGGCCAGTTCCAGCAGCGAGCGCAGGTCGTAATACAGGGCGCGGACTTCGCGGTCGGGCACCTCCAGCGCCGCCGTGAAATACTTGGGCTGAGCGGAGGTCGTGTAAGCTTCGATCAGCAGGTCATAGGCGTCCCCGGCCTTGGCGCAAGGGGTGAGCAGCACCTCCGCCCGGTTGGGATCTAGCCCGTGCAACGGCACGCCATTGACGTACAGCAACCCCTCGAAATGCATGGTGATGTTCACCACGTGCGGGAAATGCCGGTACAGGCGCGGATAGTCGGCGTGCATGGCCAGATTCAGCATCACCTCCCGCCCCGCCAGTTCTCGGGGGATCACCAGGCGGGCGCGGAACCAATGTGTGCCCCTGACCTCGCCCCAGGCGGGCGACAGCAGGGGCCGCCACACGCCGGCGTCCCCCCCGTCAACGGCCGCCCGGGCCAGATTGGGGTGGCGGGTGACCTCCCAGCCGTCCAAAGGCAGGCGCAGGGCGCACCGGGCCTCTTCCAGAAAGCGCAAGTGCTCCGGGGTGACGCGTGGGGCGGTTTGGGGTGAGGCGTAATGTGTTTTCATTATGGAATGTCCCCAAGGCGGGGCGGCCGGCCTCCGGGCGATGGTGATTCTCTTTGCGATCTTGGCGTGCTTGGCGAGAGAAAATGTAGTTGAAGCCAAATCCGTATAACTTATCATGTCATGCCCGTGCGGAAAATGACATATCAGGATGTCTGAAGCAGGCACCCCCCCGTCTCTATATCACATGAACAATTTTTATCCGCGTTAATCCACGTGATCAGCGGTTGAAAATACCGTTTTACCGCGGATTTCGCGGATCTGCGCGGATAAATCCATACCGTTCCTGGATTGATGATCGCGTGGTCACCCCAGCAGGCGCACGGGGCCGAGCAGGCCGGCGGGGTCCTGGGCGCGGAAGCGGTCGTTGACCGGATGCGCGCACTGCTTGGCCAGGGTGTTGGTGACGTCGATGCGCAGGGTGTGCGCGCCGGCGGCCACCGGGCCCGGCAGCTCAAATCGGTACGGTGGCGCGATGCGGACTCCGTAGGGCTGGCCGTCGAACCACACCTCCGCCAGTTCGTAGACCTCGCCCAGGTCGAGGACGGCCGGGCCGGCGCCGAACGGAGCGTCCAGCTTGAATTCCAGGTCGTAACGCACGGTGCCGGAGAAGGCGGGCAGCAGGCCGGGCACGGCCCAATTGCCCGGACCGCGGAGGCGCGGTTCGGGGGTGAACTCGGGATATTGTTCCGCCGTGGCCGTGGCGGCGTGCCAGGTGCCCGTCAGCGGCAGCTCCGCTCCGGTCAGGGCGGCGGGGTGTTGCGGCCGGGCACGGGCCGTTGGGAAGTTGGGATCAAAGACCACGAAGCGCGACTCGTACGGTTCCAGGCGCAGGCATAGTTGGCCGTCCGCCGTCCAGTCGGGAGCCAGCCAGCGGTCCGCCAGCGCGTCATAGAGCACGGGTGGCACGCCCGCCGGGGCGTCGGGGAAGGCGAGGTGGGCGGTGACCGCCTCATGCGGGGCTTCATTGACCAGGAAATAGAGGTGCGCCGTGTCTTGGACGTAGTGGTAGACGCGCAGGGTTTCGGCCCGCTTAGCGACCGTCACGTCCAAGGGGATGGCTTGCCGCAGATGCTCCACTAGGCCGGCCAGGGGGAGTTCCCGGAGATGGCCGCGGCCGGCGGCGGTGCAGCGGCGCCGCACGGTGTCCGTCAGGGTGGCGCCGACGGCCATGGCGGCGTTGGACGGCTGTAGGAAGAGCAGGGGCAGGCCGGCGTCGGCCAGCGCCGCCAGGCGGGTCAGGAACGGCTCGGGCAGCCGTTCGGCATAGGGCAGCACCAGGGCGCCGAAGCTCTCGCCATTGATGACGAGGCGATTGCCGGTGACCTGGGCGGCCGTGGAGAGCAGGTCGTCAACGGCCACCACATCGCAGTCGATCTGCGCCTGGGCCAGCGGCTTCACCGCCGTCTCAAACGGTTCGTAGCGCCCCAGCCATTCCGCCTCGGCGTGGTAGAGGACCGCCACGGAGGCGACGTGCCGGCCGCCGCTCAGCAGGTGGCAGACCCGGTTGGCATAGGCCATCAGCAGGTGGAAATGACGCCACTGCGGGTTGTGGCCGCGGGCGTAGAAGTGCGGCGGGTGGTCGTAGTCGGGGAACTGCATGGAGAAGGCGTGGGGGATCAGCCAGTTCACGCCGCGGACGCAGGCATGGTCGGTGAGCCACTTCATCAGGCGCAGTCCCTCGCCCCAGCCGTTGCCGCCGTAAATCTCGCAGACGGTGGTGCCGTGCTTGGCCGGGTCGAGGTGGCCGAGGGAGGCGGCCATCTTGGCCAGCCCCCAGTAGAAGAATTCCGCATTGAGTTCGGAGAAGGGGGAATTGTGCCAGCCGCCGGTGAATTCCGGCAGCACCTGGTGCACGATGTCGAGCCCGGAGGCGTCCAGGCCGCGCATGGAGCGGAAGAAATGGCCGGCCCCATAGCCGAGGCGGGCGTGGGCGCCGTTGTCCTCGACCACATGCCCGATGTTGCGGACGCCATGGGCCCGGCACCAGTCGCCAACCTGCCCCATGTAATCGCGGCCGAAACGGCGGGTCACCACATCCATATAGGTGAAGCGCAGGCGGGCCTGCAACTCCGCATCACCGCCGTCGTACCACAACAACGGCAGCAACGTTGCGAACTCAGCACCACTCCACGCGGAGCTGAGCTCGGTCAGCAGGGTGTCGCACCAGGGCAGGACCATCGGGGTCTCGCCAAGGCGCGCCTCGTAGGTGGGAATGTTGCCGAAGCGCGGCTCGTCGGTGAAGAAGCCGGCAAAGGCGCGGCCGAACTCGGCGGCGTAACGGGTGTAGTGCGGCTCATGGACGGTGTCGAGATAGGCGCGGGCCGCGGCCGGGTCCAGGGGATTGATCTGTTCGTACATGCCGCCCTCGGCGCCGTGGCGGGTGCGGACCAGGATGAACAGGCGCCAGGCGCCCTCGGGCAGGTCCCAATAGAGGATGCCGTCGCGGAGGCGGTCGGTAAGGTCGAGCAACGAGGTGGCGATAACGGTCTTGTGGCCGGTGCGGCGGGCGGCCAGGACGCGCACCACGGTTTCATCCTTTTCCAGCCAGTGTTTGACCAGGAACGAGGCGCCGGGGAGGGGGCCGGCGGCGTCAAGATGTCGTTCCGCCAGAAAGACCTTGGTGAGTTCTGGATGTTCGGCGGCGACCCGCTTGGCCGCGAAACCGCTGGGGAAATACTTGTCGTCGAACACCCAGACCTTCATGCCGCGCCGGCGCGCCTCGTCCAGGATGATGTCGAGGTCGCGCCACCAGCCGGCGCCGAGGAAGTCGGGGTGCGGCCGGGATTCGAGGATGACCGCGCCGATGCCAGCGCCATGCATCCGCGCCATTTCATCGCGCAGGACGGCTTCCGGTTCCCCGCGCTGCCAGAACAGCGGGCAGATGGAGCTGGGCAGCGGTTTCCGGTCAACCAAGTCGTAAAGATGCTGTAGCGGCATGACGCGTCCCTTACGTTATACTGCATTTTTTATGTAACACGTTAGAGGTGTTTTCAAAAGTTACGACGTTTTCCCATAACCGGGAGCCGCCCGACC
>CAITYL010000230.1 GCA_903896595.1 uncultured Lentisphaerota bacterium
AAGTAGAAGCGCCGGCCCAGCCATGGGCACCCGAATGGCCGCTTATGCGCCAACTCAATGGCTAGCTTTGAGCCAACTCAACCGGCTCAAAACTGAGCCCTTTCATTTGGCTCACGACAAACATCAAGGCTTGCGGATTCCGCAGGCAGTATTCGGGCCATTGGCGACTATTGGGACCGCGGGGGCGGCCTGCGGAATCCGCAAAAGGCACAAACCGGTTTAACGGAGGGCGTAGGAACCGCCTTTTCTCAACGACCGGCAAAAGAAAATCATAACGCAAGTTTTAACAACCGGTCATGTCACCAGCGGTTGGTGTCGTCATGACCTGCCGGTGGTTTATGACACGATCCGACGTGACTTGCTGGTGTGGGGTATACTCATCCCCAGGGAAAAGGCCGAAACACGCGCTACGTTGTGAAGGCAATTCCATAAATAATCTACCGAATTTTCACTCGGGCCATGGCTGGCTCGCCCCTTTATCCGCCTGCATCTGCCGGCAACCATCAACTAATCGTCAACCGATTCGTCGGGAGCGGTTGGCACCCCATGGCGGCACTTTTTCAGCGGCCACTATCCAAAACCATGACCCAATAATACCTCTCAACACCCTGGATATGCGACATTTGAACCTGTCCCCCGTGCGTGATACAGCGCGGCCCAGGCAAAGCGGCCGATGCATTTTCGGGACGGTTCCCGAGTTTTGCGATTGGACACCTATATATAACGTTAGGGGCTCAAAATGGATAGACCGGACTTTGTAGGGCACCAGAAGTTTTCTTTGGATGACTGCAGCCTCGGTGAGTTTCCCCCAATTAGTAATTTCATCGTCGAGCCCAAGTGGCCCGCTGATGCTTGGATTAAAGAAACTTCTTCAAGGATTGGAGATTGGCGGGCGACCTTCAGAAGTACCTACTTTCGGTGGGCACTCGCTATAAATGGTCTAAAAGTTGCCAGTGAGCATTATCATTCAAGGATGCACGAGCCAACGGAGTTCACCATCGCCTCCCTAAGATCACATGGTGTTGAGCGCATTGCCATGTGGGATTTTAAAACCGCTGCAAAAAATCACAGAGATACTTTGCCTATGCTTGCTGCTTGGGGCGTTGCTGACCTCTACAGCACGTTGGAAGAGTTTGTGTTTGATTTTTATAAAGCGTTCCTAAATCACTACCCCGACTCGCTGATAAACGGTCATGAGTTCCAACACCTCCGCAAGTTGCGTAGAGATGCGGCTCAAGGTGCCGAACACCAAGAGGCATGGAAAACTGCATGGGACGAACGTCTTGACAAGTGGCAAAAAAAACGCATTTACGATGGATTAAACAAGGTATTCCTTTCCTATATGGAGGTGGCGGGACTGAAGACTCCATCCATTCACAAGTTAGCAACAGTCGAAACCTGGGCGGATACTATCAAAGGAATCGGCGCACTCAGAAATTGCTTTGCCCATGGTATGGTAATCGTGACTAAAGAGTTGTCTGATTTTTCTCAAAAACCCCACTCAATGCTTTTCAACTTTGTCGAAGGAGAGCCTTTGAAGATTGAACTGAAGCATTTGCAAAGTGTCGAGTGCTTTCTAGATCAGCTACTAACTGCAATTAATTTATCTCTGATCGAGCGTGCGGGATATGCATTGCCGACGCGCCCCTAACCAGTCGATGCACCTGACAGCTATAGCTAGCGTGGGAATCGCTAGTGTGTAGTGTGGGGACGTCGGTAAGCAACATGTTGTGATGCTATTTGTTATACCTATTTTATGATTGTAAATGCCTTGGAGTGCGTTTTTTTGACATAAAAAATGCGTTTAACGGTTCGCTCTGGCGGTGTTTAGCCAGTGCTAAGCGCGTGGCTGTCTCCTAGGGGGCGAGCTTGCGTTCCGTATCGAGCAGTGCCTGTGGCGCACCCATTAGTCTGCCACAAAGCCTTTTGCCTGCGGTTTGAAGTAATGCGTGTGTTTGCTGAGGTCTGGTTCCAATCCAGCAATTAGTGTTGTCATCTTATCGTCGCATGTGATATTGTTTATGCTGATTTCCGCAGCGAACACTCTAAGAAGTGGTTTCCAGCACTCGTCCTTAGACGTCGCTAGTAATCGGTGGCGCACAGGCGAACTAAGCGGCGACCAAGTTTTCATACACTCCTGGGAGTCACACCCTACAAGCCAAAGATACTGCACGCCTTTCGGAAGTGCATCTGCCAACTCCTGCCATGTGACCGCAGAGGGGGTCATGCCCGCTACGCAATTCAACCCCGGCGTGCCCATATGTGCATAGATGCAGAGAAAGGCGTTGATGGGATCAACTGAGGTATTCCATGTCTTGAGACCATTAATAAAGTGGGTTTTGTCCGTATGCAACTCACCGCGAATGCCTCCGTGTGTTGTGTTGATCGCGTTGACATCGGCCCATGCTAACTGTTCGGTGCCATCATTCTTGTATACGAATACGGCTCCTTGATAATCGGTATTTCCAACAATTTTACGCATTGCCGGTTCCTTTTGGTTGTGCCAATGACGTGGTGTCGATGTTGGCGGTTAGCCGTTCACGGTATTCGTCTTATTGGAACAGAGTTTTGCCCTGATATGTTTGGCATTCGACACAGACTTTTCCGGATCGAAACCGACAGTAGGAAAAATTGATGCTTTTTCGACGCGGCGATCCCAATCTATCAAAAGGTCCGAGAACACGGCGGCAACAGTGCAGGTCGAGAATGAAATGGCGTTGTCGGCATCCACATTCAGGACAAGGGCGCTTTCCGGCCACTCCGACTCAAGTGTTGTCGTCATTTCACATCGGCGGTATCCGAGCAACGCCATGACGTCTTCGGAAATCAGATTCGGAGTGCCCAGCCAACGAACACATAGTCGTCCTCCACCCGCAAGAGCAACAACTTCCTCGGTTGGGAGAACCCCAGCACCATATCGTCCAAGATCCACGACGCCACACAGGAGAATGTCCTTTGGGATCGGTAACGCTGCTGGAATTGCCATAATAACGTTTCTTATGTTGTTAATAGCACCACCAGAGAAAGAAGTGTCAACCAGCATGACTTGTGGCGCAAAATGGACTGCGGTCAGCCATCTCTCCAATTCTGACTGGCAATTAGTTGTTGTTTCCCCGTCCGATACCTGCCAAGTTGTACTCGGGAGGAGATGAAAACGATTCTGGCAGCACTTCAACTGGTTGAGATCACCGACCTTCGGATGCCCCCAATGGTGCCTGCAAAAGGCTGACACGGTGTAGTTCAGGTAAACCAGTCCCCCGCAGGCAAACGCAACGCAATGGGTAGCCGAGAGGACATCGGGAAGAAGGGAATCGTAGAGTGACCGAAGCTGATCAACGTCCGATTTATTGGCACGAATTACATGAATTCTTCCGGTCAAAGCCGACGTCATCGGCTTTGCCACATCGACTCCGTATAGAGTGTAGGGATATGGGCATCCCATCGGTCAGTCCTTTTGCTCAACCTATATGGCCGTTCAACCGAAAACCTTGGGTCGCCACGCAACTTATCTGGCTCAGATTCGATTATAGCACTTGCGGGAAAAACCAGCGAGCCACTTGCCATTTGATCGGCAGGTGGCGCTTTCAGTGCTGGAGTCGGCTGTCGTTTTAGATTTATTTGACCGGGGTGATTTCGACCTTGGGAGGGTCGTTGCGCACCCAGGTGCAGACCACATTCACCGGCTGGTCCTTGTAGGTGCCTTTGCCGCGGAAGGTCCACTGCCATTTCCATTCCGGAACGGCGGGCGGCAGCACCTCCAGCGGCCAGGTGGCGGCGTATTCCCAGGTGCCGGTGAAGGTGCCCTTGGGCAGAGTCATGGTCTGGTTTTCCATCCGCAGCGACAGGCGCAGCCGTTTGGCCAGGCGGTTGAACTGGAGCTTGGTGCCGTCCGGCACCTTGACGGTCACGCTGGGGGCCAGAGTGGCGCTGAAGCCGGGCAGTTGGGTGGTCACATCCAGCGTGCCTTCCTGTTGCTGGGTGAAGTTGAGGTTGAGCACACCGTCGGCGAACTCGGCCTGGATCAGCGGGACGCAGGTCAGGCGCGGTTTGTCAGGCACGGTTGCCGCCGGGCGCCCGTCTTCCTGAAGCTCGTCCAAATCGTAGGGCATCGGGTCGATCAACTGGTCCTGAAGACGCTGACGCACCACTTCCTTGGAGAAGCGGTCCAGCTTGTCCATCAACGACAGGGCGGGGACCGGCGGCCGGCCGGCGGTGATGGCGGCGACCAGGGCGCTGCTTTCATCCTTGACGTTCTGCTGCTTGAGCCAGGGTAGGTCCAGCACCAGGTAGGTGGTTTTGCCGGCCGGGTTGACCAGGATGTTCTTGCCCATGCGGATGGGAATGTCGATGGTGGTCGCGGTGCCGCCGCCGGCCGGCGCCAGGGTCAGGGCCTGGGTTTCCGGCATGCCGACAAACAGTTGGAAGTGACAGGAGGCGCCAGCGGGCAGTTCCTGTGACAGCCGGCGCCAGCCCAGGGTGGCCTGGTACTGGACGGCGTCGCCATTGTGGACAATGACATAGCTTGGCTGTTTGAGGAAATTGGCCACAATCGGGCCGAAGCCGTACTTGTATCCGGCCCCCAGCACGATCACGGTCACGACCAGGCGCACCGCCCACTTCCACCACGGTTTTTTGGGCGCCGCCAGTGGTTCCGGCAGCACGAACCGGGCCATGCCGGTCGCGCCATTGGGGGGTGGGGCGGTGAGTGTGGAACCATCGGCGTTGTCGGAGTCGGGGAAGGGCGGCGGCGTGGCTTCCGACTCGCTGTCCTCGCCCGTGCGCAGACGCAATTTGGGGCGGGGGTCAGCCTGGGCGGGGGCGGCGGCGGCCGGCGTTGCTTCGGCGCCGCCGGCCAGCCAATCCTGAATCGGCAGCCAATGGTCCACCACCCAGATCAGGTCGGCGCCAGTCAGGCTGCCGTCGGCTAGTTTTTCCTCCAGGCTGCTTTGCAGCATCGGCGTGCCACTGTCTTCCGAACCGGCTTTGAAGACCAGCACCACCTCGGGGTCGGACTGTGCCGGAATGGTGAATTCACGGCTGCAGCTCTGGCATTCGCCGGTGCCGCCGGCCAGTGAATCGTCCACTTGAAAGGTGTCCCCGCAGGTGCAACGGAAGAGGATCATGAGATGACTCGCGTGTTGGCTTGGGTGACGGACGACACGAAAAACTTCCTCTAAACATAACCGTTGGGGGGCCGGCTTCCCAATGGCCTGGCATACCGGGTGCCAACCCGCGATATGGGTTGGGAACCTCCGCGCCCATCAGTCCTGGTCTTCCAGGAAGGCGCCCGGGGGGCCGAGCGGAACCTCGATGGGAGGGGTGGTGTCGGGAGGCGGCGGCTCACCGGCGGGCGGCGGTTCATTGGCCGCCGGGGCTTCGTCGCTGGCGGTGGGTTCGACCTCGGCACCGCCGGGGGGCGGCGGG
Organism: uncultured Lentisphaerota bacterium; assembly: GCA_903896595.1. Classification (GTDB taxonomy): domain Bacteria; phylum Verrucomicrobiota; class Lentisphaeria; order Oligosphaerales; family CAITYL01; genus CAITYL01. The sequence continues at coordinate 5,425 of CAITYL010000230.1, forward strand.
ACCGGCACCTGGGCGGCGGCCGCGGCGACAGGTTCCGGAGCGAGCCAGGCGGTGATGAAACGTCCGGCCATCGGGGCCGCGGTATGGCCGCCGGAGTCGCCGCGTTCGATCAGGACCGCGATGGCGTATTGCGGTTTCTCCCACGGGCCGAAGCCGATGAACCAGGTGTTCTTGTGGCGGCCGGCCACGGCGTCCACCTCGGCGGTGCCGGTTTTGCCGGCCAACGTGAGGTAGGGGGTTTGGGCGGTCTTGGCGGTGCCGCCATCGCCATTGACCGCCTGCCACATGCCGCGGCGGACGAGTTCGAGGTTTTTGGTCGTCACCGGCAGATGGCGGCGGGCGATGGGCGGGGTGATGGCGCGGATCTGGCCGGCGGGATCGCGCACGGAGGCGACGAGGAACGGCCGAAACAGCGTGCCGCCGTTGGCGATGGCGGCGGTGGTCATGGCGGCTTGCAGCGGCGACACACTGACGGGGCCCTGGCCAATGCTGATATAAGCGGTGTCCACCGGCAGCCAGGACCGTTTCCATTTGGTGCGCACCCAGTCGCGCGAGGCCAGGAAACCGCTGGCCACACTGGGGAGGTCGATCTCGGGCGATGCACCGAAACCGGCGGCCTTGAGGAAGGCCAGCTGGGCATCGCCACCGGTGGCCAGGCTGACGGTGATAAAATAGGTATTGCAGGAACCGGCAATGGCCCCGACCAGGTTCACCGGACCATGCCCGCCGGTGCGCCAGCAGCCGATCCGTTTGTTGCCGAGGGTGTAACCGCCGGTGCAGTCGACGATGTCCTCGGCACGGACGGCTTTCTGGTGCAGGGCGTAGAGGGCCGTGAGGGGTTTGATGATGGAACCGGGCAGATAAGTCGAACTGACCGCGCGGTTGATGAGGGGCTTGTGGATGGTGTCGGCGGCCAGCGCGCGGTAGCGCTCGGGGGTGAGGGTGGCCAGGTCGTAGCTGGGGCTGGAAGCCATGGCGAGCACCGCGCCGGTGCGCACATCCAGCATGACGATGGCTCCGGTAAAGCCGGCCAGGGCGGCTTGGGCGGCGCGCTGGGCCTTGGGATCAAGGGTGAGTAGCAGGTCGTTGCCATCGATCGGCGGCTCGGTGACGCCGATGTCGTCATGGATGTAGCCGGCGGTGTTCACGCGCACCAGTTTTTCGCCGCCGCGCCCGGCCAATTCCTGTTCGTAGAATTTTTCCAAGCCGTCGCGCCCATGAAGTTCGGGGCGGGCGTAATGGATCCGTGGCGCGGCCGTGGCGGCCAGCTCGGGAATGCGCCGGCCGGTGAAGCCGAGCAGTTGACTGGCCAGGCCGGGCTGGGGATAGGTGCGGACAATGGCGGGCACGATCTCGACGCCGGGCGGGCTCGGCATGGTCTCCTCGATCCTGGCCATGTCAGTGGTCGTCAATTCCTCGAACAGCAGCAGGTCAAGGGCCGGATAGAGTCGGAGGTGTCGTTCCAGCCGGCCGGCGGTCAGGGGCATGGGGCGGTTGAGCAGGATGGCGAGCTGTTCGGCCTCGGCCAGGATGAAGCGCACGGTGTTGGCGTAGCCGCCGGGCTGGCGCATGTCGGCCGGGTGGAAAACCAGGTCATAGCGGGCGCGGTTGTCGACCAGCACGCTGCCATCACGGGCAAAGAGCCGGCCGCGGACCGGTTCCAGCCGGATATGGCGCACGCATTGGCGGGCGATGGTGTCTGTAAATTCATCGGTCTGTGTGACTTGCAGTTCCCATAGCCGGTGCAGCAGGAACAGCAACATCACCAGAAAGATCGCGCCGAGCAGGCTGAGGCGCTGATAGAACTGCGGAAATGAACGGTCGTCAAGCATGCGGATCTGCCCGCCGCTGTTGGATGTCTTGGTACCGTGTTAGGTTCAGCGGTTTGGCCACCCGGTCCAGGGTCCAGCAGACCGCCGGCAACAGCAGGGCGCTGCCGGCCACCCATTGCAGGCCCAGGAAGCCGGCATGCGACATTAGGCGCCACGACAGGATGTTTTCCGGCCGGCAACTTTCCCACCACAGGGCGGGCAGGCACAGCACCATCCCCAGAATGGCGCCGGGGATGGCTTGCACCGGCAGCAGCCGGCAATTGCCTTCCCGCCGCCAAAACCGGGCCAGCAACAGGGTCAGTGGCAACAGGACAAGGGTGGTGACCGGGATGGCCCGGCCGTAGGTTGCGTCCAAAATAAAACCGGCGATGGCCCAAGGAAAAAAGGACCATCGCCAGCCATGGACGACCGTGGCGTAAAAGGCGGTTACCGACCACATCGGCAACAGCCAATTACCGCCACCGGCCCACAATTCCAGCACCAGCCCCAGGGCGGCGCAAACACTGAGGAACCCTCCCTGCATCAGGCGCCGTCGGGATCAAGGTCGCGCAACTTCTGTTCGCCGTGGTGCTCGTGCAATTTTTCCATGTGTTTGTGGAGTTGTTTTTCGAGCTTTTCGATGGCCTGGTCGATGGAGGCGTACATGTCCTCGGATTCGGCCCGGGCCACCAGGTTCATGTTCTTGCCGGTCAGGGTGACTTCGGCCTTCTGTTCGATTTTCTCGTGGTCCAGGATGACGCGGGCGTGGGTCAGTTTGGCATGCAGGACGTCCAGTTTGCCCAGCCGGCCCTCGACGTACGTCTTGAGGTCTTCGGATACGGGCAGGTGACGGCCGCTAACGATGATTTCCATGCTTGGCCTCCTCATTCTGATGTTCGGGTTGCTTTGGCGCGTCAGTTGACGCGCACGTGACACGTTCTGGAGCAAGGATCGTGATCTGGACAGAGACACACGTTCAAACTGAAAAGCGCGGGCCGAGATAGACCTTTCGGGCCTGTTCATCATTAATAAGATAATCCCGATTCCCCTCGCATAAAATCTTGCCCTCGCAGATCAAATAGGCGCGGTTGACGATGGCCAGGGTTTCCCGGACACTGTGGTCGGTGATCAGCACGCCCAAGCCGCGGTCACGAAGGTGGGCAATGATCTTCTGGACTTCATAGACATTGATGGGGTCGACGCCGCTGAACGGTTCATCAAGCAAGATGAACGCGGGGTTGGTGGCCAGGGCGCGGGTGATCTCCAGGCGCCGCCGTTCGCCGCCGCTGAGGGTCATGGCCTTTTGATGGGCCAGGTGGGTGAGCTGCAGTTCGTTGAGCAGGTCGGTCAGGCGATCCGTGCGCTCCCGCGAGGTCAGTTCAAGCGTTTCCAAGATCGCCATGATATTGTCGGACACGCTCAATTTGCGGAAGATGGACGGTTCTTGGGCCAGGTAGCCCATGCCCAACCGCGCCCGCTGGAACATCGGCTGGCTGGAAATATCCTGGCCGCAGAAAAAGACTTGGCCGGCGTCCCGCGGGATCAGGCCGACGATCATATAAAAGGTGGTGGTCTTGCCGGCGCCATTGGGACCGAGCAGCCCGACCACTTCCCCGCGCTGGACCGTCACGTGGATCTGGTCGACCACGCGGCGGCCATGGTAACTTTTGACCAGGCCCCGGGCTTCGAGCAGCGGGGCGTCAGGGGCGGTTTCCGGTGGTGGCATGGCCCGATCCCCCTTCGGTGGTGCTGGTGGTGGTCGTGGCGCCGGCGGCCTGGTCATCCTTGTTCTTGCCGCGGCCGGGAATGCCGGGCATGGTGTCGCCGGGCTTGGGGGTGAAACGCAGGGTGGGGCGCCGGTCGGCGCCGCCCTCAAAAATAACGCGCTCGTTATCGCGGAAATAGGTGATTTTACTGGCCCCCTGCATCGAGTCGCCGCCCATGCTCAAGACGGGTTTTTCGGTGAGGACAAAGGTGCCCTTGAGCACGTCGTAGTCGGCCCGGCCCGCCGTGGCCCGGCGCTTGGCCTCGAGTTCATCAATCTGCACGTTGCCGAGGGCTTCGATGCGTTCCGGCTGCTGGTCGGCGCCGAAACGGACGATCATCTTGTCGGCGCGGATCTGGTACCGCGGGTCGCGCACCAGCACATTGCCGGTGAAGGAGGCGTTGTGCTCGCTCAGATTCATGTCCATGCTGTCGCTGGTGATTTGGATTTCCTGGGCGCCGCCGGCGGGCGGGGTGAACAGGTTGCCCAGGCGTGCCGCGCCGCCGGCGGGCGGGCGCGCCGGAGCGGGCGCCGCCTGAGCCGGCGGCGTTGCCGCCGGTTCGGCGGCGGTCACCGGCAGGGCGACCAGCAACAACGCGGCCAAGCCGCGGAAGGGGGCCGTGGTGAACAGGTGAAGCGGGTTGCGGGACATTTTTGAGCATCTCCGGAAAAGGGTGGAAACGTAATGCGGCCAATGTGAACTGCCAGCTTTGGGGCAATGTAACCGGTCAGTGACCCATTACGGGGCAATTATGTCTTTTTTTTCCTTTGGCGCACCGGCTTCCCGGCGGCCGAATTTCTTCAGTAAGGGATCTTTGTCCATCAGGTTTTGGGGCGTGATGATGCGCATCCGCACCTGGTTGCGGATGTGCAGGACCTGGCTGTCGGTGAGGATGTCGTACCCCATGCCGTCAAGGGTGAGTTGGCGATGGTCGACGTGAATCGGTCCGTCGCTGTGGCCGCTCTTGGTCAGCCGGTCAAAGGCAAAGCGCGGCGAGGTGATGACCACAGGGTCTTGGTTTTGGGTGATAAAGGTCAGGCGGGCGTCTTGCAGGTCGGCCTGGGACCCGCGGATGACGGCGCGTTTCCCTTCGAGATGCCAGGGGTTGCCGCCTTGATTGGCCACGCCGCGGGTGATGAAGTGTTCAATGCTTAGGCCGGCGCGTTCCGGTGCGAACTCCGCCACCCCGCCTCCGGCGTCCCCGTACGTGGCGGCATGGGAGGACGGATGAGTGACAGCCAGGCAGAGCAGTGCCCCGGCGGCGCTCAGGCGAAATATTTGGCGGTGGCGGAATGCCATTTGCCTTGCTCCCGCAACAACCATTCGGCGACTTCCCGGATGGCGCCCCGCCCGCCGGCGGCGGTGGTGGTCCACTGGGCGGCGGCGCGTGTTTCGGCGGTGGCGTCGGCCACCGCCACGGCGGCGCCGGCCCGGCGCATCACGGGGATGTCCACCAAGTCGTCGCCGATCATCAGGCACTGGGCGGCGGTCAACGCCTGTTCCCGCAGGAGCAACTCGAAGCCGGCCAGCTTGTCCTTGCACCCCTCGTAGACGAAGTCCAGTTCCAGTTCCGCGGCGCGGCGCCGGTTGGCCGCCGAGGCGCGGCCGCTGAGGATGCCCACTTGCAACCCGGCCCGGCGCAGCAGCACGATGCCATGCCCGTCGCGGACATCGAAAAACTTGATCTCGCCGTCGCCGGGCCCATAGCCGATCCGGCCGTCGGTGAGCACGCCGTCCACGTCAAGCACGACGGCGCAGAGGCTGGTGATGATATCAGGAGCACAAGGCATGGATGGCACACACTTTTTGCAACAGCGGTTTCAGGTCGCGCAACGGCAGGGAGTTGGGGCCGTCGGACAGCGCCTTGTCGGGGTCGGGATGAATTTCCAGGAACAGGCCGTGAATGCCCACGGCGGCGGCGGCGCGGGCCAGGTGCGGCACGAATTCGCGGCGGCCGCCGGAGGAGGTTCCCTGGCCGCCGGGGGTCTGCACCGCGTGGGTGGCGTCGAAGATCACGGGACAGTCCAGTTCGGCCAGGGTTACCAAAGCGCGCATGTCCACCACCAGGTTGTGATAGCCAAAGGTGGTGCCGCGCTCGGTGAGGAGCACGCGGCGGTTGCCTGCGGCCAGCACCTTGTCTACGGCGGGGCGCATATCCTCGGGCGCCAAAAATTGGCCCTTCTTGATGTTGACCGGCTTGCCGGTTTGGGCGGCGGCCAGCAACAGGTCCGTCTGCCGGCAGAGAAAGGCCGGGATTTGCAGGATGTCGACATATTGGGCCGCCAGGGCCGCCTGGGCGGGTTCGTGGATGTCGGTCAGCACCGGCACGCCGAACTCGGCGCCGATCGCGGCCAGGAGTTCCAGTCCTTTTTCCGCGCCGGGACCACGGAACGACTCAAGGCTGGTCCGGTTCGCCTTGTCGAAGGAGGCCTTGAAAACGTAGTTGACGCCCAATTCCTCGCAGATCGTCTTGGCATGGGCGGCGATCTGGCGGCAGACCGACTCGGCCTCAATGACGCACGGGCCGGCAATCAGGGTCAGCGGCTGGCCATAGCCGATCTTGCGGCCTGGCGCGTATTCAAAACCAGTGACTTGGCGCATGGGGGATGCCCTTGTGGAAAAGAGGGTTAAGGGGTTGAGGGGTTGAGGGGAAAGCGTGAAGCGTGAAACGTTAAGCGTGATATTCGACATTTTCCTTCCGAGCCCGGAACGTTAGTGACGGGGCAAAAAGGGTGCAACTTGCCTAACGGATCTCGCCCCGTTGGCGCAATAGGTGTTCAACTTTGGCCACATCCTCCGGCACATCGACCCCGGCACTGCGGGCGTGGCGTTCCACCAAGACCCGGATGCGGGCGCCATTCTCCAGTGCTCGCAACTGTTCCAGCTTCTCGCATCGCTCAAGCGGACTGGGCGGCCAGCACACGAACCGCTCCAGAAAATCCCGCCGGTAAGCATAAATGCCCCAGTGCCACAAGGCCTCACAGGCCTCGCCGCCTTCTCGCGGCCATGGCACCGGGGCCCGACTGAAATAAAGGGCGTCGCCGCTGGCATTGATGACCACCTTGACGACATTTGGATTCCTGAACTCCACTGAGCTTTGACCCAGCGGAACGGCAACGGTTCCCATTTCCGCGCCGGTGGCGCGCATGTCCGCCACCAGCCGGCTGATTACGGCGGGCGGCAGCAACGGCTCGTCGCCCTGCACATTGACCACCACGTCCGCCGCCACATTGCGGATCGCCTCGGCAATGCGGTCCGTGCCCGAGGCATGGTCGGGCGAGGTCATGACGGCGCGAACTCCGAACCCTTCGGCGGCCCGGACAATCCGTTCATCGTCGGTGGCCACCAGCACCTCGGCAATGCCGTCGGCGGCCCGGGCGCGTTCGCACACCCATTGCAACATCGGTTTGCCGCCGATCAGGGCCAGCGGTTTGCCGGGGAACCGGGTGCTGCCATAACGGGCGGGAATCACCGCCACGGTCCGGCCGGCGGCTGGGGTCTGGGATGAAGTCTCTCGCATGTCCGCAAGATAAACCCGCAACCCCAAGCGGCAACTGCATGCCACACCAGAATGATTCACCACAGAGGTCACCGAGAGCACATATATCTCACAATCTGATTTCTTCGTGCCTTCGTGTGAAATCTTAGCTTGGTTGCGGCTATGCTGCTCGGTGCTCTCTGTGGTAAAAATGGGTTAAGGTACAGTAAAGACGAGGGTATTAACGGGGGTGGCGGATGCGCACGGGCTGGCGGCAATTTTGGTGGCCGGAATGGAATCGGCGGTTTGTCATCCGTCTGGTGTTGGTGGCCGCGGGCGCCTGGCTGCTGTTCAGTCAGCTGCTGCTGCCGCTTCGCATCCGGGGCGCCAGCATGGAGCCGGCCTACCATGACGGCGGCGTCAATTTTTGTTTTCGCTGGCGTTACGCGTTGCAGCCGCCGCGGCGCTTCGACGTGGTGGCGGTGCGGCTGGCCGGAACCCGGGTGATGCTGCTCAAGCGCGTCCTGGCCCTGCCCGGTGAGACGGTGGCCTTTCACCAGGGGCGCCTGCTGGTGGACGGGCGGCCCGTTGCGGAACCCCAAGCCGTGCTGACTGGCGGCGACTGGGAGCTGCCGCCCCGCCGGGTCGCCCCCGGCCGGCTGTTCGTGGCCGGCGACAACCGCAGCATGCCCATTGACCAGCACGTGCTCGGTGAAGCGGACCTGGACCGCATCGCCGGCGCACCGGTATGGTAAAGAATGGCGCCGGTGGTGCCGTTTTTACTCAGGGGCGCCACTGTTCCAACTGGGTGGCGGTGAAGCCGCGCAGCAGGGTCACGGCACAGGCGTCCGCCTTGCGGTTCAAGGTTTCGGCGAACAGGCCGAGCAGGTACCAAGCCGGGGCGAGGGTTAGGGTGATCTGGTGGTGCAGATTGTAGCGGTCGTGATAGCTCAAAATCTCCAAACCGCTGGCGGTCAGCAGGCGGCCGGACACGTACTCGACCCGAGCCCGGAACGTCAGTGACGGGTCCCAAGGGTTGCGGTTTTAATATTAAGGTGTGTGTCTGTATGGCGCAACCGCAACCGATGGAGCGTCCCACAAAGGACCGCCTGAAGGCGGAACTCCGAACGTGAACCGCAGATTGCCGAATCTTGAACTTGCCGAATCTTGAACTTGCCGAATCTTGAACTTGCAGAATATCGAAGTCGATTTTTTTCCTACAGCCTACAGCCTACAGCCTACAGCCTACAGCCTACAGCCTACAGCCTATAGCCTAACCCACGGTCAGCTTTCGATGCGGAAGAGGGAGACCTGGTTTTTCAGGCCGAGCACGGCGTCGCTCAGGCTGCGGGTGGCGCTGTTGAACTCGTTCAGGGAGGTGGCGGTTTGCCGGGCGGCGTCATTGAGGTGGACCATGGCCTCGCTGATCTGCGTGGCGCCTTGGGATTGGGCGCGCATGCCGACATTGACCTCATCGAAGCGCGTGGTCAGCCCCTGCACATGCTGAATGATTTGGTCGAGCTGGCCGGTGAGTCCGCCCATTTCCTCGACGGCCCGGCCGACGCCCTGGCTGAATTTGTCCATTTCCATGACGCCGCTGGAGACGGAGGTCTGCATTTCCTTGACCATGCGTTCGATATCGAGGGTGGCGACGGCGGTCTGGTCGGCCAGGCGGCGGATTTCGCGGGCGACCACCAGGAAGCCGAGGCCGGACTCCCCGGCTTTTTCCGCCTCAATGGCGGCGTTGATGGAGAGCAGGTTGGTCTGGTCGGCGACCTTGGTGATGGTGGTCACCACCAGATTGATGTCGCCCGCCCGCTGGCTGATCACCGACAGCTTGCCGGAGATGGAGCCGGTGGCGGCGAGCAGTTGGTTCAAGGTGTCCTGCCGGCTTTGCAGCAGGGTGCGGCCGTCGGCGGCCATGCCGGCGGTGTGGCTGGCGACTTCGCTGACGGCGTCCATGGTGCCCAACAGCCCCTGGCTGGTGGCGGAAATTTCCTTGGCGCTGGCGGTGATCTGACTGGTTGCGCCGCCGAAGGCACCGACCGTGGTTTCCTGCTGTTTGGCGGTGGCGTTGATCTGGGTGGCGGTGGACATGACCTGGACGCTGGAGCGCTGGACCTGCCCGAGCAGGGAGCTGAGGTTGTCGGTCATGGTGCGGATGGCATGGAAAAGACGAATGGTTTCGCCGGTGGCGGCGCCGCCGGCCTTGCCGTAGCCGGTGGCGCCGGGCTTGGCGAAAGCGTCCAATGCCTGTTTGGCGCCGTGGAGATTGCCTTCCGCCACCTGTTGGGCGATGGCGGTCAGGCGGACAATGGGGCGGCTGATGCCGCGGGCGACCAGCACCAGGAGCAAACAACTGAGCAGCACGCCGGTCAGGCCGAGCAAGGAGGTGCGCAGGGCCAAGTCGCGGACGGGGCCGGAGATGATGGTATTCGGCATGTTCAACACCACTTTCCAGCCGGAGACCGGGGCGGTGGCCCAGTAGAGCCGGCGGTCCTCTCCGCCGCAGGTCAAGGTGGCGTCGCCGTTGGGGCGGCCGGCAATGGCGGGGCCTTCGGGCATGCCGTCAAGTTTGGCGCCGGGGGTGTCCTTGCCGAGTTTCAAGCGCGCATCCGGATGGGCGATCACTCGGCCCGAGCCGCTGACCAGGAAGGCAAATCCGCCCTGTTGGTCGCGGTTGCTGGCGTAATGGAGACCCGCCACCAGGCGGTAAATGTGGTCGAGGGACAAATCCACGCCCGTGATGCCGATGATCCGGCCCTGGTTGTCGATGCACGGATGGCTGATGCTGACCATGCTGATGTTGCCGCCGCCGTCGTCATAATATGGCTCGGTGATATAGGGCTTGCCGGTCTTGTGGGGGCCGGCATACCATTCCTGGTTCGGGATGCTGTCCAGGTATTCCTTGGGAAAGACGGTGTGGTTGGGATAGGTATGGCGGTGGATGGCGGTGAGCGGGGTGGGGGCGGCAAGCGGGGTGGCCTCGCCGCCGATGTTGGCACAGAACCACAGGCCGTAGGCTTCGTCTTCCGGAGTATCTTTGAGCATTTGGGCCAGCAGGGGGAACCGGTCCATGGTGTTTTGGGGGCCGGTCGGCCTGGCGCTGGCCGGCATTCCGGCAAGAATGACCTCATGGGAAGCGAGCATTTCCGCCCGGGTCGCCGCTCTGGCGAGGAAGTCATCCACCTGCGCGGCGACGATTTGGGTCTGTTTGAGGGCGGCGGTATCGATCTGCGCCACCAAGATCCTCCGGGTCCGGGCGTAGTTGAAGCTGACCGTGCCCGCCAGGATCAGGCAGTAGGTCAGACCGATGAACAACACCAGTCGGCCGGCGATGGTTTGTGGAATAAGGCGTCGCATGGCATTGAACGTAATATCGCCGGCCGGCCGGGTCAAGTCGTTCGGTTATGACGCGTGATTCGTGACACGTAAAAAAAGGCACAGTGGTTTGGCGGTGTTCTATCGCGTTAGCGACCCCGATACCGATAAACACCATTGGGGGAAAACCGAGGAGTGGGAGCCGTTGATCATTCACCGGTTGCTCTCGGGGTCGGTATCGCTATCGGTTTTGATCACGTGTCACGCCTCACGCCGGTTCTTGCCCTCCGGCCCGGTGAGGATATGGTGGCGGCATGTTAACTCAGCCGCTGGCCCGGAAATTTCGGTTTTGTCCGCAGTGTGGCGCGCCCCAACCGGCGCTGGAGGCACGCGGCCGCTTCATGGAGTGCGGCGGATGCGGATTTCTCCTGTATTTCAACCCCGGCATTGGCACGGGGGTGCTGCTGGCGGATGACCGGGGCCGGCTGTTGCTGCTGCGCCGGGGCAAGGCGCCGGCCAAGGGCAAGCTGGGGGTGCCGGGCGGGTTCGCCGATGCCGGTGAGAGCGCGGAGGCGGCCCTGAGCCGCGAAGTCCGCGAGGAAATCGGCGTCACGCTGGCGGCGGAGGCGTTCCGTTACCTGGGGTCGGCGCCCAACCGCTATCGGTATCGGGATGTGACCTATGCCGTGCTGGATTTCTTCTACACGGCGCGCCTGCCGGCGGGCGCGCAACCGCAGGCGTTGGATGAGGTGGCATCCTGGGACTGGCGCGCCCCGGCCAGCATCCGCCCGGAGGAACTGGCGTTCCCCAGTCTACGCGCCATGCTGAAACTAATTTTGCCGAAAGTGGATTTTAATACCGATTCACCACGATAGAACGCGAAAGATCGCAAAAGAAAAGGCGGGGCCGAATTTTCTTTCGCTCTCTCTGCGTTCTTTCGCGGTTAATCGAAGGGTGGTGAATTATTCAGGTTAGAGACTGACGGCGGGCGGGACGTTCTTGAGCAATTGGCGCGCTTCGGTCTCCATCAGGTGCCGAGTGATCTCCGCCGGTGTTTTGGCGGTGCGGCACGCCTCAACGAACTCAGGTTCCTGCAAGAGTTTGGCCAACGTGCCCATGAAATGCAGGTGCAGTTCGATGTTCTGGCAGCAGAGCATGAAAAATAGATGCACCGGCTTGCCGTCAATGGCCTTGAAGGGAATCCCTTTGGTGGAGCGGCCAATAATGATCACCGCCGGTTCGCGCAGGGTCGGAATGGGATCGCGCGGGTGCGGGATGGCAATGCCTCTGCCGATGCCGGTGCTCAGGAGCTTTTCCCTGGATTCCAGGCGATTACGCATGTCCTGAATGTCCAGCAGCAACGTTTTTTGGGCGAAGGGCTCGGACAGCTCATGGAGGGCGCCGGTGGCATCGGTTGCCGTCAGGTCCAGCAGAATGCGGTCTTCCTTGACCAACCGGCTGAGCGGGGAGGGGGGGCGATTGGCCGTCAGGTCGCTGAGCAGGACGGCGTCAGGGCTGGTGACCGGCTTTTCAGGGAAGAAGACCTGGTCGATCTGACTGCCATTGAAACGCCATTGGCCGCCGATCTTCACGCCTTGAAGCTGTCCGGCCTTAAGCATGCGCAGGATGGTACGTTCATGAACACGGAGGTAATCGGCCAGCTCCTTGAGGGTCAGAATCATGTCCAGAGGCTCCTTGATTGGTGCCGGTTTCGTCGCACGCTGTCGCGTTTTGTCAAGATATAGCGTCGGACGATGGTTTCAAGGAAGAGGCGCGCCGATCTTTTACTCGAACATGGCCTTGAGTTTGGCCATGTAGTCGTCGGCGACTGCCGCGGAGGCGGGGGCGAGGGCGTTGGCGACCGAACAGAACTCGACCAATTCTTTGGGCAGATCCTCCAGGAAACCGGAGGGGCGCCGGCGGGCGAACGTGCCGTGGGTGCGGCGTTTGTCGGCGTAGGTGAGGACGAGGAAGCGCCGGGCGCGGGTGATGGCGACATAGAACAGGCGCCGCTCCTCGTCGAGGCGGTTTTCGCCGACCGCCTGCTCGTGGGGAAACAGACCGTGTTCCAGGCCGACCAGAATGACGGCGGGAAATTCCAGACCTTTGGCGGCGTGGATGGTCATCAGGGTGACGGCATCCTGGCCGGCACCGTCTTTTTCGGTGCGGTCATTGGCGTCGCGCAGGGCGAATTGTTCCAGGAAATCGCTGAGGCTGGCCCGTGGGGCGTGGCGTTCCTCGAACTGCGCGGTGGCGTTGATGAATTCGAGCAAATTTTCCCGGCGTTCCAATGCTTGTTCGCGGGGCTTGTAGAGACGCACGAGACCGTCCAGGTAGCCGCTGTCGGTGAACAGCCCCTCGACTTTGGCGGCGAGACCGCCGGGGGTGGCGAAGGCGGTGGCATAGCGGTCCAGGCAGGCATGGAAGGCGCGGACGCCGGCGCGGACGTTGGGGGAGAGGGTGTCCAAAAACGTGTCGTGGACCAGCAGGTCGCGCAACGGCGCGCCGGTGATGCGGTGGAGGTCGCGGAGATGCTCGACGGCGGCGTCGCCGAGGCCGCGCGGTGGCACGTTGAGGATGCGCAGGAGCGCCAGGTCGTGGCGGGGGTTGTGGGCGGCCTGGATCAGACTGACGCCGTCCAGGATTTCCTTGCGCTCGAAAAAGGAATGGCCGCCCACCAGCACATAGGCTAGGCGCGCCTGGCGCAGCGCCGCCTCCAGCAGGCGCGACTGATGGTTGGAGCGGTAGAGCACCGCCAGGTCGCTGAGTTTAAGGTTGCGGGTCAGTTGCCAGTCCTGGATCAGGTCGGCGACGAACTTGGCCTCGGCCTCCTCGTCGGCGGCCTGCACCGCCAGCAGCTTGTCCCCGGTCTCCAGTTCGGACCACAGGGTCTTGCCGTGGCGCCGCGGATTGCGGGCGATCACCGCGTTGGCGGCGTCAAGAATGGTGGTGGTGGAGCGGTAATTTTGTTCCAGGCGGATGACTTGCGCCCCGGGAAAGGAGTCCTCAAAATGCAGGATGTTGGCGATGTCGGCGCCGCGCCAGCCGTAAATGGACTGGTCGTCATCGCCGACGGCGCACAGATTGGCTTCCTGGCCGGCCAGGTTGCGGACGATCTGGAACTGGACGGCGTTGGTGTCCTGGTATTCATCCACCATGAGATGACGGTAGCGTTGGCGGTGGGTGGCGAGGAGGTCGGGGAAGCGTTGCCACAGTTCGAGCGGCAGGAGCAGCAGGTCGTCGAAATCAAGCAGGTCCATTTGGCGCAGCCGGCGGACGTAGAGCTCCCACAGCTCGGCCAGGGCGACATCCTGGGGCGAGTTGGCGGCGGCGTGCAGCTCTGCCGGAGTGGTCAGGGTATTGCGGACCCGGCTCAGACGGCCGCGCATCTCCTCGGGCGTGAAGCCGCCGCCCATCCGGCCCAGTTCCTGCAAGAGCTGGCGCACCAGGCCGGACAGGTAGCTTTCGGTGGCGATGTCATAGGCCGGATTGATGCCGAGCTTGCCGCCGTGCTGGCGCAGCAGGCGCGCGCCGAAGGCGTGGAAGGTGCCGATGGTCATCGCCTTGGCCGCGTCCGGCCGCGTCAGCTTGCCAATGCGTTCCCGCATCTCCCGCGCGGCCTTGTTGGTGAAGGTCATGGCCAAGATGTTGTCCGCCTTCACCCCCTGCTCGACCAGGTAGGCCGCCCGGTAGGCGATCACGCGCGTTTTGCCCGTGCCCGCCCCCGCCAGAACCAGCACGGGCCCTTCGGTGACGCGCACCGCCTCCCGCTGGCTCGGATTCAGTTGATTCAGATTGACCGCCATAGGCCCGGTAACGTAGCACGGAACAACCGGGGTGCGGCCGCCCGGATGGTCGCGATGTCGTTCGCACTCAAGTCATGGCCGTGATGTGGGGCTCTGCCCCAAGCCCCGCTCAAGGAACTCCGTCCCTTGAGAATCCCGACATCCTGATTTTTCGAGAGCCGGTACTGTGCGCCGCAGCACGCCTGAGTCATTTGGCATTGTCGCTACAAGCGGCGCATAGCACCGGCTCTCGAAAAATGGAAGGTCTCGGGGTTTCCAAAGGGACAGGTCCCTTTGGCAGGGGTTTGGGGGCGGCGCCCCCAATCTTCGGTGTCACGCGCGTGACTCCAAATCGCCGTTCTTCTTCTCCAGGCATCCCTCAGCCGGCATCCAGCTTGATGACTCCGCGCTGCCGCTTGACGGTGATGATCCGCTGTTTCAGGGTCTCAAAGACAGGGCGGGGATTGGGCAGGGCCCGGAGGAGCAAGCGGGGCGTGGTTGCGTCGTGGGACGCCACGGTGATCGCACCGATGCGCAGGATGCGGTCCAGCAACGACTGGTGAAATTTCAGATCCTCCACATGCCAGAGTTCCAAGGTGTCAATATCCTTGGAAAGCAGGCCCCGCTCATAGTCAATGCGGTAATTGCTGATGCGGTAGCGGACGCTGCGGATCAGGATGACCGGCATGACAGTCACGACCGCCGCGAGCCCCACGCCGGCCAGCAGCACCCACCAGCCGTGCGCGCGCAGCATCGCGGCGCCCACGATGAGCCCCGCGCCCACAAGACCACAACTCAAAAAACGGCCCAGGAATCCGCGCAAGGCCGGACTGCCGGCAAAATAAATAACCTCGTGGGTGTCACTCGGGTTGTCGGCCGATTCGGCGGACGTGGCACTGGCGGTCATGCACGGTGTTTCGTTGGCCATGGGCAAAATCCTTTTCTCTCCGTGCCGAACGAATTCCAGCTGGGGTTACCCGTCGCCGAGCAGCAGCACTTTGATGGTGGCCAGGATGAGGCCGGCCAGGCCGCCGACCAGGGAGCCATTGAGGCGGATGAATTGCAAGTCGGACCCGGTTTGGTCTTCAATCTGGCCGACCAGTTCGCGGTCGCTCATCTTGGCCTGGCTCAGGCTGGTGCGGATGACGTCCTCAATCATGTAATGGTGGCGCGCCAGCAGTTCCTGGATGGCGTGGCGTGCCCAGTTGTCGAAGCGGGCGCGGGAGGGTTTGCCGACGGCCAGTTCTTCCGCCACCACGTCCAGCACATGGTCGAGGCCGTGCCGGAGGAGCGAGTCTGGCCGGGCCAAGTCGTCCGCGACGGCCAGGCGGGCGTGGGAGAGGAGTTTCTGGGCGAGCTCGCGCAGGTCCGAGCGTTCGCCCAGGCGTTCCTGGAACTCTTGCAGGGTGCGCACGGCGTCGGGGTCGCCGGTGGCCAGGCGGTTGGAAAAGCTGCACCAGAGCGCATTCAGGCTTTGGCGCCAGTGATGGTCGGGGTTATGGACGGCATCCGCCAGTTCCCGTTCAAAGGCGGCGAGCATGCCGCTGGCCGCTTTATCGTAATCCAGGCCGCCCACGAGTTGTGCCAGTTTCACATAGCCCCATTTCAGGGGAGAGCTGGTCTCGCGGTAATGTTCCAGCGCGGCGGGCAGAATATTCCGGAGCGCGGCCAGCACGTCGGGGCGGCGTTCCGGCGCGCGGATGGCGTCCAGAACGGAGTGGCCGACGGCGTTAAAGACCGGGTTTTGGTCGCCGTGCTGCAGGGCCTGAATCATCCACCGGCCCAGCGGCTGGGCCATGTCTGCATCCTTCAACTGGTCTTGCAGCGCCTTGCCTAAAAACAGGACGAATTCCTTGCGGTCCAGCACCGGCAGCAACAGGCGGATGGCGTCCAGCAGAAAGGCGCGGACCTTTGCCCGTTGCTCCGGGACGGTCAGGTACTCGCATGCCTTGGCACTGGCGGAAAAATCCTGCAACTGTTCCCGGATGGCCTCGACGGTCAGCCATTTGGTCATGACCATTTCCACCACACCGTCGGTGATGCGCTGGCGGTTTTTGGCGATGATATTGGTGTGCCGCCGCAGGAAGGGGATGGGAATCTCATGGAACAGCGCCGAGACGGCAAACCAATCGGCCAACGCGCCGACCGTGGCGGCTTCGAACCCATAGGTCAAAATCCGCCAGAACGGTCCCGGCAGGAAACCAAGGGTGACGCCGATCTCAAGCAGGGTAAACCCGGTCGCCGCCACAATCAGGGAGTAGAATCCCAGTCGGTTTTTCGTTGGCGGCGGAGGAGGGGTCATGTCCGGGTCACCTCCGGGGGTGTCCGGCGGATGACCAGCGGCCGCTGGGTCGGCTGACGCTCCTTGGCGGTTGCCAGTTGTTTGGCGAAAAACTCGTAGGCGCGGCGCTGGCTGCGGGCGGCGGCGAAGCGGTGCTGGCCGCGGGTGTAGCGGCCGCTGGCGAGGAGGCGCCGGCCCTTGCGCCGGTCCTCCAGGGCGAAACGCAGGAGGGTGTCCAGGGTGGCGCGGGCGGTTTCGTCCTCGACCGGGAAGAGGATTTCGATGCGACGGTCCAAGTTGCGCGGCATCCAGTCGGCGCTGGACAGGTAATACTCGGCCTGGCCGCCGTTGGCGAAATAATAGATGCGACTGTGTTCCAGGAAACGGTCGACCACGCTGATCACGGACAGGTTGGGCAGGGCGGGGTCGGGCCGCAGGCAGCAAATGCCGCGGACAATCAGCTCGATCCGCACCCCGGCCTGGGCGGCGGCGAGCAGGGCGGTGATGAGCTGGGGATCCACCAGGGAATTCATTTTGGCCACGATATGGCCGGGATGGTGGGGCGAGGATTGGCGGGCCTCGCGGGCGATGAAGTCGAGGAATGTCTGCCGCAGGGAGAAGGGGGCGGCGGCGATCTTGCGCCAGACGGGCGGCTGGGAATAACCGGTCATGACGTTGAACAAGCTGGCCACATCGGCGCAGAGGTCGGGATCTTGGGTGAGCAGGCCGATGTCGGTGTAGGCGCGGGCGGTTTTGTCATTGTAATTGCCGGTGGCCAGGTGCAGATAGCGCACCAGGCGTCCTTCCTCGCGGCGGACGATGAGCAGGGCCTTGGCGTGGATTTTCAGGCCGACGATGCCGTAGACCACGTGGGCGCCCGATTGTTCGAGGGAATGCGCCCATTGGATGTTGCGCTCTTCGTCGAAGCGCGCCTTGATCTCGACGATCACGGTTACTTGCTTGCCGTTCTCGGCGGCGCGCTGCAGGGCGCGGACCACGGGGGAGTCGCCGCCGGCGCGGTAGAGGGTTTGCTTGATCGCCAGCACGGCCGGGTCGTCGGCGGCCTCTTCCAATAGACGCACGACCGGGGCAAACGCCTCGAAGGGATGGCAGAGCAGGATCGCGCCGGCATCGTGGACGGCCGCGAAAACGGTCTTGTCCGGCGGCAGCAGGGGGGAGGGCAGGGGCGGCCAGTCGGGCTCCACCAGGTCCGGGCGGCGTTCCCGTTCGATGAGGGGGAAAAAGTCGGCCAGGTTGAGCGGGCCGCTGAACGGGTAGACCATTTCCGGACCGACCTCCAATTGTTGCCGCAGCCAGTTGGCGAGGGCACCGCCCTGGCCGGCCGGCAGTTCCAGGCGGACGACGTCCCGGCGGCGGCGGTGGCGCAACTCGCGCCGCAAGTGTTGGAGCAGGTCGGCCACGCCTTCTTCATCAAGGCTGAAATCCATGTCACGGGTGATCCGGAAGGGGAAGGCGGCCACCACTTGGCCTTCGGGAAACAGGGCGTTGAGGTGGGCCAGGATCAGGTCGCCGAGGCAGACATAGGCATTGGCGCCGCGCTCCTTGCGCGCGGCCCGCACCGGCACAAAACGCGGCAGCACCCGCGGCACTTCAACGAAGGCGTGGACCGGGTCGTGCCGCCCCGGCAGCCGCAAGCGAATGACCATCTCCAGGGCGCCGCTGGCCAGATACGGGAAGGGATGGCTCGGATCCACGGCCATCGGGGTGAGAACCGGCAGGACCTCACGTTCAAAATAACGTTTCAGCTCGTCGCGTTCGGCGGGTTTGACTTCGCGCATCGCCAGCAGCATCACTCCGGCCTGGCGCAGTCCCGGCAGGATCTCGCGTTCCAGCAGCGCGTATTGGCGGCGTTGCAGGGCGATGGTTCGCGCACGGATGCGTGCGAGTTGTTCGCTGGCGTCCATGCCGGCGGGATCGGTTTTTTCGCCACCGGCCTCGGCCTGGCGTTGCAGTCCGGCCACCCGGACCATGAAAAACTCATCCAGATTGTTGCTGACAATGGCCAGGAACTTCAACCGTTCCACCAGCGGCAAGGTGCGGTCGGCCGCTTCCTCCAAGACCCGGCCGTTGAATTCCAGCCAGCTCAATTCGCGATTGATAAACGGGTTGTTCATGGGGACAAAACAGAAGTGGGAAAATGTGATGCGTGACGCGTGAAACGTGAGCGTGGACAGCGGGCCGCAGTCATCAGAGCCCGGAACGCCAGTGACGGGTCAATGGTTATCCCTACTCTCCACGAAGTGGGTTTCTTTGGACCGGTCACTTTCGCTCCCTGCGGTCGCTTCGTTCGCGGCTCTGATAACATACGGGCGTTGAAAAAAAACTCAGCCATGGCCGCCGCAGCAACCGCCGCGGCAGGTGTGGGCCACCGGGCAGGCCTCCTGGTTACGACAACCGCCGGCCGGCGCCGCCACCTTGGCGGCAAAGGTGGAAAACCGTTTTTTGAGCCGGGGTTGGCCGCAACTTGGACAACTTTTGGGCAGGTCGTCCGGGTTGCGGATCAGCTTCTCAAACTGGTGCCCGCAGGCCTGGCAACCGTATTCATAAATTGGCATACTGAATTTTCTCCAGGGTCCGCAATAAGGTAAAGCCACTTTGGGGGTCTTTTAGGCGTGCGGCGGCGCAGTCCACCAATTCCAGTAGCACCACCTCGCCGATGAGCCAGGTGCGCACGCCGTCCCGGACACAGCCGGCGCGCACTTCCACGCCGCGGCCGAAAGCACCGTGCATGTGGAGGATGGGGTGGCCGTCGGCATCCGGGAACAGGGTACCCACAGCCAACGCCTCGTGGGCGCCGCCCAGCGTCAGGGACATCGGCCGGATCTCGGCGGCGCGGCCGTCCTCGGGCCCGACCACCAGCTGGCTGCCGTCATCGGCACCACCGACGAACCAGCAGACGCCGGCGGTGACTCCTTCGAGGGCCGCAAATTCCTCAATGGCACGGTGCAGGATGTCGCCATCTTCCAGGCGGAGGACAAATGCCCGGCCGGTTCTGGCGCTAGTCGCCTTCATCGTGCGTCCTTAAATTCTAGTACCCGGCAACATTAAATCTTTCACCACGAAGGCGCGAAGGACGCGAAGCTTGATCGAAGCATTTCAATGGTGAATCCGAACGTTTAACTGTTACTTGCCCGGCGGCTCGCCCAGGGCGTTCTGTTCCTTCAACCAGCGGAGCAGGTCGGTCTTGATGCCGGCGGTATCCGAGGAACGGATGCCGACCTGCGTATCCACCACCTTGCCGTCACGGAACAGGGCCACGTGGGGGATCCCTTTGACACCGTAGGTTTGGGCTAGTTTTTGGTTGTCGTCCACATTGACCTTGACCACCTTCACCGTTCCGGCCTGTTCCTTGGCCAGTTCGACCAGCGCTGGGGCCAGCTTTTTGCAGGGGCCGCACCAGTCGGCGTAGAAATCGACCAGCACGGGACCCTCGGCTTTGAGCACTTGCCTGGTGAATTGCTGGCTGCTTTTGATATGAATCGGCGCGCTTGCGATTTTCTTGTCGGCCGCCCCGGCATTCAGCATCAGGGTGGCCGCCACCAGCAGACCACTCCGGACCAGGCGCGTCAACCATCGGTGTCTCATGCTCATGGCGTGTTCTCCTTGGGGTTAGTGCCTAAAAAAACCGACCGCACTTTCTTCAGTATCGGTGCCAATCCGAGCCGCGAACGCAGCGACCGCAGGGAGCGAAAGTGACCGGTCAAAAAGAATCCACTTTTTTTAGGAGACGGCAACCTTTGGGACCCGTCACTAACGTTCCGGGCTCGGATGGAATATGTCAAATATCGAATGCTATAAGGATGGCAACCGTGAGTTTTGCAAGAGGCTCGGGCATTAAAACCGGCCAAAACGCTGTTGTTTGGCCTTGACCGGTTTGGGCGTTTCCACGCGCAGGGCGTACCATTGGTCGCCCAAAGCGGCGTTCGAGAAACTGCGGACCCGGCCGTTGGCCAAATGTTCCCAGTTTTGGCGCAGTGTCTCATTTTCCGCCTTGTCCTTGACCTCGGCCAGCAGCTTGACCGCCTCGTCAATGCGTTCCTGCTTGACCAGGATCCAGGAGTACAGGGCGTACAGGATCACGCCCTTGTCATACGGGTAACGCTTCAGCGCCTTGGTGAACGCCTTGTCCAGATTTTCCTTGGTGGCGCCGGTCATATACTGGCGGGACAGCTTCATGGCCAGGGTCACCGGCTCAAGAATGAAACACTTGGCCAGGTAGCGGTCAGCGTCCTCGAACTCGCCGAGCTGGTAGTGGAGCTGAGCCCGCAGGGTGTTGGTCTGGCGTTCGGCCAGGAAGTTCCATTTGTACAGGGGGCGGGCGCCTTCCAGGAGCTTGATGGCATCCCGGATACTGGTGTTTTGCTGCTGCTCGACCAGTTTCTGCATCACCTTGGGCGACCCGGAAAACTGATTTTGCATCAGGTTGACCTTGCGCCGCAACGTGGTTTGGGTGCCCTGCAACAACTCCTGAACTTGCAGGAATACTTGCTCGAGCTTCTTTTTCAGCCACAGGTTGAGCAGGACCACGGGCAATGCGAAGCCGACCACGGCGCCCGAGGCGGCCCACCACGGCCCGCCCGGCCACCAGGCCAGCAATACCCCCACCACCCCGCCTCCGATCAAACCAAGAATCAATGTCAGCACGTTCTGTTGCTCCCGATAAACTTAAGTAATTGGGCCGTTTCCGGCTGCTTTGGCCATTTGCTCACCCGTCCTCGGCCTGTCCGTGTCGCCGGCGCAGTCGCGGTTTCGGCAATTCCAGTTCGAGGATGCCGCGCACCGGATCGGCCCGTCGCGTGAGCGTCAGGATAATATCGCCGTTGTTGTGGCTTTTCCCAACCGGCCGTCGGCTTTTGCCCCGGTTCCCGGACCGGGCGGCTGGACGCCGTTCCAAAAAACCGGTAAGCCCCCAGTCGGGCAGGTACACCCGGCACCCGTCCCGGACGGTTTCCGCCACCAGTCCCTCCAGCAACCGTCCTGGCTCTCGCGCGGTTTGTTCGCCCAGCCACAGCAGCTTGAGCCGGTCGCGGGCCGCGAAATAGGCGCCGTCGGTCAGCCGTTCCCGGTCCGTGACCCGGCGCGCCAGCTCGGCCATGGCTTCTTGATGGCGCCCGGGCGCGCCATGGTCCGCCGCCCATAATTGCTGATGCACCACCAAATCGGCATAGCGCCGGATCGGACTGGTAAAGTGGCAATAACTGGTTTTGCCCAAACCGAAATGCAGCCGCGCCTCGGCCGCGTACGCCGCCCGGGGCAGGGTGCGCAGGAACTCACCCGCAATCAAGTCGGCGGCGCGCTGTTCATGCAGCTTGGTCAGAAACCGGTTGACCGCGCTCCGGTCCTCCAAGGTGCCGGTGGCGAACCCGAACTGGTCGCGCGCCCAGCGGCGGAATTCAGCCAGTTCCACCTGGCCCGGTTCGGCATGCACCCGAAACAGGCCGGGGATGTCGCGCGCCTCCAGTTCGGCTGCCACGGCACTGTTGGCCGCCAGCATGAATTCCTCGACCAGGGCGTGGGCCAGATCCGCCTCCTCGCGCACCAAGTCCAGGATGCGGGGCGGGTTTTCCGCACAGCGCAGTCGCACCTCGGGTAGGTCGAGCGAGATGAACGCCTCCGTTGCCGCCCGCCGCCGGCGCATGACTTTGGCCGTCTTGCCCAGGGCCAGCACCACCCGCGTCACCTCCGCGGACCAGGTCGCCGGCGTTTCATCGGTGGTCAGTGCGGTGCGGACTTCGCCAAAGGTCAGGAGCCGGGCCACCCGGATGCGCGTGTGCCGGCGGGTGACCGCCACCACCACACCCGTTTTCGCCTCCACGTCCAAAAACACACTGTGCGCCAGGCGCGGTTCGCCTTCCACCAGGCTGCAGCGGTCACCGGCAATGCCCGGCGGCAGCATGGGCAGGGTCCGCCCCGGCAGGTAGGCCGTAAAGCAGCGGGTCGCGGCCGTTTCATCCAGGGGCGATCCCGGTTGCACGAACGCGGCCACATCGGCGATATGGACACCCACCCGGACCAGGCCCGGCGTCGGCCCGGGTTCCAGCGACAGCGCGTCATCATGATCCTTGGCGTCCACCGGATCGATGGCGACCACGGTCAGTTCCGGCAATTCCAGCCGTTCCGCCGTGGTCAGCGGCGGGAGTTGCAGGGCCGCTTCGTTCTCAGCGGCGGTATAGGCCGGTTCCAGGCGGTATTCAACAGTCACGGCGTCCAGCAGCCGTTCCATGCCGCTGGCGGCGTCCGGTTGGGGCCGGATCAGTTCGGCCACCGGTTCCTGCCCGTCGCGCCGGACTAGGCGCGCCGTCACCCACACGCCGGGTACGGGAATGGTCTCGGGCGTATCCACAAATCGCGGCGTCCGCACCGGCACGGCTTCCGGCAGGCCGCGGTCCAACGGGCACATCCACCACCCGGTTCGTCCCTCTCCGCCCCGGCGCAACTCGCCCATGAACGTCGCCTGGCGTTCGCTTTCGATTTTTAGGACGCGGGCGCACGGGCCACGGCCCCGCGGATCCGGGATGCGCACGGCGCGCACCCGGTCACCCGACAGGGCGCCGCCGGTCATGCCCGGTGGCACGAACAGATCCGGCCCGCCATCCGCCGCAGTCAGAAAGCCGAAGCCGCGCAGGTGGATGCTGATGCTCCCGGAGAGTTCCGTGCCCACCTCAGGGTCGGCGGGACGGTCGGACCACTCCGGCAGCGCGGGACGTGCGGGCTGCCCATGCTTTGGCGCGGGAGGCGTCGACCGGTCGCGCCGCTGGCGCGCCGCCTTGCGTTTCTTTTTCATCCCTTAACTGTAGCGGACGCAAACCGCTCCTGCCAATGAGGGCGTGGATGTTGGGGCCACCCTTTTGAAAAAGGGTGATCCCTTTGCGGATTCCGCAGGCCGCTCTCGTGCAACAACCCACGACGGGG